>OX352322.1:5015750-5320000 GCA_947090765.1 Pseudomonas sp. MM223 | reverse complement strand
ATGCGAGTGAAAAACTCGCACGCCGAAAGACCAAGGTTTCCTGCGCAACGTTAATCGACGCAGGGTTAGTCGGTCCCTAAGGCGAGGCTGAAAAGCGTAGTCGATGGAAAACAGGTTAATATTCCTGTACTTCCAGTTATTGCGATGGAGGGACGGAGAAGGTTAGGCCAGCCTGGCGTTGGTTGTCCAGGTTTAAGGTGGTAGGCTGGAATCTTAGGCAAATCCGGGATTCTAAGGCCGAGAGCTCGATGACGAGTTGCCTTTAGGCGACGAAGTGGTTGATACCATGCTTCCAAGAAAAGCTCCTAAGCTTCAGATAACTGGGAACCGTACCCCAAACCGACACAGGTGGTTAGGTAGAGAATACCAAGGCGCTTGAGAGAACTCGGGTGAAGGAACTAGGCAAAATGGCACCGTAACTTCGGGAGAAGGTGCGCCGGCGAGGGTCAAGGACTTGCTCCGTAAGCCCATGCCGGTCGAAGATACCAGGCCGCTGCGACTGTTTATTAAAAACACAGCACTCTGCAAACACGAAAGTGGACGTATAGGGTGTGACGCCTGCCCGGTGCCGGAAGGTTAATTGATGGGGTTAGCGCAAGCGAAGCTCTTGATCGAAGCCCCGGTAAACGGCGGCCGTAACTATAACGGTCCTAAGGTAGCGAAATTCCTTGTCGGGTAAGTTCCGACCTGCACGAATGGCGTAACGATGGCGGCGCTGTCTCCACCCGAGACTCAGTGAAATTGAAATCGCTGTGAAGATGCAGTGTATCCGCGGCTAGACGGAAAGACCCCGTGAACCTTTACTATAGCTTTGCACTGGACTTTGAATTTGCTTGTGTAGGATAGGTGGGAGGCTTTGAAGTGGGGACGCCAGTTCTCATGGAGCCATCCTTGAAATACCACCCTGGCAACTTTGAGGTTCTAACTCAGGTCCGTTATCCGGATCGAGGACAGTGTATGGTGGGTAGTTTGACTGGGGCGGTCTCCTCCCAAAGAGTAACGGAGGAGTACGAAGGTGCGCTCAGACCGGTCGGAAATCGGTCGTAGAGTATAAAGGCAAAAGCGCGCTTGACTGCGAGACAAACACGTCGAGCAGGTACGAAAGTAGGTCTTAGTGATCCGGTGGTTCTGTATGGAAGGGCCATCGCTCAACGGATAAAAGGTACTCCGGGGATAACAGGCTGATACCGCCCAAGAGTTCATATCGACGGCGGTGTTTGGCACCTCGATGTCGGCTCATCACATCCTGGGGCTGAAGCCGGTCCCAAGGGTATGGCTGTTCGCCATTTAAAGTGGTACGCGAGCTGGGTTTAGAACGTCGTGAGACAGTTCGGTCCCTATCTGCCGTGGACGTTTGAGATTTGAGAGGGGCTGCTCCTAGTACGAGAGGACCGGAGTGGACGAACCTCTGGTGTTCCGGTTGTCACGCCAGTGGCATTGCCGGGTAGCTATGTTCGGAAGAGATAACCGCTGAAAGCATCTAAGCGGGAAACTTGCCTCAAGATGAGATCTCACTGGGATCTTGAATCCCCTAAAGGGCCGTCGAAGACTACGACGTTGATAGGTTGGGTGTGTAAGCGCTGTGAGGCGTTGAGCTAACCAATACTAATTGCCCGTGAGGCTTGACCATATAACACCCAAGCAATTTGCTCACGCAGATTGCGGTGGTGAAGATGATACGAACCGAAAGTTCGCAACAGACCACAAATATCGCATATCCGAATTCGCTGGGCTGTCCATCTGGACATTCTGGCTACAGAATTTCTTGACGACCATAGAGCATTGGAACCACCTGATCCCATCCCGAACTCAGCAGTGAAACGATGCATCGCCGATGGTAGTGTGGGGTTTCCCCATGTGAGAGTAGGTCATCGTCAAGATTCATTTCGCAAAACCCCTATCTGCACATGCAGGTAGGGGTTTTGTCTTTCTGCCTCAAAAAAATCCTCCAGGCTCACGCAGTCCCCCTGTGGGCGCGGCTTCAGCCGTGAACACCGGCAAAGCCGGTGCCATCCGCCACCGCCTGCTTCGCGGCTAAAGCCGCTCCCACAGGGATCGCACAAGGCTGCTCCAGTGATGTGCGACAACATTGCTTTCGCACCAACGTGACTTTCCCTTGCCCACCCTACGTCAAGACTTTGATTCAGGGCATTCCTGCCCCTGAACCTGGCGATGCCAGCGTACCGTGCTGCGCATTTCTGGACTTCCACCGTCCCATCACTTGAGGTAGCAAGCAAGATGGCCAAGGCCGCCGATGTCGTTGTGCAATGCCTGGAAAACGAAGGTGTCGAGTATGTATTCGGCATTCCCGGTGAAGAAAACCTCGACCTGCTCGAATCCCTGCGCAAGTCGAAGATCAAGCTGGTACTGACCCGTCACGAGCAGTCTGCAGGCTTCATGGCTGCCACCTACGGCCGCCTGACCGGCAAGACCGGCGTCAGCCTGTCTACCCTCGGCCCTGGCGCCACCAACCTGGTCACCGCCAGCGCCTACGCCTACCTGGGCGGCATGCCGATGATGATGATCACCGGGCAGAAGCCGATCAAGAAGTCCAAGCAGGGCCGCTTCCAGATCATTGACGTGTGCGGCATGATGGACCCCATCACCAAGTACACCCATCAGTTCGCCTCGGCCGACAACATCCCGTCGCGCATGCGCGAAGCCTTCCGCCTGGCCGAAGAAGAAAAGCCGGGGGCGGTACACCTGGAGCTGCCGGAAGACATCGCCGCCGAGCAGACCGACGCATTGCCGATCCCGCGCAGCCTGCACCGCCGCCCGCTGGCCGAACACGTGGCCATCGAAGCCGCTGTTCAGAAATTGCATAACGCCCGTAACCCGATCCTGGTGATCGGCGCCGGCGCCAACCGCAAGATGACCGCCAAGGTCCTCAAGCAGCTGATCGACAAGACCGGCATCCCGTTCATCACCACCCAGCTGGGTAAAGGTGTGGTCGACGAGCGCCATCCACGCTTCCTGGGCAACGCGGCACTGTCGTCAGGTGACTTCGTACACCGCGCCGTCGAGGCCGCCGACCTGATCGTCAACATCGGTCACGACGTGATCGAGAAGCCGCCGTTCTTCATGGTCCGTGGTGGCACCGAAGTCATCCACATCAACTTCCGCTCCGCCGAAGTCGATGCCGTGTATTTCCCGCAGGTGGAAGTGATCGGCGACATCGCCAACGCCGTGTGGCAGATCAGCGAAGCGCTCACCGAGACCTCGCACTGGGACTTCACCCGCTTGATGGCGATCCGTGAAGCCAATGAAGCGCAAATCGCCGAAGGCGCTGACGACGACCGCTTCCCGGTCTATCCGCAGCGCCTGGTCGCCGACATCCGTCGCGTGCTGCCGTCCGAAGGCATCGTGGCCCTGGACAACGGCATCTACAAGATCTGGTTCGCCCGCAACTACAAGGCGCACAAGCCAAACACCGTGCTGCTGGACAACGCCCTGGCGACCATGGGCGCCGGCCTGCCTTCGGCAATGGCCGCGCACCTGGTGCACCCGGACCGCCCGGTGATCTCCGTATGTGGCGACGGCGGCTTCATGATGAACAGCCAGGAGCTTGAGACCGCAGTCCGCTTGGGCATGCACGTCACCGTGGTGATCCTGCGTGACGACGGCTACGGCATGATCCGCTGGAAGCAGGCCAACATGGGCTTCACCGATTTCGGCCTGGACTACGGTAACCCGGACTTCGTCAAATACGCCGAAGCTTACGGTGCCAACGGCCACCGCGTGGAAAGCGCCGAAGGCCTGCTGCCGCTGCTGGAACACTGCATCAAGACCCCGGGCGTGCATGTGATCGATTGCCCGGTCGATTACAGCGAAAACGATCGCATCCTCAACAGCGAGCTGCGTGAGCGCGCGCTGTCGGTCTAAGCCCTGACAGGCCGGTGCCGCTCTTGTAGAAGCAGCCTTGTGCTGCGAAGAGGCCCGTACAGCCGACACATCACTGTCAGCTGTACGGGCCTCTTCGCAGCACAAGGCTGCTCCCACAAAGACCAAGCAAACCTTCCTGGTGCAGCAGCATGTGCTAGGGTGCACACTTTTGCTTCCCAGGATTTTCACCCATGCTCCCCGCACTCAGCGAAAAAGAACTTGACCGCCTCGAAGACCTGCTGATCACCTACGGTAACGATTACTCGGTACTAAACCTGGCCGAACTCAATGGCTTTTTCACCGCGCTGGCCAGTTCTCCGGTCACCGTCTTCCCGGAGCAATGGCTGCCCGCAGTGGCCGGTGGCAAGGTGCCGAAGTTCAAGAAGCCCGCGCACGAAGAAGCGTACACCGCATTGATGCTGCGCTATGCCAATCAGGTGAAAGAGGAACTGACTGACAACGTCGACCACTTCGAACCCCTGTTCGAGGAAAGCGAGGGCGAGGAAGGCAGCGTGATCGTCATGGAGGAGTGGTGCTTTGGCTACATGCGCGGCACCCAGATTGCCGGTTGGAAGGAGTTGCCGCCAGAGCAGGACCAATTGCTCAAGGCTATTTCGCTGCATGGGCTGGAGGACAACTTCGAGTTGCTTGACCAGATGAGCGAAGCCGATATTCAAGCTTGTGTTCCGCAGGTGGTCGAGGCTGCGCGTGGGCTGTTCCGGTATTTCAACAAGCTGCACTAAGCTGATATCTGTTAGCTAGCGCCCACCTTTAGGCACTTGCGAAAGTTTTGGAAACCATTATTTCGATCCGCGAAATTATGGTTTCCCCTGCGCACTGATTCTGCTGCCAGTCGATCCAGTGCAGCATGTGCTCCACCAGCCCATTCCGGTGCTGACCAGGAGCCAAGCCCATGTCGAACCCGATCAAGCTTTACAACTTCCCCAAGTCTGGCCACGCCCACCGCATCGAACTGATGCTGTCGCTGCTCAACCTGCCCACCGAGCTGGTGTTCGTCGACCTGGCCAAGGGTGCGCACAAGCAGCCGGACTTCCTGGCCCTCAACCCGTTCGGCCAGGTACCGGTCATCGATGACAACGGTACGGTGATCGCCGATTCCAACGCCATCCTGGTTTACCTCGCCAAAAAATATGACAACGGCACCTGGCTGCCTGAAGAGCCAGCGGCCGCCGCCCGCGTGCAACGCTGGTTGTCCGTCGCCGCAGGCCCACTGGCTTTCGGCCCGGCAGCCGCACGCCTGGTAACCGTCTTCGGTGCTGCGTTCAACACCGACGAAGTGATCACCCGCGCCCACACCCTGCTCAAGGTGATCGACGCTGAGTTGGCTAAGGCGCCGTTCCTGGCCGGCAACACGCCCACCATCGCCGACATCGCCAACTACTCGTACATCGCCCACGCACCGGAGGGCAACGTGTCGCTGGAGCCCTATGCCAATGTGCGCAGCTGGCTGGCACGGATCGAGTCGCTGCCGGGCTTCGTGCCTATGCCACGTACCGTGATCGGGCTGCAGACCAGCGCCTGACACCCCGCCCTCGGGAGGAACGCCGCCATGCAACAGTCCCCGGACCACCGCCCCTCGCCTTGGCATGCGGGCGAGAAAACCCTGCAGGAAAAGGTCGGTGTAGCAGAGCGCATGGAGGCGTTCGGGCAAAAGGTCATTCGTGACCATATGCCCGACCAGCACCGCACCTTCTATCACCAGTTGCCGTTCATGGTGGCGGCCAGCGTGGACGCCCAGGGCCGGCCCTGGGCGACGTTGCTGGAGGGGCCAGAGGGTTTTGTCGGCTCGCCCGACCCTCGCCGGTTGATAATCGACACTACCTTGCCGGCAGATGACCCCGCCACCCCGGGGCTGGTGGCCGGGCAGGCGGTTGGCCTGCTGGGCATCGAACTGCACACCCGCCGGCGCAACCGCATCAACGGGCAGATCCGCCAGGCTACAGGTGGGCAATTGCAGGTGACGGTGGACCAGTCGTTCGGCAACTGCCCGCAGTACATCCAGTTGCGTGACTACACCCGCGTCTGCGAACCCGCACAGGGGCGCGTCGATGCGGCAACACTGGATGCCACGACTGTCAGCATGATCCGGGCTGCCGATACCTTCTTCGTCGCCAGCTATGTCGAGCATGGCAACGGCCGGCGCTCGGTGGATGTTTCCCACCGTGGCGGCCGGCCGGGGTTCGTCAAGGTCGAAGGCAACACGCTGACCATTCCCGACTACGCCGGCAACCTGCACTTCAACACGTTGGGTAACCTGTTGGTGAACCCCCCGGCAGGTTTGCTGTTCATCGACTTCAACAATGGCAACGTGCTGCAACTGTGCGGGCGTGCCGAGGTGTTGCTGGAAAGCCCGGCCATCCAGGCGTTCGAAGGTGCAGAGCGGCTGTGGACGCTGGAGGTCGAGCAGGTTGTGTGGCGCCCGGCTGCGGTGTCCCTGCGCTGGGCTTTCAGGGAATACGCACCAACCAGCCTGATGACCGGCACCTGGGCCGAAGCTGACGTGCGCTTGCAACAACGCCAGCAACAGCGCCAATGGCAGGCCTGGCGCGTACTGCGGGTAGAGCAGGAGAGCCGCGATATTCGTTCGTTCTACCTTCAGCCGCCCGCCGATAACGCTGTGGTTTTTGCAGCCGGGCAACATGTTCCGGTGCAAGTCCAGCGCGACGGGGAGACGGCGCTGATCCGTACCTACAGCCTGTCCAGCGCACCTTCCGATGGCTATTTACGCATCAGCGTCAAAGCCCAGGGGCCTGTTTCCAGGCACTTGCATGAACGTATCGCGGCAGGTGATGTGCTTAACGTTCGCCCACCGATGGGCAGCTTTACGCTGGACTTGCAGAGTATGCGGCCGCTTGTGCTGATTGGCGCGGGGGTGGGTATTACCCCGTTGCTGGCCATGCTGCGTGAACAGTTGAGCCAAGGGCAGCCTCGGCGCGTTCACGTGTTCCATGGTGCTCGCAGCTTGGGTGACTTGCCGTTCCAGCAGGAAGTGGCGAGCTTGCGACAACAGGCCGGTGAACGGCTGCAGCTTCATCGTGCCCTGAGCCAGCCTGAAGATCATGCGTTGCTTGGGCGGGATTATGAGTTCACCGGCCGGTTGGGCATCGAGCAGGTCAAGGCGACGCTGGCGCTGGACGACTACGATTTCTACTTGTGTGGTCCGGGCAGCTTTACTCAGGACCTGTATGAAGGGCTGCGCGGGGTGCATGTGCCCGATGCGCGGATCCACGCCGAGGCCTTCGGCCCGTCGACGTTACGGCGGCACACGGACGGGGACCAGCCAACCTTGCAACAGCCACCTGCGGCCAGCGAGCCCGTGCCGGTGTATTTCGCCGCATCGGCCAAGGAGGCGCGCTGGGCGCCCGGTAGCGGCACCTTGCTGGAACTGGCCGAGGCGCGCGGGCTGGCGCCGGAGTTCAGTTGCCGGGGCGGTTCGTGTGGTACCTGCAAGACGAGGTTGGTGAGCGGGCAGGTGCATTACCCGAACCCACCGGCAGAGCTGCCGGAGGCAGGGTCGGTGCTGATCTGTTGTGCAGTGCCGGCGCAAGTGGAGGAGGGGGGCAGGCGCTGGTGCTGGATGCCTGATTCATCCGTGCCGTGCGCGGTTTCTTGTAGGAGCGGCCTTGTGCCGCGAAAGGGCTGCGAAGCAGCCCCGGGATTTCAGCTGCGCCTCAGCATTGCCGGGGCCGCTGTGCGGCCCTTTCGCGGCACAAGGCCGCTCCTACAAGGAACCGCGCACGGCACAAGCGACATGAAATGGTCAAATAAAGGATGATCACGCTACTGATAACTGCCCAGGAGCTCGCATGGACCAGATCCACCTGATGAAGGTGTTCGTCGCCGTAGGTGAGCTGGAAAGCTTCGCTGCCGCCGCCCGCCGCCTGGATATTTCACCGGCGGCAGTCACCCGTGCCGTCAGCGCCCTGGAGGACCAGCTCGGGGTCAAGCTGCTGCTGCGCACCACCCGCAGCGTGCGCCTGACCGAAGCCGGCGGCCGCTACCTGGAAGACACTCGGCATATCCTCGCCAGCATTCACGAGGCCAACGAAGCGGCCGCAGGCATCAACGCCACCCCCAAAGGCGAACTGGCAGTCACTGCGCCGATCCTGTTCGGCAAGAAGTTCGTCATGCCGTGCATCGTCCGCTACCTGCAGCAGTATCCGGACGTCGATGTTTCCGCCTACTTCCTCGACCGCGTGGTGAACATGGTCGAGGAGGGCATGGATGTGGCCGTGCGCATCGGTCCGTTACCCGACTCCGGCTTGAAGGCGTTACGGGTTGGCAGGGTGCGACGCATGTTGTGTGCCTCCCCAGACTACCTGGCGCGCCATGGCGTGCCGAAGCACCCCTCGGACCTGGCTGGCCATGCCGTGATCGGCACCACCAACCTGTCGCCCAGAGCAGGCTGGCGATTCGGGGTAACCGAGGAGCCGACAATGGTGCGCATGAAACCGAGGCTAACGGTGACCAGCAATGACGGGGCCATTGCTGCTGCCAGTGGTGGGCTGGGGATAGCCCGGTTGTTGTCGTACCAGGTTGCAGATGAACTGGCCAGTGGGCAGTTGCAGGTGATCCTGGCCGAGTACGAAGAGGCGCCTTGGCCGATTCACGTGCTGCACCGGGAGAGCAAGTATGGCTCGGCCAAGGTCAGGACCTTCATCGACATGCTGGCGCAGACCTTGCGTGCCCAGCAGTTGGATTGAGATCGTACAACAACACTGGAAACAGCTAGAAATAATATTTGTTGTACGACGACCTATGACATGGCAATCTTTCGCCTGAAACAATTTGTCGCAAATAGCCCTGCCGGCATTTGCACCAATTGCTCGCCACTCTAAAAACAAGAAACTCAGGTGAACCATGAAGATGAAAGGCATCCGTTGGTGGATGGTCAGCCTTGTCACGGCCGGGCTCGTCGTCAACTACCTCGCCCGCAACACCCTCTCGGTGGCCGCCCCCACCTTGATGACCGACCTCTCTATCACTACCGAGCAATACGCCAAGATCGTTGCCAGTTGGCAGGTGTGCTACGCCCTCATGCAGCCGGTTGCCGGCTGGTTCATCGACTTCATCGGCACCAAGCTGGGTTTTGCCGTGTTCGCCATGGCCTGGTCGGTGGCCTGTGCCGGCGCGGCCCTGGCCACCGGCTGGCAGAGCATGGCCTTCATGCGCGGGCTGCTGGGCATGACCGAGGCCGCAGGCCTGCCGGCCGGGGTCAAGGCTACCACCGAGTGGTTCCCGGCCAAGGAGCGCTCGGTGGCGATCGGCTGGTTCAACATTGGCTCGTCGCTTGGTGCCTTGCTGGCACCGCCATTGGTGGTGTGGGCGATCCTGCACAGTGGTTGGCAGTTGGCGTTCGTGATCGTCGGTGTTTCGGGCATCGTCTGGACCCTGCTGTGGATGCTGTTATACAAGCACCCGCGTGACCAGAAGCGGCTGAGTGACGAAGAGCGCGACTACATCCTGTCCGGGCAGGAAGCGCACTTCAAACAGGACACCCGCGAGAAGGGCGCGTGGAAACGCATTTTCAAGACCCGCAACTTTTACGCCATCGCTTCGGCGCGGATCCTCTCCGAGCCGGCCTGGCAAACCTTCAATGCCTGGATTCCGCTGTACCTGATGACCGAGCGGCACATGAACATCAAGGAAGTGGCGATGTTTGCCTGGCTGCCGTTCCTCGCGGCGGACATCGGCTGTGTGCTGGGCGGGTATCTCAGCCCGCTGTTCCACCGCTACTTCAAGGTGTCGCTGTTCACCTCGCGCAAGATGGTGCTGGTGTTCGGTGCCAGCTGCATGATCGGCCCGGCCTGCATCGGCCTGGTGGAAAGCCCGTACACGGCGATCCTTTTGCTGTGCATTGGCGGGTTTGCCCATCAGACGCTTTCGGGGGCGCTGTACTCGATTACTTCGGACTCGTTCAGCAAGGACCAGGTGGCTACGGCGACTGGGATGGGTGGCATGTGCGGGTACTTGGGGGCGGCGGTGTTTACCCTGGTGTTCGGCATTCTGGTCACGCAGATTGGTTACAGCCCGCTGTTCGTGGTGCTGGCCGCGTTCGACATTGTGGCGGCAGTGCTGGTGTGGAAGGTGGCGCGGGAGGTGCGGGGTACCTCGACTGAAAAGCCGATGGCGACACCCGTTGAGGCTGTTGCATAGGGTTTGAGATTCTGGGACCGCTGTGCGGCCCATTCGCAGCACAAGGCTGCTCCTACAGGCGACTGCGTTGTTTCAATGTTACGCGGTCCTTGTAGGAGCAGCCTTGTGCTGTGAATGGGCTGCAAAGCAGCCCCAATTCCAGGCAACACGATTACAAAGCTTGATACTGCATCTTGAACCCCAGGCTCATGAATTCCCCCTGCTGCAACAACCTCAGCCCCGGCCGCCCCGCAAGGTGATGCGCATTCACCGGGTGACTAACCGGCTCAAAGCAGAAAAAACCTTGCCCCTGCGGGCAAAACAGCAAAAAGTGATCCGCCCCACTTGCACT
This sequence comes from Pseudomonas sp. MM223, assembly GCA_947090765.1. NCBI lineage: Bacteria > Pseudomonadati > Pseudomonadota > Gammaproteobacteria > Pseudomonadales > Pseudomonadaceae > Pseudomonas > Pseudomonas sp. MM223. The sequence goes on along the minus strand of OX352322.1, from coordinate 5,309,610 downwards.
GCATGCCAGCCGATACCCGGCGCTGGGTTGTTCGATCACGGATTCCCCCGGCCAGCCATTGAAAGCGTGATCCACGACTGTGCCAGGCAAACCTTTCATGGCTTCAAAACGCCACTGCTCGGGTATCTCGGCCTCATGAGAGGGCAGTCGCCCCTCATCGGCCAACCATACCTTGCGCGCCGTTGCATGCAGCTTCGTATCGGGATACCGCGGGAAGTAGGGATGCAATCCCAGTCCATACCAGTTGGCCCGCGCATCCAGGTGCTTCACATGCAGGTCCAGGTTCAGGCAACCCTCATGCAAGTGCACATCGAGCGTCGCCAGGTAGGCAAACGGCACTGCACTGTGCAGCGTCAGGCGTGCGCGTCGCGCGCTGTGGTGCTCCACCTGCCAGGCCTGCTGCCAGGCGCTGCCATGAATCGGGTAGGGGTCGTGATCGGTATTGGGCGCCAGTGTCTGCCAGCCTTCAGGCTTGGCATACCCACCCTCGGCAATACGGTTGGACCACGGCACCAATGGGTAGCATGCCAATCGCCGGGGTGTACCAGCGGCTAGCGCGGCCGAGTCGGAATGGCGTAGCAATGCCTGCCCGGTTGCCTTCACTTCCCAGTTGACCAGGCTGGCGCCCAGCTCTGGCGCCAGGCTCAGGCATGTCAGGCGGTCCTGCAGGTGCAGTTCGGTCACAGCCATTCAAGGCTCCTTTTACATGATCAATTAACTGGCCCGACGGTAAGTGAGCAGCACGATGCCGCACACCACCACGGCGCCACCGAGTAATTGCAGGGTGCCGAGTTGCTGGTCGAGCAAAGCCCAACCCAGCAGTAGCGTGGCGATGGGTTCGACGTTCATTACCGGTGCGTTCTGCGCCATGTTCAGCCTTGGCACACACACAAACAGCAAGGTGAAGGCCAGGCCATACAGCACCACCAGGCTGGCCAACGCCACCCAGCCAGCGCTGCTGCCTGGTAGTGACAAACCAGACGGCATCACGCCGCTGAAGCCTGCGACCAGCATGCTGGAGAACACGATCAGCAAGGTCAGCAGACTGCGCACGGGGCCGCGCACGCTGGCCAGTTTGTGGTCGGTGATCCACAAGGCGCCGGCGAAGGCACAGGCAGCGCCGAAGGCCAGGCTGACCCCCAGCGCCCAGTGCGGGTTGGCTGCGCCGCTGTCGGCCAGGCGTGCCGGTACATCCAGCGCCAGCACCAGGCCGCAAAGGATCAGGCCCATGAACAGCACGGTGCGGCCGGTAGGCCGTGCGCCGCCCAGCGCCCATGTGAGCAGCGCCAGCAGCATCGGGAAGGTGTTGCCCACCAGCAGCGCCAGTGCTACCGGAATGCGCGCCACCGCCGAGTACAGGCACAGGCTTTGGGTGGCGATCAGCAGGCCGAGCAGCAGCTGCCAATGCCGGGTGCCAGCGGGCAGGCCCAGCGCCTGGCGTTGCCACAACAGCAGGCAGGCCAGTACCAGCAAGGTGATGCCTGAGCGGCAGAGAATCGCCAGCAACACGCCGGTGCCGTCATCGAAGGCGATGCGCGCGGCGATGTGGTTGCCGGCGAATGAACAGGCCAGCAGGGCGAGCAGGGCAATTGCCAGTTTGCGCGGGAACAGAGGGGCAGTAGAGGAGGGGACAGCCATGTGCAGGATCCATTTGCAAAAAAGGTTTTCCAGCAGCACCGCAGTCCTTGCAGGAGCGGCCTTGTGCCGCGAAAGGGCCGCAAGGCGGCCCCCGTTCTCCAGCGTTGACGCTGATACTGCTGGGGCCGCTTTGCGGCCCTTTCGCGGCACAAGGCCGCTCCTACAGGGAGACCGCAAATGCAGTTAAAGCACTACGCTAGGCAGCCACAGGGAAATGGCCGGAATGTAAGTCACCGCCATCAGCACCAGGAACAGCGCCAGGTAGAACGGCAGCAGCGCCTTCACCGTCGACTCGATGCTCACCTTGCCAATGGCCGAGCCCACGAACAGCACGGCGCCCACCGGCGGGGTGATCAAGCCTATGCCCAGGTTCACCAGCATGATCATGCCGAAGTGCACCGGGTCTACACCAATACCGGTGATCACCGGCAACAGGATCGGCGTAAGGATCAGAATCAGCGGCGCCATGTCCATCACCGTGCCCAGCAGCAACAACATGAAGTTGATGCACATCAGGATCACATAGCGGTTGTCCGACAGGGTCAGGAACGCCGTGGTGATCTTCGACGGGATCTGCATCAGCGTCATCACGTAGCCGAAGCTGGCAGCAAAGCCGATCAGGATCATCACGATGGAGATGGTCCGTACCGTGCGGTGCATCAGCTTGGGCAGGTCGCGCCACTTGTAGTCGCGGTAGATGAACATGGTCACGAAGAATGACCACACCACTGCCACGGCTGCCGATTCGGTCGCGGTAAACACACCCGACAGGATGCCGCCCAAGATGATCACCATGGCCATCAGGCCCCACAGCGCTTCACCGGCAATCTTCAGGGCCTGGCGCAGCGGGATCACTTCGCCCTTGGGGTAGTTGCGCTTCCTGGCGAAGATCAGGCACAAGCCCATCATCACCGCACTCAGCAGCAAACCGGGCATGACACCCGCCATGAACAGCGAAGCAATGGACACCGTGCCGCCCGCTGCCAGTGAGTACAGCACCGAGTTGTGGCTGGGCGGGGTCAGCAGCGCCTGCACCGAGCCACTGACGGTAACGGCGGTGGAGAATTCACGCGGGTAGCCTTTGCGCTCCATTTCCGGGATCAGCACTGAGCCCACCGAGGCGGTGTCGGCCACCGACGAGCCGGAAATCGCACCGAAGAAGGTCGAGGCCATGATGTTGACCAGCGACAGCCCGCCACGCACAAAGCCCACCAGCACCCCGGCAAATGCCACCAGCCGTCGTGACATACCGCCTTCGGCCATGATTGCGCCAGCCAGCACGAAGAACGGAATGGCCAGCAGCGAGAATTTGTTAACCCCACTGGCCACCTGGATCATCATCGCCTGCAGCGGGATGTCGATCCACCAGGCACCAATCAACGCCGACAGGCCCAGGGCATAGGCCACTGGCATGCCCAGCAGGATGAGTGCAATAAAACTGCCCAACAGAATGAACGCATCCATTTATGCCGCTCCTTCGCTTTCTTCTACGTGGTCGAAACGCACCACCTTGCGGTGGCTCTGGTCGCCCAGCAGGAGTTTTTCCAGCACAAAGACCAGGGTCAGCACGCCACCGACCGGGATCGGCGCATAGGTCATGCCCACCCGCACACCCGGCAGGGATGCCAGAAACTGGTTCCAGGTGGTGATGCACAACTTGGTGCCGTAGTAGGTCATGAACACGCACACCAGAATCATCAGCACCTGCACCAGCAGCGCCACCAGCTGGCGCTGCAGGGCTGGCAAGCGGTCGGTGATCATTGCCACGGCCATGTGTGCCCCGGCCCGGTAGCTGGCGGCCGCGCCGACGAAGGTGAACACCACCATCAGCAGGATGGCCACCGGCTCCGGCCAACTGGCGCCAGTGCCGAGCACGTAGCGGGCAAAGATGCCCCAGGGAATGATCAGCGACATGGCTAGGATCGACAGGCCTGCGATCCAGATGCAGCCGCGGTATAGCGTGTCGTTCGCACGCAGGAAAAGGTTTTTCATGGGCATCACCAAAGCGGCAGGGCGGCGGGCGCCGCACTGCCGCGGTCGTTCGGGAAGGGGCCGCTGTTACTGGACGGCGTCGATACGCTTCATCAGGTCGGCGTACTGCGCGCCGTATTTTTCGCGTACCGAAGCGGTGGCGTCGTAGAACGGCTTCTTGTCCACGGTGATGAATTCCACGCCAGCGGCATTGAGCTTCTCTTCGCTGGCGGCGGACTTGGCGTCCCACAGCGCACGTTCTTCCATCTGCGCCTCACGCGCTACCTTCTTCACCAGGGCCTGTTGCTCGGGGCTGAGCTTGTTCCAGGTGGTCTTGGACATCACCACGGGTTCCGGCAGGATCAGGTGGCCGGTCAGGGTGTAGTACTTGGCGCTCTGGAAGTGGTTGTGCTCAAGCAGGGTGGGCGGGTTGTTCTCGGCACCATCGATTACGCCGGTTTGCAGGGCGCTGAAGATTTCCCCGGTGTCCATGGCGATGCCGTTGCCGCCCATGGCGTTCATCATGTCGATGAACAGCGGGTTGCCCTGTACGCGAATCTTCATGCCCTTGAGGTCTTCCAGGCTGCGTACCGGCTTTTTCGTATAGATGCTGCGCGAGCCGCCGTCCATCCAGGCCAGGGCCACCAGGTTGAAATCGGAGTTGGTGATCTTGTCGAGGATTTCCTGGCCGATCTCGCCGTCGATGATCTTGCGCATGTGGTCATGGTCGCGGAACACGAACGGCATGTTGAACACGTTCACATCCGGCACTACCGGGCCGACGATCCCCAGGCTGACGCGGGTCATCTGCACGGCACCGATCTGCGCTTGTTCGATCACTTCCTTTTCCGAGCCCAGCACACCACCGGCGAACATCTTGAAGGTGATGTCGCCATTGCTGGCGGCTTCAAGCTTTTTACCCATGTTCTGCTCGGCGACCACGGTCGGGTAGCCGGCCGGGTGGATTTCGGCGAACTTGATGTCCAGGGCCGAGGCGGGCATGGCCACGCTGAAGGCGAAGGGGAGTACGGCAAGGAGCAGCTTGCGTTTGAAGATCATGATGAAACTCCGTGGTTTTTATTATCTGGTTTCGTGTGTGCAAGTGTGGGTGCGGCAAAGGGCGTCAGCCCCGGTAGGCAGGTTCCTCCAGGCCCTTGGTGCCAGGGTTGAGGGCAAAAACCCCGCCAGCCAGGGGCTGGTCGCTGAGGTCTGTGCCTGCCGGGCGGATCGAGGTGACGTACAGGGTGTCCAGGCTGGCGCCGCCAAAGGCGCACATTGCCGGCTTTTTCACCGGCACGTTAAGTGAGCGGTCCAGGCGGCCATCCGGGGTAAAGCAGTGCACCTGCCCGGCGTCGTTGCCGCAGATCCAGTAGCAGCCGTCCTGGTCGATTGCTGCGCCATCTGGGCGCCCAGGGTAGCCGCGCATGTCGACAAACAGCCGCTTGTTGTATGGCGTGCCGCTGTCGATGTCGTAGTCGAAGGCCCAGACCTTTTGCACGTTGGGGTGCGAGTCGGACAGGTACATGCGTGTGCCATCGGGGCTGAAGGCCAGGCCGTTTGGCACGATCATGCCGTCTTGCTGCAGGTGCAGCTGGCCTTCTCCGTCATGCCGGTACAACGCACCCACGTGGGCACCTTGTTGCATGTCCAGCAGCATGGTGCCGGCCCAGAAGCGGCCCTGGCGGTCGCAGCGGCCGTCGTTGAAACGCATGCCGCCCTGGGCGTGCGACACCTTGCTGAGCAGGCGGCTATCAAGGCTGCCGTCGGCCTTGGCCTGGAGCTGGAAGATGCCGCTTTCCATGCCGGCGACCCAGCCCTGACCACTGCGGGCGATGCAGGCCAGCATCTCGTCGGCCTGCCAGAGCTGGTGCTTGCCATCGGCTGCCTGCCAGCGGTGCAGCTGGCGGGCGGGAATATCGACCCAGTACAGGGCCTGTTCGCTGGGGTGCCACACAGGGCTTTCGCCGGTGCCGTTGCGGGCGTCGACAATCAGTTCGCAGTTCATGGCCGTGCCTCCTGGCGTGTGTGGGTTCAGTTGAACGGGCCGGCCACGGCGAAGGCGCCGCCCTGGTAGACCATGCTCGGGTCATCGGCGGCGGGTGCCGGCTGGGCCTCCACGGCGGCGCGGAAGGGTTCGGGCTGTCCTTGGGCACATAGCCAAGGTGCTCGGCATGGCGGTTGTCCCACCACACGGTGCGGTTGTCGGAGGCGCCGTAGACAATGGTGTGGCCAACGTCGGGTGTGAACAGCCCGCGCTCGATCAGTTGCACCAGGTCGTCGTAGCTCAGCCAGGTGCAAAGCATGCGGGGGTTCTGCGGTTGCGGGAACGACGAGCCGATGCGAATGCTGACAGTCTCGATGCCGTAGCGGTCGAAGTAGAAACTGGCGACATCCTCGCCGTAGCACTTGGACAGCCCGTAGTAGCTGTCGGGGCGGCGCGGGGAGTGGGCGTCGATGCGCTCATCCTGGCGGTAGAAACCGATGGTGTGGTTGGAGCTGGCGAAGATGATGCGTTTCACGCCATGCTTGCGTGCGGCCTCGTAAACATGGAACACGCCGCAGATGTTTGGCCCGAGGATGTCTTCGAAGGCATGCTCGGTGGACACGCCGCCGAAGTGGATGATGGCGTCAACGCCTTCGACCAGCGTATGGACCGCTGCCTTGTCGGCCAGGTCGCAGGTGATCACCTCTTCATGCGGGCCAGCGGCTGGTGCCATCGGGCTGATGTCGGAAAGGCGCAGGACCTCGGCGTAGCCTTGCAGGCGTTCGCGAAGGACCTTGCCCAGGCCGCCTGCGGCTCCGGTGAGCAGCAGGCGATTGAGGGGAGTAGTGGTCATGGCCGGCTCTTGTTGTTAATTGTTGTAGGTTGTCGTATGACTTGGCTGATTATTGGCGGTGGGTTTGGGTGTTGTCAATGAGGCCTGCGTCTCTTTTGCCGGCCTCTTCGCCGGCAAGCCAGCCCCCACAGGTACTGCACATGCCTTGAAGTCAGCGCGGTCGGTGTGGGAGCTGGCTTGCCGGCGATGGGCCGCAAAGCGGCCCCAATAAAGGCAGCGCCGATGTTCCGGTTAAAGCAACGACAGCGGATAGTTGAAGATCAACCGGTTCTCATCAAACTCGTTATTGCTGTAATCCCGCCGAATCGACGAGTTCCGCCATTTCACACTCAAATCCTTGAACGCCCCGCTCTGGATCACATACGCCAACTCCGTCTCCCGTACCCACTCCTTGCCATCGGTCACCGACCCGGTATGCACATCGCGCCCACTGATATAGCGGTTCATCAAGGTCAGCCCCGGCACCCCGACGGTGACAAAGTTGAAGTCATGCCGCACCTGCCACGAACGCTCGTTGGCATTGTCGAAGCTTGAGTTGTAGCTGTCGTTGGCCAAGGTCCCGCCGCTGCTGCCGTTGACCCGCATCCAGGTATCACCATCGACTTTCTGCAGCCCCACCCAGAACGTGCTGCCTCCGTACTTGGCCGAGAACATCCCGGAGTAGGTCTTGTTATCCAGTTGCCCGGCGCGTTCGGAGCCATCCTCATCGCCATGGAAGTAGCCCAGGTTGGCACCCAGGGTCCAGTCACCCACCGGCTGGCTGTGGCTCAGTTGCAGGTACTGCTGCTGGTACACGTCCTTCAGCACGGCATTCCACAGCCCGACCAGCGTGCGGTCCTGGTTGAATTTGTACTCGCCACCGACGAAGTTGAAGCGGTCTGACACGCCGCCTCCGTAACTCATGTCTTCCATGCTGGCGTCGTTACGCGGGCTGTTGCCGCGGAACTGGCCGCCGTACAGGGTCAACCCGGCGATTTCATTGGAGGTGACCTGCCCGCCGCGGAATGTCTGCGGCAGCGAGCGCCCGTCGTCCGAACGCAGAATCGGCAGCACCGGCATCCACTCGCCGATTTTCAGCTCGGTTTTGGAGATACGCGCCTTGCCGGCCACGGCCAAACGTCCGTAATCATCCGCCGGCTTGCCATCGTCATGGCGCGGCAGCAACGCTGTGCCGTAGGTACCGCCGCCGCCATCAAGCTTGACCGACCACAGCCCCAGCACATCCACGCCGAACCCGACCGGCCCCTCGGTGAACCCCGAACGGGCGTCGAGAATGAAGCTTTGCGTCCACTCCTCGGCCTTGCTCTGTGGGTTACTGGGGTTGGTGAAGTTGCGGTTGATGTAGAAGTTGCGCAGCCCGAGCGTAGCCTTGCTGTCCTCGACAAAACCCGCAGCCAGGCTGGTGCCCGGCAGGCCGGCGATGACACCGGCGCCAAGCAGGGCGAAGGGAAGGGTATGGCAGATTCTCATTATTGTTGTGCTCCCGAAGGGTATGGCAGCCCGTCCACCGGGCACGCGCAAGCGGCCTGCGGCAGGGGCGGGTAAGTAACGGGCCGGTCAGGGCCAGGGGTGAATGCGCGGTAACCGGGTGCTAGGTACTGGCGGGCGTACGCAGGCAGGCCGGGGGAAGAGGGGTGTGCAATAGGCGTGGGTGCAGCGGGATGGGTGTCGACATGAGTTCGTCCACTGATTGTTGTTTTTGTTATGTGTTGTCGTACAACTGTGGGCGATTATTAGCAAGCGGGAGGTGGGCTGTCAACGGCTGATGGCTGAGAGATTCAGGGGTTAGGTGGCGTAAATCGGGCTGTAGAAGCTCTACTGTGAGCGCTCTAGAGACATACTACGACCAAGGTCGTCCCAGGCACTATTCCAACAGTTGTGCCGTACCCCTATTGTCGGCGTGGGCGGGGCCTCTTTTTTGTTTTACCGGTCGGTAAAGCATGCCAGCCAGAGGTTTGTTACTTCCTGTCTCGCGAGACTTGATCAATTTCCACAGATAGTGGAACATTATCTGGCAATTGCGGAACGACTGACCGGATGAGATTGAGCGTTCCCTAGCCCGAAAGGGTGCTCGCGCAAGGCGAGCCGAGGCGCAGCCGAAGTGGTATCCGGATCTGCTTTACCAATACGAAAAGGCGCCCATGGCGCCTTTTTCGTTCATGCAAGCTCGGTGGATCAGCGTTTGGTCGAGACCGCTTTGCCCAGATAAACCTTGCCGCAGAGCAAGACAAAGCCCACCACACCTTTCAGGTTAGGCGCTGCTTTGTCACTTTGGTGATAGGCACTCTCCACCACTAACTGTAGGTCCTGCCATTGCCGTCTTTGCTTCGAAGCGCGGCGTATTTCAAAAAAGACATGGTACGGTCCCTCCGGGTCGTCGATCGTGATCGAGTAACACCAATTGCGCTCTGTGGACGTTTCCAGGACCTTTGCCTGCGGATGGTTCAGTGTCTTGATCAGCTGTGGCAACTGCCGGGAAAGGCGAAATCGAATCGGGCAGAAGGCACGCAGTCGTGGTGCACTCTGGTCAATGATTACTTGGCATTCAGGCGGGCTAGCCTGAGTGTAGCTCCGGCTGAAGCAGTGATTTGAGAAGGTCACATGCACGCGCAGCTTGCGCTTGGCCAATCGACTCTCGACAAGCAGTGTGAATGGACTTAGGTGTGAGAGGTCAATGCGCTCGTTGGCAACCACCAATGGTGGGAAATACTGCTGACCGGTCAAGCCCGCCTCCTTGGTAAATATCTATCCGAGGCACGGTCGCCAGCAGAGTTGATCATGAGCTATGGTTTCGCTCTCATTTTGAATGAAGGTTCGAATCACATTCGAGCAGTGTTCAGTTTCGAGACGTGACAACTATGGGTGCCCCGGCATTGCGCAACGGGGCATGCAGTGTTCGTCGAAGAAGTGACTGCTCAGACGGCCAAGTTCGTGGGCGCAGAACCAGGCTTACCGCGTTGCCTGCTTCGCTAGGTGTAACCCCCTCCGAACTCAAGCACCAGGTTCTGCAATATGTAGCAGAGCAGCGTAGGTTGCCTTTCGGGCCAGCCAGCATGGCCGACGAAGATGAAGACCTCATCGCGTCTGTAAATGAGCGTCTCGCTTCCCCGCTGCGCGTGAAGGTCCGATTGGATGGCCTATAGCATCTGACTCGATGTACGGCACCGGCTTTGCCGATGTTCGCGGGTGACCTCTAATGCCAATCAGTCAGGCAAATTGGGGCCGCTTTGCGCCCCATCGCCGGCAAGCCAGGCTCCCACAGGTACAGCGCATGGCTTGAGTGCGATGCGGTCGGTGTGGGAGCTGGCTTGCCGGCGATGGGCTGCGCAGCAGCCCCGATTGGCTTAACTGACTGGCATTAACCCGCTACCCCGCTTTTGACCTGCTAACCAAGCAATTGCCAGCAAACGAAGTCTTTTGTGGGAGCGGGTTCACCCGCGAAGAGGCCAGCACAGGCAAAAACCGCCCGCTAAACCCCATGCATCCGCAGCGCCCGCTGCGCACACTCCCGCCAACTCAATTTGCGCTTCTCCACCGGTCCCGGCAGGTCCACTTCCCCGGCCAGCACAACCGGCATATCCCGCATCCTCACCCAAGGCTCACTCTGCCAATACAACAGCGTCGCGCTCCGCCCACCAGGCCAGCACATCTGCCCCAGCCGCGGCGCATCATCCACCCCATCAGCCTGAGCATCACGCAGCACCGCCACCACCTCATGCGTCAGCCACCAGCGCAAATGACGGTTCTCCGGCACATGGTGATGCGCCAACAAGGTATAAGCCCCGGACTCGCTGACCATGGTGGTCTCCTGGTACTTGCCATAGCGCAGCAGCGGCACAGTGCGGTGCTGGTCCGGGTCCAGCTTGCGCATGCAGTGTTCGTCGAAGAAGTGACCGCTCAGCCGGCCGAGTTCGTGGGCGCAGAACCAAGCTTGGGATTCTAGCCAGAGGGTGTGGAGAGGGCGGTTGTGGCGGGTGAAGAGGGTGGGTGTATTGAGACTGTCCATGTTTGGCCATCCTGAACTGGAGAGCCGTTGCTAACGGGAACGGGATTCCGCTGCGTGAGCGTTCTTAAGCGCTATGAGACGTTATCGCGACGAGACAAAAGCAACAATGAAAAACCTTGTAGGACGCATCCAGTTTGCGCTGTTTCTGCAAAAAAAGGTTCTTCGCAGAATGTTGGGGCTGCGTGTACCTGAGTTGAGAGTTGTAGGAGGGCGTACATCGAGCGCCGCCCGCGCGGCGCATCGCGAGCTGTTTCGGGCCAGTAAAGCCTGTGACAGGCGCGCGACCGCCTTGTTAGTACGACGCGATATCATTCCATGCGCCAAGGCGTTCGCGCGCAAATCGCATAGGACTAATTGGCACGAAACAGACGTAGGAGCGAGCGCAGCTCGCGATGCGCCGCGTGGGCGGCGCTCGATCTCACAGGCGCTGAAAATCCATAGACATAAAAAAGGCTGCCAATCGGCAGCCTTCTCGATGCTTCAGCCCGGACAATCAGTCCCAGCTCAACGCCCCACCGGTCTGATACTCGATCACCCGCGTCTCAAAGAAGTTCTTCTCCTTCTTCAAGTCCATGATCTCGCTCATCCATGGGAACGGGTTGGTAGTCCCCGGATACTCTTCCTTCAAACCAATCTGGGTCAAACGACGGTTAGCAATGAACTTGAGGTAGTCCTCCATCATCGCTGCGTTCATGCCCAGCACGCCGCGAGGCATGGTGTCGCGGGCGTATTCGATCTCCAGCTGGGTCCCTTGCAGGATCATCTGGGTCGCTTCTTCCTTCATCGCCGCGTCCCACAGGTGCGGGTTCTCGATCTTGATCTGGTTGATCACGTCGATACCGAAGTTCAGGTGCATCGACTCGTCACGCAGGATGTACTGGAACTGCTCGGCCACGCCGGTCATCTTGTTGCGGCGGCCCATCGACAAGATCTGGGTGAAGCCGCAGTAGAAGAAGATGCCTTCCAGTACGCAGTAGTAGGCGATCAGGTTGCGCAGCAGCTCTTTGTCGGTTTCGACGGTGCCGGTGTTGAATTCCGGGTCGGAGATGGCGCGGGTGTACTTCAGGCCCCAGGCGGCTTTTTTCGCGACCGACGGGATCTCGTGGTACATGTTGAAGATTTCGCCTTCATCCATGCCCAGCGACTCGATGCAGTACTGGTAGGCGTGGGTGTGGATCGCCTCTTCGAAGGCCTGGCGCAGGATGTACTGGCGGCACTCCGGGTTGGTGATCAGGCGGTACACGGCCAGGGCCAGGTTGTTGGCTACCAGCGAGTCGGCGGTGGAGAAGAAGCCGAGGTTGCGCATGACGATGCGGCGCTCGTCTTCGGTCAGGCCGTCCTGGCTCTTCCACAGGGCGATGTCGGCGGTCATGTTGACCTCTTGCGGCATCCAGTGGTTGGCGCAACCGTCCAGATACTTCTGCCAGGCCCAGTCGTACTTGAACGGCACCAGCTGGTTCAGGTCGGCGCGGCAGTTGATCATGCGCTTTTCGTCTACCGCAACGCGGGCAGAGGAGCCTTCCAGCTCGGCCAGGCCTTCGGCCACGTCGAGGGCGTCGAGGGCGGCTTTGGCACGTTTGACGGCTTCGGAGTCAGACGCTGTAGCAGCGCGGGCTTCCAGGGCGGCGGCACCACCGGCGCTGTCGAGCTTGTCGAGGGTGGCGGCGGCAGCGGCCTGCGCAGGGGTGTTGCCTTTGGCGGCTACTTCGCCGTCTTCCTTGTCGAATTCGTCCCGCTTCAGCATGGTGATTGGCTCCTGCTTGAGGGTCGCCCTGGGGCAACCGGTTGGATTTTAAGAATGTGATGCCTGACGCACGGCCGGTAGCGGCGAATGGACAGCTTGGAGAGGCTGACTCTCGTTAACATCTAAATGTGTTCGGTTTGTACCTGGCCATGCCTCTGGGAGGGGCCAGGACAATTGAATGGTGCTCTTTTCAGAGGGCGCAAAGTATACCGGAATTCACCTTCGATCGGGGCGCGTGTGTTCCCAGCGAGGGTAACTTTTTTGACCGGTTTTGCGTGCGTCCGTTCATGAAGCTTGTGTCGTAAGGTACGGGTAGGAAGTGTAGCGGCAAACAATGCATAGCACTACATATTGTGCCAATTTTATTTTTTTACACAGCATATGGTGTTGGCGCGATCCTTGTAGGAGCGGCCTTGTGCCGCGAAAGGGCTGCAAAGCAGCCCCGGCAATTCATGCGGTAATGCAGAAATCCCGGGGGCGCTTCGCACCCTTTCGCGGCACAAAGGCCGCTCCTACAACGACCGAGTCAAATTGCGGCGACTGTGTCAGCTGCGGTGGGTGTGCAGCGTTTCGACAATGTGTGTCTTGGGTTGCTTGCGTGCTGCTTCGACCGAGGTAAAGCGACCGGTCTCGGCATTGCGACCAATCTTGCGAGTTGCCACTTTTTTCCGCGCCATGGGCTTGCTTCCTGTTTGAAAGGTCCTGTTCTTTTACCGAACCGCATACGCAGCGGGAAAAGGGCAGGGCTTCTCAGTGACACGGATACAAAAATGCCGCACGGGGCGCCCTTGGGCACCCCGCACGGCATTCAGGCCTTACTGGCAGGCTTCGCAGTCAGGCTCGTCGATCGCGCAGGCTTTAGGCACTGGCGCTGGGCCGGCTGCCTGGACCGGGGCGCTGTCGCCACCGCTGGAAACGGCGTTGAGCTTGCCGGTGTTGATGGTCGACTTCTCGGTGCTGGTTGCAGCCAGGGCACGGAGGTAGTAGGTGGTTTTCAGGCCACGGTACCAGGCCATGCGATAGGTCACGTCCAGCTTCTTGCCCGAGGCGCCAGCAATGTACAGGTTCAGCGACTGAGCCTGGTCGATCCACTTCTGGCGGCGGGAAGCTGCGTCGACAATCCACTTGGTTTCAACTTCGAACGCGGTGGCGTACAGGTCTTTCAGCTCTTGCGGGATACGCTCGATCTGCTGCACCGAACCGTCGTAGTACTTCAGGTCGTTGATCATGACCGAGTCCCACAGGCCGCGGGCCTTCAGGTCACGCACCAGGTACGGGTTGATCACGGTGAACTCGCCCGACAGGTTCGATTTCACGTACAGGTTCTGGTAGGTCGGCTCGATCGACTGCGACACGCCGGTGATGTTGGCGATGGTCGCGGTTGGCGCGATGGCCATGATGTTCGAGTTACGAATACCTTTTTGTACGCGGGCACGCACTGGCGCCCAGTCCAGGGTTTCGTTCAGGTCGACGTCGATGTACTTCTGGCCACGGGCCTCGATCAGGATCTGTTGCGAATCCAGCGGCAGGATGCCCTTGGACCACAGCGAACCCTGGAAGGTCTCGTACGCACCGCGCTCATCGGCCAGGTCGCAAGAAGCCTGGATGGCGAAGTAGCTGACCGCTTCCATCGACTTGTCGGCGAACTCGACGGCAGCGTCGGAGCCATAGGCGATGTGCTGCAGGTACAGTGCGTCCTGGAAGCCCATGATGCCCAGGCCGACCGGGCGGTGCTTGAGGTTCGAGTTACGCGCTTGCGGCACCGAGTAGTAGTTGATGTCGATCACGTTGTCGAGCATGCGCACGGCAGTGTTCACGGTGCGTTGCAGCTTGGCGGTGTCCAGCTTGCCATCGACGATGTGGTTCGGCAGGTTGATCGAGCCCAGGTTGCAGACCGCGATCTCGTCCTTGTTGGTATTCAGGGTGATCTCGGTGCACAGGTTCGAGCTGTGGACCACGCCCACGTGCTGCTGCGGCGAACGCAGGTTGCACGGATCCTTGAAGGTCAGCCACGGGTGGCCGGTCTCGAACAGCATCGACAGCATCTTGCGCCACAGGTCTTTGGCCTGGATGGTCTTGAACACCTTGATCTTGTTGTACTCGGTCAGGGCTTCGTAGTACTCGTAGCGCTCTTCGAAGGCCTTGCCGGTCAGGTCGTGCAGGTCTGGCACTTCCGAAGGCGAGAACAGGGTCCACTTGCCGTCATCGAAGACACGCTTCATGAACAGGTCAGGGATCCAGTTGGCGGTGTTCATGTCGTGGGTACGACGGCGGTCATCACCGGTGTTCTTGCGCAGCTCGATGAATTCTTCGATGTCCAGGTGCCAGGTTTCCAGGTAGGCACACACGGCGCCCTTGCGCTTGCCACCCTGGTTCACGGCAACGGCGGTGTCGTTGACCACTTTCAGGAACGGTACAACGCCCTGGGACTTGCCGTTGGTGCCCTTGATGTAGGAGCCCAGTGCACGTACAGGGGTCCAGTCGTTGCCCAGGCCGCCGGCGAATTTCGACAGCATGGCGTTGTCGTGGATCGCGTGGTAGATGCCCGACAGGTCGTCCGGCACGGTGGTCAGGTAGCAGCTGGACAGCTGCGGGCGCAGGGTGCCGGCGTTGAACAGGGTCGGGGTCGAGGCCATGTAGTCGAAGGACGACAACAGGTTGTAGAACTCGATCGCACGGGCTTCCTTGTCTTTCTCTTCCAGCGCCAGGCCCATGGCCACACGCATGAAGAACACCTGCGGCAGCTCGAAGCGCACGCCATCCTTGTGGATGAAGTAACGGTCGTACAGGGTCTGCAGGCCCAGGTAGGTGAACTGCTGGTCGCGCTCGTGGTTGATCGCCTTGCCCAGTTTTTCCAGGTCGAAGTCGGCCAGGGCCGGGTTCAGCAGCTCGAACTCGATACCTTTGGCGATGTAGGCCGGCAGGGCCTTGGCGTACAGGTCAGCCATCTCGTGGTGGGTGGCGCTGTCGGCAACGCTGAGGAAGCCCAGGCCTTCGGCACGCAGGGTGTCCATCAGCAGGCGGGCGGTGACGAACGAGTAGTTCGGCTCGCGCTCTACCAGGGTACGGGCGGTCATCACCAGGGCGGTGTTGACGTCCTTGATGGCCACGCCGTCGTACAGGTTCTTCAGGGTTTCGCGCTGGATCAGGTCGCCGTCGACTTCGGCCAGGCCTTCGCAGGCTTCGCTGATGATGGTGTTCAGGCGCGCCATGTCGAGCGGCGCCAGGCTGCCGTCAGCCAGGGTGATGCGGATGCTCGGGTGCGGCTCGACCACGGCGTCGGTGTTGGCGCGGGTGGCACGCTCCTTGGCGCGCTGGTCGCGATAGATCACGTAGTCGCGGGCAACTTTCTGCTCGCCTGCGCGCATCAGGGCCAGTTCGACCTGGTCCTGGATTTCTTCGATGTGGATGGTGCCACCCGATGGCATGCGACGCTTGAACGTGGCGGTAACCTGCTCGGTCAGGCGTGCGACGGTGTCGTGGATGCGCGACGAAGCGGCGGCGGTGCCGCCTTCAACTGCGAGGAACGCCTTGGTGATGGCCACGGTGATCTTGTCGTCGGTGTAGGGGACGACAGTGCCGTTGCGCTTGATCACGCGCAGTTGGCCAGGGGCGGTGGCGGCCAGATCCTGGTTGGAATCGGCGGCCTGCGGCACCTTGGCCTGCGGGTTCTCGCGAGTTGTGTCGGTTTGCATGGGTGGGTGTCTCCACAGTTTCTATATTGTTCAGGCGCCTTTTGGGCGCCCACCGTTCCGTCCACTTGCTCGATTGCCCGGCGGGGATGCGCAATGCATGCGCATCCGCCCGCGCGGGCGTACCGACTTCGGGACAGACTCAGGAATAAGGGGCAATAGCTTGCCGCTCCCTGGCCGAAGTCAAAGGTTTTGGGTAAACCCAAAAACCGGTGCTGATGAGTGCCAGGCTTTGCCTGCAACACCCATACCCGAACAACGCCCCGGAAGGGCTTGCCTCGGTCGCCTCCGCAGGAGCGGTTTGGCTGCTGAAATCACTTGAAGTTCAGCCCGGAAAATCGCTTGATCTTGCGGGTTGACTTTTGTGTGTGATTTTGCACGAACCCCTATATGTAGTGGTTCGCTGCGTTCGGGATACAAGATAATGCGGTATTGGGGGCTTTGCAAGGCGAGCGCCTGTGGATAACGTGTGTGTACTTTGTGTGTGAATGGTGGGTATTCGCTGTAGGCCTTGTGCCAAGTGGTTTGCAGTATTTTTCTGCGCCTTGCTGCCCCAGGGCAGTTTTTTTCGGGCGCGAACCCTATCACAAAAAACGGTTCAGTCGAGGGGGCTGCGGTCGAGTTGGCAGCGCCGAGGGTGGCACTGATTATCCAGAGGGGATGTTGCCTTTTGGTTAAAGGGTTATGTTGCCTGCACTGGCCTCTTCGCAGCACAAGGCTGCTCCCCCAGTAGAGTGCCGTATCCTGTAGGAGCAGCCTTGTGCTGCGAAGAGGCCGGTACAGGCAACAAAAAACAACAAGCAAAGGCAGAGGCCATGGACCACCCCACACCCCGCATCCTCATTGTCGAAGACGACCAGCGCCTGGCCGAGCTCACCGCCGAGTACCTGCAGGCCAACGGCTTCGAGGTCGCGGTGGAGGGCGATGGCGCCCGTGCCGCACGGCGCATCGTCGACAGCCAGCCCGACCTGGTCATCCTCGACCTCATGCTGCCCGGCGAGGACGGCCTTAGCATCTGCCGCCGGGTGCGCAGCCAGTACCTCGGGCCGATCCTCATGCTCACCGCTCGCAGCGACGAACTCGACCAGGTCCAGGGCCTGGACCTGGGGGCCGACGATTATGTCTGCAAACCGGTACGCCCACGCCTGCTGCTGGCGCGCATCCAGGCCCTGCTGCGCCGCAGCGACACCGTGGACAGCAAGCGCCAGGACCTGGCCTTCGGCGCCCTGCGTATCGATAATCGGTTGCGTGAGGCGCGCCTGGGCGAACAGTTGATCGAACTGACCGGCGCCGAATTCGACCTGCTCTGGCTGCTGGCCAGCAATGCCGGCCGGGTACTGACGCGCGAGCAGATCTTCACCGCGCTGCGTGGCGTGGGTTACGACGGCCAGGACCGCTCCATCGATATCCGCATCTCGAAAATCCGCCCCAAGATCGGCGATGACCCGCTTCAGCCACGGCTGATCAAGACCCTGCGCAGCAAGGGCTACCTGTTTGTTGGCGAAGCGCCATGAACAACTCGATATTTCTGCGCGTCTACGGCGGAATGCTGGCTGTGCTGGTGCTGGTGGCCCTGCTCGGCGTGCTCAGCCTGCACCTGGTCAATGAGGTACGCGCCGCCCAGCACCGCGAGGGCTTGGCCCAGGGCACCTTCAGCCTGATGGCTGACAACCTGGCACAGCAGAATGCTACCGAACGCAAGCGCTCGCTGCTGATATGGGAGCGACTGCTCGGTGTGCCGCTGGCGCTGCAACCGATGACTGCGCGCAGCCTCGACGGGGGCCAGCGGGCACGCCTGTACCGCGGCCTGGTGGTGGTCGAAAAGACCGGCCCGCATGCGGCGCAAGTGCTGCGCAAGGTCGGCCAGGAAGACCTGATGCTGGTGGCGCAGATCAAACAGATAAGCGAGCAACTGGCGCGGGCCACGCTGTATCTGTTGGCCGATGAACTGGTGCGCTACCCGATCACCGAGCAGCAGCAGCGGCTGGCCCAGATCAAGCAGGAAAAGGGCTTTGGCTTTGGCGTCGCCCTGCAGCGCATCGAGCGGGTAAGCCTGGACGATGACCAGCGGCGCCGGGTCGAGGAGGGCGACACGGTCATGGCGCTGGGCAAGGATGGTGACTCGATCCGGGTGTTTGCCGGGCTGGCAGGCTCGCCCTGGGTGCTGGAAATCGGCCCGTTGTACCAGCTCAACCCGTATCCGCCGCAGTTGCTGATCCTGATTACCTTTTTGGGCCTGTGCCTGATCGGCCTGGTGGTCTACTTGCTGGTGCGCCAGCTGGAGCGCCGTGTGTCTGGGTTGGAGATTGCTGCCACGCGCATCGCCCAGGGCAGCCTGGACACCCGCGTGCCCGCTGGCGGCGCCGACTCGGTAGGGCGCCTGGCCGCTGCCTTCAACGGCATGGCCGAGCACTTGCAGCGCTCGCTGAGCATGCAGCGCGAGCTGGTGCGGGCGGTGTCCCACGAGTTGCGCACCCCCGTTGCGCGCCTGCGCTTTGGTTTGGAGATGATCGAAAGTGCCACCACCGAACAGGCACGGGCCAAGCACCTGGCCGGCATGGACGGGGATATCCAGGACCTCGACAAGCTGGTCGACGAAATGCTGACCTACGCCCGCCTGGAGCAAGGCGCGCCAGCCTTGAAGTTCCAGCGGGTCGACCTGGACGCCTTGCTTTCGCGGGTGATCGAAGAGCTGGCACCGTTGCGTGCCGAGGTGCGGGTGGTGCGTGGTGTCTGCCAGGGCGCGGATGCTGACGGGGCCTGGGTCGAGGCCGAGCCGCGCTACTTGCACCGGGCGCTGCAGAACCTGGTCAGCAACGCCATGCGCCATGCCGGGGCCGAGGTACGCGTCAGCTACCAGCTGGGGCAGCAGCGGTGCCGCATTGATGTGGAAGATGACGGCCCGGGGATCCCCGAAGGCTTCTGGGACCGCATCTTCACCCCGTTCACCCGCCTGGATGACAGCCGCACCCGTGCTTCGGGTGGGCACGGCCTGGGCCTGTCGATCGTGCGGCGAATCATCTACTGGCACACGGGTCGGGCGACGGTGGGGCGCAGCGAAGCGCTGGGAGGCGCCTGTTTCAGCCTGAACTGGCCACGGCAGCAGGCACCCTTGTAAAGGTCAGACGCTGACCAGGCTGAGCAGATGGCCGTCCTGCAGGCAGAACTGGCCTTGCAGCTCAGTGCCATGGCACCACTGCGGCGACAGGTCGGTGAGCAGGCGCAGGCGGGCCAGGCCTTCGCTGGACCAGCCCAGCACTTCGGCGTGTTCGAAATAGAAGCGCTGGCGGGTCAGCGGGTAGAGGGTCTTGAACAGGCTTTCCTTCAGCGAGAAGGTCAGGGTTACCGTCAGGCCAAGCTGGCGACGGTCCAGGCGTTCGAGTTCGGGGGGGTGAGGATTTCTGCCATCAGCCGCTCGGCGCGTTCGTCATCCAGCAAGGCTTCCTGATCCAGGCCCAGGCCCTGGCAACTGCCCTCGGCGGCGACCACGGCGGCAGCCCAGCCCTTGCCGTGAGTGATCGAGCCGTGAATGCCCGCCGGCCAGATCGGCGAGCGGTCCTCATGGGTGCCCGGCACGTAGTCGCGGCCGTCCAGGCGCTGCAACGCGGCGCGCGCGCATACGCGCCCGGCCAGGTACTCGGCCTGGCGCTTGGCCACCGAGCGTTGCAGGCTGGCGCTGGGTACGACGCCGGCGCGCTGGAAGTCGTCGGGTGCCAGGTGGGCAGGGTCGAAGGCGCAGCTGACCAGCACTGCGCCGGGCAGCGGGCGGGGCAGGGGCCAGTGGTGCTGGAGCGGGGCACAGCAGGAAGGCAATCTGTTCATGGCGGGTATTGTGCCAGCCGTTGTGGCTGTGTGGGAGATGGGCCGCACAGCGGCCCATGCGATCTTTACTTGAACACCTTCTTGAAGAACGCCTGCATATCCGCCCAGGAGCTCTCGTCCGCCGCCTTGTTATAGCCAATGTCCGGCCCGCCATGCTCGCCATGGCTCAAGCGGTCAGCATCCGGGTTGGTGAATCCATGCTTGGCGCCCTCAATACTGACGAACTGGTAGTTGACCTTGGCCGCATCCATTTCCGCCTTGAACGCGTCCACCTGCTGCTGGGTGACCATGCTGTCCGCCGCGCCATGTTCGACCAGGATATCGGCCCGCACCACGCCAGGCCTGGCCGGCGTCTGGGTGGCCAGCGCGCCATGGAAGCTCACCACGCCGTCCAGTTTCTCGCCCCTGCGTGCGGCATCGAGCACCACTTTGCCACCAAAGCAGTAGCCCACGGCACCCAGTTGATGCTTGTTGACTTTCGGCTGCTTTTTCAGCAACTCCAGGCCCGCGTCGAAGCGCGCTGCTGCCGCGGCCGGGTCCTTCATCGCTTCGGTCATGAATGCCTGGGCATCCTGCGGATGCTCGGTGTGCTTGCCATCGCCGTACATGTCGATGGCCAGCGCTTTGTAGCCCAGGGCCGCAAGATCTCGTGCACGGCGCTTGGCATAGTCGTTCAGGCCCCACCATTCATGCACCACGACGATGCCTGGGCGTTTGTCGTCCAGCGCATCGTCGTAGGCGTAGTAGCCGACTAGGCGGTTGCCGTCGTCGTCCTGGTAGGGGATCTCGCGGGTCACTACTGCCGCTTGGGCGAGGGCGGCGCTGCACATCAGGGTCAGGGCCAGCAGGGCACGCATATTTACTACTCCTTGTCTTGCAGACAGTTCGTTCAGCCGGGGTTCAGCCAGGGTTCAGTCGCGGTTCAGGGTGCCCTCCTTACTCTAGCTTCCAGACCGAAACAGCGCACCCAACTGGAGTATCCAGCCATGAAAACCTTCAACACCCTGCTTGCCGCCATGGCCGTCTGTGCCGCTGGCATCACCACTGCCCAGGCCGCCGACGACAACTTCGCCAGCCTGACCTACGGCCAGACCAGCGACAAGGTTCGCAAGTCTGGCCTGCTGCAGCGCAACACCGACCAGCTCAACGCCGATGGCATCATCGGCAAAGACGACACCTGGGGTGTTCGCGTGGGCAAGATCAATGACCAAGGTCGTTACTACATGACCTATGACAACGTTTCGGGTGACCACAGCGGCCTGAAGTTGCGCCAGGAAAACCTGTTGGGCAGCTACGACCTGTTCTTGCCGGTGGGTGACACCACCAAACTGTTCGGTGGTGGCAGCCTGGGCATGACCAAGCTCACCCAGGACTCGCCAGGCGCCAGCCGGGATACCGACTACGGTTATGCCTACGGCTTGCAGGCCGGCGTGATCCAGGACATTACCGACAAGGCCTCGGTTGAGCTGGGCTACCGTTACCTGCGCACCAATGCCGCGACCGAAGTGGGCGCGCATGGCGGGCCGAAGGACGGTACCCTGCGTCTGACCAGCAGTGCACAGACCTATCTGGCAGCAAGCTACAAGTTCTGACCGGCAAGCCGCGTTATCCTGTACCGGCCTCTTCGCAGCACAAGGCTGCTCCTACAGGGAGTGATATTCCTGTAGGAGCAGCCTTGTGCTGCGAAGAGGCCGGTACAGGCAATACACATTAAGGAGCTGCACATGAAACTGCTGGTGGTCGAGGACGAAGCCCTGCTTCGCCATCACCTCTACACCCGCCTGGGCGAAAGCGGCCATGTGGTCGAGGCGGTCGCCGATGCCGAGGAGGCGCTGTACCAGGCCGGGCAGTATCACTTCGACCTGGCCATCATCGACCTGGGCCTGCCCGGCATCAGTGGCCTGGAACTGATCACGCGCCTGCGCAGCCAGGACAAGACCTTCCCCATTCTCATCCTCACCGCCCGCGGCAACTGGCAGGACAAGGTCGAGGGCCTGGCCGCCGGTGCTGACGACTACCTGGTCAAACCGTTCCAGTTCGAAGAACTTGAAGCGCGGCTGAATGCACTGCTGCGCCGCTCCAGCGGCTTCACCCAGTCGACCATCGCCGCAGGCCCCTTGGTACTCGACCTCAACCGCAAGCAGGCCACCCTCGACGATCAGCCCCTGGCGCTGACCGCCTACGAATACCGCATTCTTGAATACCTCATGCGCCATCATCAACAAGTGGTGGCCAAGGACCGCCTGATGGAGCAGCTGTACCCGGGGGATGAGGAGCGCGACCCCAATGTCATCGAAGTGCTGGTCGGCCGCCTGCGCCGCAAGCTTGAGGGCGAGCACGGCTTCAAACCCATCGACACCGTGCGCGGCCTGGGCTATCTGTTCACCGAGCGCTGCCGATGATCCGCTCGCTGCGGGTACGCCTGATGCTGGCCGCCGCAGTCCTGGCACTGCTGTTCATGCTGGCGCTGCTGCCAGCCTTGCAGAAGGCGTTCAGCCTGGCCCTTCAGGAATCGATCGAGCAGCGCCTGGCTTCGGATGTGACCACGTTGATTTCTGCCGCGCGCATCGAGCATGGCCAGTTGCAGATGCCGACACTGCTGCCGGACGAGCGTTACAACCTGCCGTATACCGGCCTGCTCGGCTACATATTCGATCGCGACGGCAACCTGGTCTGGCAATCAAGGGCCACCGCGGACCGGCACATCAACTACCGCCCACGCTATGACGGGCGTGGCAACGAGTTCGCGCGCATTCATCAGGCCGATGGCGAAGAGTTCTTCGTGTACGACGTCGAGATCAAGTTGTTGGGTGGCCAGAGCGCCGCCTACAGCATTGTCGCCCTGCAGCCAGTGAGCGAATACAAGGCCACCCTCAATGGCCTGCGGGAAAAACTCTATCTTGGCTTCGGTGCTGCCTTGCTGGCGTTGATGGTGCTGCTATGGGCTGGCCTGACCTGGGGCCTGCGCTCGTTGCGCCGGCTCAGCCACGAGCTGGATGAAGTGGAGTCGGGTGCGCGCGATGGCCTGAGCGGCGAGCACCCTCGCGAGTTGCTGCGTCTGACCCGCTCGCTCAACCGCCTGTTGCGCAGTGAGCGTGAGCAGCGCACACGCTACCGCGATTCGCTCGATGACCTGGCGCACAGCCTGAAAACGCCACTGGCGGTGCTGCAAGGGGTGGGCGAAAGCCTGCAGCAGCGTAGCGGTGAGCGCGAGCAGGCGCGGGTGCTACAAAGCCAGATCGAGCGCATGAGCCAGCAGATCGACTACCAGCTGCAACGCGCCAGTCTGCGCAAGAGCGGCCTGGTACGCCACAGCGTGAGGCTGCGGCCGTTGCTGGACAGCCTGTGCAGCACTTTAGCCAAGGTGTACCGAGACAAGCAGGTGCATGTGGCCCTGGAGCTGCCCGATGCGGCGCAAGTGCCGATGGAGCAGGGAGCCTTGCTGGAAATGCTCGGCAACCTGCTGGAAAACGCCTACCGCCTGAGCCTGGGCCAGGTGCGAGTGAGCCTGGAGCAGGCACCCGGGCAGTTGACCTTGTGCATCGAAGACGATGGGCCGGGGGTACCGGCTGATCAGCGCGAGCGCATTCTGGAGCGTGGCGAGCGGCTGGACAGCCAGCACCCGGGGCAGGGCATCGGGCTGGCGGTGGTCAAGGATATCGTCGACAGCTATGACGCCGAGCTAAGCCTGGGGGATTCTCCCTTGGGCGGGGCTGCGTTCAGGATCACCTTCCACCTGGATTAATGTGCTGGTCTTACCCGCGAAGAGGCCAGTACAGGCAAACGCGATGGGCGGATTCCCGCCAACACCCCTGTACAAATCCCGCCACCGGGCGGAAATCCGCCAGCCTTTCTCAGGCAAATCGCCCTGTCGTTGGGCATTTATCCCTAGCAAATACGGCCCTTGCACCCTTCGTGGGCATTTTGGCACCACCCTTGCTATTGGTCTTGGCAGAGGCCTGCCCAGGCAGCTCGAACACAACGACAAATCCCTCCAAGTGCAGGAGGGTTAGCGATTCAGGTGCCCCATCACCCTGGGAAGGGTGAACCGGCACACTTGAGGAAATTGAGCCATGACGACACGTCAGCCGCTGTACAAATCCCTGTATGTCCAGGTGATCGTTGCCATCACCATCGGCATCCTGCTCGGCCACTACTATCCGGAAACGGGCGTCGCCCTCAAACCCTTGGGTGACGGCTTCGTCAAACTGATCAAGATGGTCATCGCCCCGATCATCTTCTGTACCGTGGTCAGCGGCATCGCCGGCATGCAGAGCATGAAGTCGGTCGGCAAGACTGGCGGCTACGCGCTGCTCTACTTTGAAATCGTCTCCACCATCGCCCTGATCATCGGCCTTGTCGTCGTCAACGTGGTCAAGCCAGGCGCTGGCATGCACATCGACGTCACTACCCTGAACGCCAGCAGTGTGGCTGCCTACGCCGCCGCCGGCGCGCAGCAGACCACCGTCGGCTTCCTGCTCAACGTCATCCCCAACACCGTGGTTGGCGCCTTCGCCAACGGCGACATCCTGCAAGTGCTGATGTTCTCCGTGCTGTTCGGCTTCGCCCTGCACCGCCTGGGCAGCTACGGCAAGCCGATGCTGGACATGATCGACCGCTTCGCCCATGTCATGTTCAACATCATCAACATGATCATGAAGCTGGCCCCGATTGGTGCTTTCGGTGCCATGGCCTTCACCATCGGCCAGTACGGCGTTGGCTCGCTGGTGCAGCTGGGCTACCTGATGGCCTGCTTCTACATCACCTGCCTGTTGTTCGTGCTGGTGGTGCTGGGCGGTATCTGCCGCGCCCACGGCTTCAGCGTACTCAAGCTGATCCGCTACATCCGTGAAGAACTGCTGATCGTGCTGGGTACGTCCTCGTCGGAATCGGCCCTGCCACGCATGCTGGCCAAAATGGAGCGTCTGGGCGCGAAGAAATCGGTCGTCGGCCTGGTTATCCCGACCGGTTACTCGTTCAACCTGGACGGCACCTCGATCTACCTGACCATGGCTGCCGTGTTCATCGCCCAGGCCACCGACACAACCATGGACATCACCCACCAGATCACCCTGCTGCTGGTGCTGTTGGTGGCTTCCAAAGGTGCTGCCGGCGTGACCGGTTCGGGCTTCATCGTGCTGGCCGCCACCTTGTCGGCTGTTGGCCACCTGCCGGTAGCTGGCCTGGCGCTGATCCTCGGCATCGACCGCTTCATGTCCGAAGCCCGCGCCCTGACCAACCTGGTGGGTAACGCCGTAGCCACCGTGGTCGTGGCCAAGTGGGTCAAGGAAATGGACAACGACAAGCTGGCCTCGGGCTGGCCTCCGGTGGTGCGCCGCTGGTTGATACTCGCCCGACCGATGACCTGGGCGTGGCCGAAGGCCCGGCTCGCTGATCGCGCTGCCGTAGAACGAAAAAGGCGACCCTAGGGTCGCCTTTTTCATACCTGCTCGTTAAGCGGACCCTTGTGGGAGCGGCCTTGCGTCGCGAAAGGGCTGCGCAGCAGCCCCGGCAAATTTGCAGGATGACTGAGATCCTGGGTCCGCTGCGCGGCCCTTTCGCGACGCAAGGCCGCTCCCACAGACGCGCACGCCTGAACTCAGGCCAGCACCACCTCCAACACCCGGATCATATCCGGCTGCGGGTAATGCCACCTTACTTGCACATCCCAGAACTTCACCCCGTACACCCGCTCGGCCGGTGGTACCTGGTAGGCCGGTCGCGGGTCTTGCGCCAGGCATTGTTCAATCAGTTCTACCAGTGGCTCACCCAGGCGCAGCGCATGCTCGCGGGCCTGGGGCAGGGCGTTGTCGCCCCACTGCACGGCAATTGCGGCGGGCGCTTCGCTGGCCATCTGGTTGCTGGCGCCTGCAATGCTGTCGGCATAGGGCACATAGGGCTTGATGTCCAGTACCGGCGTGCCGTCGAGCAGGTCGATCCCGGACAGCAACAGGCGCCCAGGCTCCACACCCTCCAGGCGTACCACCGACTGGCCGATACCGTTTGGCCGGTGGGTGGCACGGGTGGCGAACACCCCCATGCTTTTGTTGCCGCCCAAGCGCGGTGGCCGCACTTTCAGGCGCGGCTTGTCCTCCAGTGCCTGGTGGAACAGGAACAGCAGCCAGACATGGCTGACCTGCTCCAGGCCCTCGACCGCATCACCTTGGTCGAACGGTGGCAGCAGTTCGAGCACGCCGCGCGCCGCAGGCGCCAGTTGGGGCTGGCGCGGGATGGCAAATTTTTCCTTGAAGCAGGAGCGGACTATGCCGACCGGGGCGACCGTATGTTGCATGGCCACTCAGCCGCGCACGCGCTGGGTCAGGCCTTTGAGGAAGTTGCGCAGCAACTGGTCGCCGCATGGGCGATAGTTCTCGTGGCCGGCCTTGCGGAACAGCGCGCTAAGTTCAGGCTTGCTGACCGGGAAGTTGACCGACTTGAGGATCGCGTGCAGGTCGTCTTCCTTGAGTTCGAAGGCCACCCGCAGCTTCTTGAGGATGAGGTTGTTGGTGACTGGCAGCTCGACCGGCTGCGGCGGGCGGCTGTCGTCCTTGCCGCGGCGGTGGATCACCAGGCCATCAAGGAAGTGCGCCATCACCCGATCAGGGCAACGGACGAAGCCTTCCTCTTCTTCCTTCTTCAGGTAGGTGGCCAATACCAGGGGGTGCACTTCGAGGCCGGAAAGCCCGATGATCTCGGCCATCTTGGCGTCGTTCACCTTAAGCATGTAGCGCAGGCTGCGCAGGACGTCGTTGTGGTTCATTGCTGCTGAATCCTGTTCAGGTGCCACGCTTGTGCGTGGCGTATTGCTTAGAAACGTTCGGTAGTTGCCACATAGCGCCATTGGCCGAGGGGCAGCTTGCCCATCGACACGCCACCCAGACGAATGCGGCGCATGCTTACCAGTTCCAGTCGCAGGTAGGCGCACAGTTCGGCGATCTGCCCGGGCTGGGGGTTTTTCAGGACCATGCGCAGGTGGGTCTCGTTCTGCCAGCTGGCCTTGGCCTTGGGCAGCTCGCGGTCATTGCGCGTGGCACCGCGCGCCAGGCGTTCCAGCGCCTGAGGTGTGGTCTCGCCGCGTACTTCGACAATGAATTCCTGCTCCAGGCGGCGCAGGTCGGCCTCGATCTTGCGGGTTACCCGCCAGTCCTGGGTGAATACCTGCAGGCCGCTGGCGCCGCGCTCGAGCGGTGCCACGCAGGCCTGCCGGGTAAAATGCCCGTGCAGGGCGCGCACGCCTTCGCGGTGGGCCTCGCTGAGGTTGCCCATGTTCATGCTGGCGCGGGCGCTTTCGCTGTCCACGCCGGCCGCCTGGTTGAGCAGCAGGGTTACCGGCTCCAGTGCTTCGACGCGGGCACCCGGGAGCAGCTCGACAAGCTGGTCTTCGACCTTGAACTGCGGCTGCTCGACCACCACGCCATCGACCGTGACCCAGCCACCTTCGATATAGAGCTCGGCATCGCGGCGGGAGCAGCCAAGTTGCTCGATAAGGCGTTTGGACAGGCGGACGGGTTCGGACATGACGGCAATTCGCAAAGGCAGGGAAAGGCCTGCATTGTACCTGCCTGAGCAGCGGAGGGGCTGGGAATCTGTGTCATTTACGCCGTTTTGCGCAGGCGCATGTGCAGGAGCGGGTAGGGCTGGCCCAGGCCGTCGGTTTCCGAACGCCCAATTACCTCAAAGCCTTCATGCAGGTAGAAGCCCAAGGCCTGAGGGTTCTGCTCGTTGACGTCCAGGCGCTCGGCATTCAGTTCGTCGATCGCATAGTGCAGCAGGCGTTTGCCCACCCCTTTGCCACGGTAGCAGGGAGCAACAAACAGCATGTCCACACGCCCGTTGGCGACCCCGGCAAAGCCACAGATGCGTTGTCGGTCCCTGCAGCAGACCAGCATCACTGCGTCGAGGTAGCGGCGCAGCACCTGGTCGCGCAGCAAAACGATGTAGCCCTCTGGCAGAAAATCGTGAGTGGCACGTACCGAGTCCTCCCAGACCTGGACCAGCTCGCCATAGTCGCGCAAGTGCGGGGTTTGCAGCGTCAGTAGCGATTGCATGCCGGTGGTCCTCCTTGGCGATAAGGAAAACATAGCAGGCCAACCACCGGTCGGCTTGTCCGCGCTGCGCTTGAACCGTGGGGCGCAGCGGTCTATTAATTAAGCGTGGGAAAAAATCCCACGTAAAAAGAAGAACGGATAACAAGATTACTGACTGATTTGGCGTTCTCGTGGCGACGACCTGGAGACGGACTATGCAAATCCACCTGCTGTTCAAAAAGGCTTTACTGGCGGCTGCCGTAGCTGGCGTGCTGTCGACGTCCATCGTTTTGATCCCCGACTCGATTTCTCACGGCTCCAGCGCTTACGCCAAAGATGGCGGTGGCGGTGGCGGTGGCGGTGGCCATGGCGGCGGCGGTGGTGGCGGTCACGGTGGCGGTGGTGGTGGCGGTGGTCACGGTGGTGGCGGAAGCGGCGGCGGTGGTGGCGGCCACGGTGGAGGCGGTGGAAGCGGTGGTGGTGGCCATGGCGGTGGCGGCGGAAGCGGTGGTGGTGGTCACGGCGGTGGCGGTGGAAGCGGTGGTGGAAGTGGCGGAGGCGGTGGCCACGGTAGTGGCGGTGACGGGGGGGGCCATGCCGGCAACAGTGGCAGCGGCCATGGCAACTCCGGCCAAGGCCACGCCGGTGATTCAAACGCCGGGCGCAGCGGCAACCATGCTGAAGCAGGTGACGATCATGGCAATCACGTGGGTGGTGAGCCCGGTGACGATCACGGCAATCACGTTGGCGGTGAGCCCGGTGACGATCATGGCAACCATGTTGGCGGTGAGCCCGGGGATGATCATGGTAATCATGTCGGCGGCGAGCCTGGCGATGATCACGGCAATCACGTTGGTGGTGAACCTGGTGACGATCATGGCAACCATGTGGGTGGCGAACCGGGTGATGACAACAGCAGGAGCTGACAGGCGTTGATCAGTCCAACCTTGCCCCCTTCGATGTTAAGCGCACTGCGGCGCGTCATGCGCCCGCTGGTGCGCTTGATGTTGCGCAAGGGGGTGACCTACACGATGTTCGCCGACCTGCTCAAGGATGTGTTTGTCGACGTGGCCCATCGCGAATTTCGCCTGGACGGCACCCCGCCCACCGACAGCCGCATCAGCCTGCTCACAGGTGTGCATCGCAAGGATGTCCGGCGGCTGCGCAGCGAAGGTGGCACGGCACTCGAGGCCTTGCCGGCGAACATCACCCTGGGCGCACAGTTGGTCAGTGCATGGACCAGCCGCCCACCGTTCTGCTCTGCACCTGGCCGGGCACTGGCACTGCCGCGTTTGGCGAGTGTAGGTGGCGAGTGCTCATTCGATGCCCTGGTGGCCACGGTCAGTACCGACATCCGCGGCCGGGTGGTGCTGGACGAGTGGTTGCGCCTTGGCATTGTCCGGCTTGATGAGCAGGATTGTGTGCACCTGGACGCCCAGGCATTCGTGCCGCAGAAAGGCTTCGATGAAAAAGCTGCGTACTTCGGCCACAATCTGCATGATCACGCTTGCGCAGCGGTGCACAACCTCAGTGGCCAGGGCCTGCCGTTCTTTGAGCGCAGTGTGCACTACGATGCTTTGAGCCCTGCCAGCGTCGAGCAGTTGCGTGACGTGGTTGCCAAAGATGGCATGCAAACGCTGCTGGCGTTCAGCCGGCTCGCCGCAGAGCTGGAAGGCATTGATGAGCCCAGCGTCGAGCAACGTCAGCGCATCACTGTCGGCCTTTATTTCTACACTGAAGCTACCGACCCCGATTTGTCCAAGACGCCAGGCCCATGACCCCCCTTACGCGCTGCCTCAGAGCCGTTGCCGTTGCCCTGGTCTTGGGGGCGAGCCTGGTGGTGCCTGCCGAGGTCGTCGCTGCACCGGTTTGTGTCAGCCGTGACGAAGTGGGTATGGCCGGTGCCGCTGGCTTGCAGTTTCCGGGGGGGACGGGCGGTACCGGGGTACGCAGTGATAACGGTGGCGTCGGCGGCACTGGCGCGCCCGCCCCGCAACGCCCCGGCGGCACCGGCGGTACTGGCGCGGTGGCCGATGGTGTGGACGGCACCTATTTCGATCACGGTAACGGCGGGGTAGGCGGCACCGGTGCGCCGATCCTGAGCCCAGGCGGTACCGGTGGTACCGGCATTGTCGGCACCATCACCGGGTTCGCCTCGATCTGCGTCAATGGCATGGAAGTACACTATGGCAAAGACGTGCCGGTGAGTGAAAACGGTGCTCCCGCCAGCAGCGCTCACCTGGCGATCGGGCAGGTTGTGGCGGTGGAGGCAGTTGCCACCCAACGCGGCCTCCAGGCAGGGCGAATCTCGATCCTCAATGTCTTCGAAGGGCCGCTGACGGCACTCCCCAATGCTTCGGCCCCCCTGCGGGTGATGGGCCAACCGGTGCGGCTTGCCGCAGGCGCGCGGGTGGCTGAAGGGCTGCGTGCGGGCGAGCCGGTTCGGGTCAGCGGCCTGCGCGATGCCACGGGAGAAGTGGTGGCGACCCGTATTGAACGGGCGCCAGGCCTCAGAGAGGCCAGTGCCATTGGTGCAATCGACCGCCCAGGCAGCATGCAGGGGTTGAAACTGGGCACTCGCGTAGCCCCTGCACGGGAAGTGCTGGTGCGCGGCCAGTGGACCGGGCGTCAGCTGGAGGTGGCACAAACCCGCCCAGACCCGAGCCTGCCGTTTGCTGGGCGTGTCCAGCAGGCAGTGGTCGAAGGGCTGGTGCAGCGCGTGCAGGCACGGCAACTGGTGGTCGCGGGCATCAATGTGACGTTGGGGCAGGGTACCGTGATCGTTGGCAGGCAGCCTGCAGCGTTGGCGCTCGATCAACGCGTTCGGGTGAGTGGCGTGCTCAGTGGTACTCACGAATTGCGGGCAACCCGTGTGGAGTTCCAGGAGGACCGTGCTGCCAACCCGGACAGAGGCCATTCGGGGCATGGCAGCGAGCACGGCAGCAGTGACTCAGGCGGCTCCGACAACAGCGGCCATGGAACAAGCGAGGCGACCAGCGTTCGCAGTGAAAGCAGTGATGATCACAGTGGGCGTAGTACCGTTGAAGACGCCAGTGGCCACGGCAAGTCTGAAAGCGTGGACAAGTCCGGCAAGTCAGAGCATGTCGAAACCGTGGACAAGTCCGGCAAGTCAGACCATGTCGAAACCGTGGAGCAGCCCGAGAGCAGCAACAGTGGTAGGGGGGATCGGGTAGAGAAGGTTGAAGTCGAAAAAGTGGAAAAAGCTGAGAAGGTTGAGAAGGTCGAAAAAGTAGAAAAAGTAGAAAAAGTAGAAAAAGTAGAAAAGCCTGAAAAGGTTGAGAAAGTAGAAAAAGTTGAGAAGGTCGAGAAAGTCGAAAAGCCTGAAAAGGTCGAG
Organism: Pseudomonas sp. MM223; assembly: GCA_947090765.1. Taxonomy (NCBI): domain Bacteria; kingdom Pseudomonadati; phylum Pseudomonadota; class Gammaproteobacteria; order Pseudomonadales; family Pseudomonadaceae; genus Pseudomonas; species Pseudomonas sp. MM223. The sequence continues at coordinate 5,278,518 of OX352322.1, read as the reverse complement.
AAAGTCGAAAAGGTAGAAAAAGTAGAAAAAGTAGAAAAGCCCGAGAAGGTAGAGAAGGTAGAAAAAGTCGAGAAAGTCGAAAAGCCGGAAAAGGTAGAGACCGCCGAAAAGGTAGAGCATCCAGAGCGATCCGGGCGTTAGGCAACTAGGCTGGGTAAGTCCGACCACACTTCCCGAAAGGGGTACTGAGGTGCAGATGAGACCCGCGCTCCCTCTTTTTGCCTGCTTGCTGTCATGCGCCAGCGCGCCGACCTTGGCCGATACCTTCAGCGCCGCCATTGGCATGGACTATTCCAGTGGCGACTATGGCACGGGTACCACTTCGGAAATCTGGTACGTCCCTGTGGTCGGTAAATATGAAACCGGCCCCATGACCTATAAGGTCACCGTGCCCTGGTTACACATCACCAACCCGGAAGTAGGCCCCAATGGTGACCCCTTGCCCGGAGGTTGCCGGGATGTGGAAAGCGGGCTGGGCGACACGGTCGCCAGCGCCGGGTATGCCCTGCTCGATGGCAGTGACGGCGGCCTGATGCTGGACCTGATCGGCAAGGTCAAATTCCCCACCGCCGATGAAGACCAGTGCCTTGGCACCGGTGAGTACGACTACACCGCGCAAGTTGACATCACCAAAGGCTTTGGTCCGGTCACCGGTTTTGCAACGTTGGGTTGGAAGAAGTTTGGTGACCCGCCCGACAGCGATTTCGACGACCCGGTATTTGTCAGCCTCGGCTTCGCCCTGCCTGTGGCAGCAGGTACTTCGGCGGGCGCTTCCTACGACTGGCGGCAGAAAGTGGTCTCGAACGGTTCGCAGATCAAGGAACTTACCCTGTTCCTGACCCACAAGCTCAACCAGCAATGGAAAGTCCAGCTCTACGCGGTCAAAGGCTTCTCTGATGCCAGCCCGGATGCTGAGGGTGGCCTGATGCTGTTTCACACGTTCTGACGAAAAAAGCCCCTGCCCCGTCATTCCTTGCGGGAATGCCGGGGCAGGGGCTTTTCGTGTTTCAGCCGCTTTAGATGGGCTCTGCCCACATGTCGTATTCGTCGGCATCCACTACACGGCAACGTACTTTGTCACCTGGCTTGAAGCCATGGTCGCCATCGATGAATACGCTGCCGTCGATTTCCGGTGCATCGAAGAAGCTGCGGCCAACCGAGCCTTGTTCCTCGACTTCGTCGATGAGTACCTCGATTTCCTTGCCGATGCGCAGTTGCAGGCGGGCGGTGCTGATGGCTTGCTGGTGGGCCATGAAGCGGTCCCAGCGCGCTTGCTTGATGTCGTCCGGTACTTCTTCCAGGCCCAGGTCGTTGGCCGGTGCGCCTTCTACCGGCGAGTACTGGAAGCAGCCCACGCGATCGAGCTGGGCTTCGGTCAGCCAGTCCAGCAGGTACTGGAAGTCTTCCTCGGTCTCGCCCGGGAAGCCGACGATGAAGGTGGAGCGGATAACCGAGCCAGGGCACTGCTCGCGCCAGTTCTTGATACGCGCCAAGGTGCGGTCTTCGAAGGCAGGGCGCTTCATCGACTTGAGCACTTTCGGGCTGGCGTGCTGGAACGGGATGTCCAGGTACGGCAGGATCTTGCCGGCGGCCATCAGCGGGATCACGTCGTCGACGTTCGGGTACGGGTACACATAGTGCAGGCGTACCCAGGCGCCCAGGCTGCTCAGGGCCTCGCACAGTTCAAGCATGCGGGTCTTGACCGGGCGACCGTTCCAGAAGTCGGTCTTGTACTTGACGTCGACGCCGTAGGCGCTGGTGTCCTGGGAAATCACCAGGATCTCCTTCACCCCGGCCTTGACCAGGCGCTCGGCCTCGCTCAGCACTTCACCCACCGGGCGGCTGACCAGCTTGCCGCGCATCGACGGGATGATGCAGAAGCTGCAGCTGTGGTTGCAGCCTTCGGAAATCTTCAGGTACGCATAGTGGCGCGGGGTCAGCTTGACGCCTTGTGGCGGCACCAGGTCGATCAGCGGGTTGTGGTCCTGGCGTGGCGGTACCACTTCATGCACGGCATTGACCACCTGCTCGTACTGCTGTGGGCCGGTGACCGACAGCACGCTGGGGTGCACGTCACGGATGCTGCCTTCCTCGACACCCATGCAGCCGGTGACGATGACCTTGCCGTTTTCCTTGATCGCTTCGCCGATCACTTCCAGCGACTCGGCCTTGGCGCTGTCGATGAAGCCGCAGGTGTTGACCACCACCACGTCGGCGTCCTCGTAGGTGGGCACGACTTCATAGCCTTCCATGCGCAGCTGGGTGAGGATGCGCTCGGAATCGACCAGGGCTTTTGGGCAACCCAGGCTTACGAAACCTACCTTGGGGGTGGCGGGCGTGGTGGACATGACTAACCTCGGTATTGAATGCAGGTCGCCCGGCCGGAATCGCGGGCGATCTTGACGGGCGCTTTTTGGCGCCTCTGATCAAAAAGTGCGCAATTCTAGCGAGCGCAAGGTCGCTTGACCAGCAGAAATACGACGAACGCTGCGCTATGCTTCGCGCCGTTGCGTGAAGGCGCCTTTGGGGGCCAGGCACGCGCGTGAATACTAAGGGCCGAGATGGCCGTCTGCGGGAGTGGTCGATGGTTCAGGCAAGCAGTCACGCCGAGGGCGGGCACGCGGGGAAGCAGGGCGCGGCGCGGTCGCTGGGCCTGCTCGTGGCGGCGGTCGGGGTGGTTTATGGTGATATCGGCACCAGCCCGTTGTATACCCTCAAGGAAGTTTTCACCGGCGGTTATGGGGTGCCGGTCAACCATGATGGCGTGCTGGGGATCCTGTCGCTGATCCTGTGGTCGCTGTTGTGGGTGGTGTCGTTCAAGTACGTGATGTTCATCCTGCGTGCCGACAACCAAGGCGAGGGCGGTACCATGGCGCTGACCGCGTTGGCGCGGCGGGCTACGGCCGCCTATCCGCGGTTGCGTACGCTGATGGTGATTTGCGGCTTGATCGGCGCTTCGCTGTTCTATGGCGACAGCATGATCACCCCGGCGGTGTCGGTGCTGTCGGCCGTGGAAGGCATGGGCCTGGCGTTTGACGGTATCGACCACTGGGTGGTGCCGATTTCGCTGGTGGTGCTGGTGGCGTTGTTCCTGGTGCAGAAGCACGGCACCGAGAAGATCGGCAAGCTTTTTGGCCCGATCATGGTCACCTGGTTCGTGGTGCTGGGCGCATTGGGTGTGCATGGCATTTCGCAAAGCCCGGAAGTGCTCAAGGCTTTCAACCCGGGCTGGGCGGTCAATTTCTTTGTGGTTCACCCCGGCATGGGCGTGGCCATCCTCGGCGCCGTGGTGCTGGCGCTGACCGGCGCCGAGGCGCTGTACGCCGACATGGGGCATTTTGGCCGCAAGCCGATCGCCCGGGCCTGGTTCATCCTGGTGCTGCCCGCGTTGGTGCTCAACTACTTCGGCCAGGGTGCACTGCTGCTGCAAAACCCGGAGGCGGCCCGCAACCCCTTCTACCTGCTGGCACCGGGCTGGGCGCTGCTGCCGTTGGTCGGGTTAGCCACAATGGCCACTGTGATCGCCTCGCAGGCAGTTATTTCCGGTGCCTTCTCCTTGACCCGTCAGGCCATCCAGCTGGGCTACATTCCGCGTATGCAGATCCAGCACACCTCCAGCGACGAGCAGGGGCAGATCTACATTGGTGCCGTGAACTGGACGCTGATGGTGGGCGTGGTGTTGCTGGTGATCGGCTTCGAGTCGTCCGGCGCCCTGGCGGCGGCCTACGGTGTGGCGGTGACCGGCACCATGCTGATGACCACCATTCTGGTGTCGGCGGTGATGCTGCTGTTGTGGAAGTGGCCGCCGGTGCTGGCAGTGCCGATCCTGGTGGGCTTCCTGTTTGTCGATGGGCTGTTCTTCGCCGCCAACGTGCCAAAAATCGTTCAGGGCGGTGCCTTCCCGGTGTTGGCCGGTGGTGTGCTGTTCCTGCTGATGAGCACCTGGAAGCGCGGCAAGCAGATCCTGGTCGAGCGCATCGACGAAGGTGCGCTGCCGTTGCCGCTGTTTATCAGCAGTATTCGCATCCAGCCGCCGCACCGGGTCGAAGGCACCGCAGTGTTCCTCACTGCCCGGTCTGACGCCGTGCCCCATGCGCTGTTGCACAATATGCTGCATAACCAGGTGCTGCACAGCCAGGTGGTGTTGCTGACCGTGGTCAGCGAGGACCGGCCGCGGGTACCGGAGCAGGAGCGCTTCGAGGTGGAAGCATATGGCGACGGGTTCTTCCGTGTGCTGTTGCACTTTGGCTTCATGGACGAGCCGGATGTGCCTGCTGCATTGAAGCTGTGCCATCTGGACGACCTGGACTTCACCCCGATGCGCACCACCTACTTCCTCAGCCGCGAGACGGTGATCGCCTCTCGGCTGGAGGGGATGTCGCGCTGGCGGGGCAACCTGTTCGCGTTCTTGCTGAAGAACGCCAACGGTAATCTGCGCTTCTTCAACCTGCCGCTGAACCGGGTGATCGAGCTGGGGACCCAGGTCGAGATCTGATTGCCAGGGGGCTGCTTTGCAGCCCATCGCCGGCAAGCCAGGCTCCCACAGGTACCGTGCAACGCTGAACATCTGCGCAGTACTTGTGGGAGCCTGGCTTGCCGGCGATGGGCCGCAAAGCGGCCCCGATCTTTGTCAGTTCTGCTCGGCTACGTTAGATTTGCCTTGGCGGGTCTCGATCTCGCCAATCAAGCGCTTGGCCAGCGCCGGGTAGTTCTCGTCAAAATGGTGCCCCCCAGGCAGCTTCAGGCGTTCACCCACTGCGGTCTTCTCGGTGCAACCGCTCTCGTCGGTCTCTTCCACGCCATACACGCACACCACCTTGGAGGCTGGCAGCCTGGCCATTTCCGGCCCGGTGGGTGCTTCCTGGCCTTCCTTGCCCAGCCAGCCCTCTACCTCGATCTCGAAGCTGCCGCTGCGGGCAAATGCCAGCAGCATCACCGCGTCGATACGTTGCTGATCCTCCACCGGCAGGCGGTTGTAGATCGCCGGTAGCACATCGGCACCAAACGAATAGCCAGTCAGTACGAACCGCTTGGTACCCCACTTCTGCCGGTAGTGCTGCATCAGTTCGGACAGGTCGGCCGCACTCTGCTCCGGGGTTTTGTGCTGCCAGTAGTAGCGCAGTGTGTCGATACCCACCACCGGGTAGCCAAGCTTGGCCATTTCGCCGGCAACATCGCGGTCCAGGTCCCGCCAGCCGCCGTCACCGGAAAGGAACAGGGTGACCGTGTCGGTGGTCTGCCCAGCCGGCACTTCGACCACGGGGATGGCGAGGGCGTTGCCGTCGTGGCCTACCAGGGCCTGGGTCAGCTGGGCCTTGAGCACTTGTGGCAGATGGATGTCGTAGTCGCTGATGCTGGTTTCGGCATTGGCCTGGTCGCGTACGAAGGCGGCGCTGGCGTCATCCGGGTTGTCGTTCCAGGCGACGTTCCAGTGGCCATGGGCAGCCGATTTGGGCAGCGGTGCCTGGCAGCCGGGTTGCTCGACGGTGAAGTCCACGGAAATGGCCCGCGCCTTGTCATCGTTCTGGCTGGCCAGCCAGCGCCAGGCCTGGGCGGCGCCAGGGCCGATACCGGCTACCAATGTCGGTTTTTCCGGCAGCTCGGCCAAGGCCTGGTCCATGACCTGTTGCTGCTTGCTGCAGTCGTTAGGCGGCAAAATCACCTGCACCAGCTGGGCTTCACCGGCCTGGCTCAGGTCGAGCAGTTGCTTGTCGGTCAGCGCCTGATCCTGTGGCACACCGATGGCCACTCGGGCCTTGGGGTGCACGCCAGGGGTCACGCGGGTGATGCTGGTGTCATTGATGCTCAATTGTTCCAGGCGCGCCTCGGGAGCCGGGCGCGTCCACAGCCAGAACGCCAGCGCACCCCCCAGGGCGGCCAGCAGCAGGGGAACCAGCAGGTACAGCCAAAAGCGTCGGGTCATCAACGTTTCACCAATCCAGTCAGGCCGCCTGCAATCAGGGCGGCAGTATCGGCCAGTGCCACCAGCGGGTCGAGCCCGGCCGGCACGGCCATGTAGCGGGGTTCCCAGTCCGGTTGGAACTTGTCCTTGAAGCGCCGAAGCCCCTGGAAGTTGTAAAGCTGCTCGCCCCGGCGGAACACCATCGAGCCCAGGCGTTGGGTCAGGGGCGCGCCACGCCGCGGCTGAAGCCCGGAAAGCGGTACCATGCCGAGGCTGAAGCGCGAATACTCATGGTTTTTATAGTGCAGGATCAGGCCGATCATCATGAACTCCATGGTCAGCTTCGGCGCCTCGGGGTGCGCACGCATCAGGTCGAGGCTGGCCAGTTCGTTGCTGTGGGTCTCCAGCAGGTTGGCAAAGGCCACCGGCCGGCCCTGGAAGCGAATCAGGGCAATGCGGAAGTGCTGCAGGTACTCCGGGCTGAAGCGCCCCAGTGAAAAGCCCTTCTCGCGCACGTTCTTGCCGCCGAGCCAGGCATCGGAAATTTCCTTCAGGCTCTGCCAGCGGGGCATGGCCGGGCTCGTGAATTTCCAGGCTCAGGCCGTCGCGGCCACCGCGGTTCCAGGTGTAGCGCAGGTCCTTCATCTCCTTGCCCTTGGCCTCGAGATCGAAGCGGCGCAAGTCGACCCGGGCTTCCTCACCCAGTTTCAATGCGGTCAAACCAATGTCCATGTAGAACGGCAGGTTTTCGGCGCGCACCTGGTAGAACACCGGCCGGGCGTGGTGCAGGTCGCACAGGTCACGGAACTGCCAGATCATCTCGGCGCGCTCCTGGGCCGGGCCGATCGGGTCGTACAGGGCCACCAGGCTGCGGCCGCGACGGGCGTACATAAGGAAGGCATTGTCGCGGGGGTGGAACAGCAACGCCTTGTCGCCGGTCAGGGCCAGGCCGCCGTCGGGTTGGTCGGAAGCCAACAGAATACGGTTGGCGCGCTGCAGTTCTTCCTCGTCGGGCAGGTGGATTATCGGCGGCGCGGTGCGCAGCAGCCAGGTCAGCGCCAAGGCAGCCAGCAACAAGGCGCTGCCCATGGCGGCGCGCAGGCCACGCGGTGCGTCGGCATCGAGGGTGAACTGCCACCACAGCTGATGGCTGTAGGGCACATCCTGATAGGCGAACAGCAGCAGCCACACCGATGCACCGACGGCGCAGGCGCTGGCCACCAGGAACACCGGCGAAAATGGCAGCTCCAGCAGGCGGCTGGGGCGGTAGAACGAACGACGGAACAGGGCCAGCAGGGCAGCGGTGAAGGTCAGCAGGCAAGCCTCTTCCCAGTCAAAGCCCTTGAGTAGCGACAGCAAGGCGCCGACCAGCAACAGCACGGTAGTCAGCAGCCAGGCGGCGGACAGCCGGCGGCGCAGGCCTTGGGCCAGCAGCAGGCACAGCACGCCGATCAGGCTGGCGCCAAAGTGCGAGGCATCGATCAGCCGGTGCGGTACCAGAAAGCCCATGTGCTCCAGACGCGTGTCGATTTCGGGTGTGACGCCGGAAAACAGCAGCACCACCCCGGAAAGGAATACCAGTATCGACAGGATTGGGGCGGCCATCCCAGAGGCGGCCTTGATGGCCTGCTGTGCAAACAGCAGGCGCCGGGCTTCATTGGCCAGCAGCAGCACGCAGGCCAGCAGCAGTGGCAGCACCACGTAGATCAGCCGGTAAAGCAGCAGGGCAGCCGCCAGTGGCGCGGCACCGAGTTGGTCGGCAAAGGCCGCCAGCAAAATGGCTTCAAACACCCCGACGCCGCCCGGTACGTGGCTGAGCACGCCAGCAGCCAAGGCCAGCAGGTACACCAGCACAAACGCGCCGAAGGGAGGGGCTTCGGGCAGCAGCAGGTACAGCACGGTAGCAGCGGCTGCCACATCCAGCGCGGTAATCAGCAATTGCAGGGCGGCCAGTCGTGCGCCGGGCAGGCGCAGGGTGCGGCGGCCCAGTTGCACCAGCAGGTTATTGGCCAGCGGTTGTTCGGCCAGGCGCCGGCGGTACAAGCCGAACACCAGCAGGGCGGAGGCGACCAGTACGGCGGTGGCGATACCTGCCAGCAGGCCTGGCGCCAACCCCAGTGCCGTCGAGGCGGCCGGCAGGTCGCTCAAGGTTGCCAAGGCGGCCAAGGGTGGCAGCGCGCAGCCCAGTGACAGGCTGGCGAATACGGTCATGCGTGCGACTTCGCCAGCACCCAGCCCCTGGCGTGCATAAAGGCGGTAACGCACCGAGCCGCCCGAAAGCATCGACAGGCCGATGGCGTTGCCGATGGCAAAGGCGCTGAAGCCGCCCAGCACCAGGCTGCGTGCCGGCAGTTTCACGCCGGCATAGCGGCTGGCCGACCACTCGTAACCCAGCAAGATCACGAAGCCGAGCACGGTCGCCAGCAAGGCGCCTAGCACCGACTGTGCCGGTACGCTGAGCATGGCATCGTGCAAGGCGTAGATGTCCAGCTCGCTCAGCAGGTGGCGGCAGGCAACCAAGGCCATGGTGAACAGCACCAGGGTCACTACCAGGCCGATGGGCTGACGGTAGCGGCTGAGGCGTTCGAGCAAGGGCAGACGCTGCACGGCACCGGGTAGCGCCGAGGCGAGTGGCACCGGAGGTTCGGGGTTGTGTGAAGTCATGAATTGCCTCGGGCATGCAGCGCGAGGACGAGGCGAGGTACGGCCAAGTGAAAGTCCCTTAGAAAAACGTATCCAATGTTACTCCGGGCTCAGGCGCTTTCAGCGGCCTGGCAGGGTTAAAGATAGTTCATCATGGGCGCGATGCTTCAAGCCTGTGGGTTGGCTGGGCGGTGGGGATAATCGAGGCGACGAAAAACCGGGAGGGCAGACGCAACAAACCCCGCGCTGCTGTTACACAGGCGGGGTTTGTTCTGACGAATATGGTTGCGGGAGCCGGATTTGAACCGACGACCTTCGGGTTATGAGCCCGACGAGCTACCAGGCTGCTCCATCCCGCGTCAGTGGGGCGGATTCTACAGCGTGTGGTTTGTATGTCAAGCGCTAAGCTTTGATTTGTCGAGGTTTTTCCCAAGTTGCTTTTTCGCGGACAAAGAAAAAGGCCACTGTGTTAACAGTGGCCTTTTCTTGAACTTGGTTGCGGGAGCCGGATTTGAACCGACGACCTTCGGGTTATGAGCCCGACGAGCTACCAGACTGCTCCATCCCGCGTCTGTGGGGCGCATTCTACAGTTTGTTGAGGGAGTGTCAAGCGCTAAGCTTTGATTTAACAAAGGTTTTTCGGCGTTGCTTTTTTGAAGGCAAAGAAAAAGGCCATTGTATGAACAGTGGCCTTTTCTTTAATCTGGTTGCGGGAGCCGGATTTGAACCGACGACCTTCGGGTTATGAGCCCGACGAGCTACCAGGCTGCTCCATCCCGCGCCTGTGAGATCGAATTCTACGGATTTACGCCCCAGTGTCAAGCAGTTTCATTGGAAAACCCTTTTTTGTTCAAACCCTTAGCGTTTGCTGGCAGCAAGCGGGTCAGGCGCGACGGGGCTTTCAGGCAGATTGTCGGGTGATGCAGCGGGTGAGGTGTTTCAGGTAGGTCGCATGCGATACTATCTGTATGAATTTACAGTGCTGACGGCCGTCCATGTCCTTGCGCAAGATCATCCACGTCGACTGCGATTGCTTCTACGCTGCGATCGAGATGCGTGACGACCCGCGCCTGGCCGGGCGGCCCATGGCAGTTGGTGGCTCGCCCGAGCACCGTGGGGTGATCGCCACCTGCAACTATGAAGCGCGCGCCTATGGTGTGCGCTCGGCCATGTCGTCGCGGCATGCGCTGAAGCTGTGCCCCGACCTGCTGATCGTCAAACCGCGCTTCGAGGCCTACCGTGAGGCCTCGCGGGAAATCCACGCGATCTTCCGCGACTATACCGAGCTGATCGAGCCTTTGTCGCTGGACGAAGCCTACCTGGATGTGAGCGACAGCCAATGGTATTCGGGCAGCGCCACGCGCATCGCCGAGGATATCCGCCGGCGCGTCGCCCGTACCTTGCATATCACCGTGTCGGCAGGTGTGGCGCCTAACAAGTTCCTGGCCAAGATTGCCAGTGACTGGCGCAAGCCCAATGGGCTATTCGTGATTACCCCGGGCGAGGTGGAAGCCTTTGTCGCCGCCTTGCCGGTGGCCAGGTTGCATGGGGTGGGCAAAGTGACGGCAGACAAGCTGGCACGGCTGGGTATCGACACCTGCCTTGACCTGCGCGAGTGGTCGCGCTTGGCCTTGGTGCGTGAGTTTGGCAGCTTTGGCGAGCGTTTGTGGGGGCTGGCGCGGGGCATTGACGAGCGTGCCGTGCACAATGACAGCCGTAGGCAGTCAGTCAGCGTGGAAAACACCTACGACACCGACCTGCCGGACCTGGCCAGTTGCCTGGCGCGGTTGCCCGAATTGCTGGAAAGCCTGAATGAGCGCATCGCCCGTATGGACAGTAGCTATCGGCCGGACAAGCCGTTCGTCAAGGTCAAGTTCCATGACTTCAGCCAGACCACCATGGAGCAGGCGGGGGCCGGTCGGGACCTTGAAAGTTATCGGCAGCTGCTGCGGCAGGCGTTCGCCCGTGGTGGCAAGCCGGTGCGCTTGCTGGGGGTAGGGGTGAGGTTACGCGACTTGCGCGGCGCGCATGAACAGTTGGAGTTGTTCCCGCCTAAATGAAAGGGGCCGCATAGCGGCCCCTTCTATTACTGCACGCCTGGATCTGCCACCAACCGGCCAGTGGCCTTGGTCAGCGTTTGCAGAAACTCCTGCTGCAGTTCCGGATCGTTGCGGGTCAGCTCAATCAGGCTTTGTTCCATTTCACTGGCTTCTTCTTCAAGGCCCAGCTCCGACAGGCGCTTGACCCTATGCACCCATTGGTCAACATCGTCATCTTCGAGGTCGTCGAAGATCAGTTCATGGGCTTCGAGCAGCTTGTTGCGCAAGGTGGCGCTGACCAGCAGGCTGGCATCACCCCGTACCGCGTTGTCCTCATCGAGTACCTGAAGGTGCAGGGTGCCGACGTGGTTGAGGTTTTGTTCCGAGAACGGGCTGTCGAGCAGGTTCAGGCGCAGCACGCCGTTCCTGTCGGTGGTCAGTTCGTGGGTCATCTTGCCGGCCTTGACCTCGACCAGGCGCTCGCTCCAGGGCACGCTGGTGGATTCCTCGCGTTTGCCTTTCTGCACTTCGCTGATCCCGGCCAGGTTCTGCTGGGCACGCCCGTTGGACGGCACGTTCATGAACGGGTTGAGCCCGTCCACGCCGTAGCTGAGCCAGTCGTGGGTGATGCTTTCCGGCAGGTTGCCCAAGGCGAAGATGTTGACCACGTTGGCGCCGACGCCCGCCACCACGGCCACTGCACCCAGCGGGATCTCGTACACCTCCCGCCAGGGCTGGTAAGGCGTGTAGCGGTCGTAGCGACGGGTGACTTCGAATTCGGTGACTTCGAAGCGCTTCTGCTCGTGCACGCGCACACGTCGTTGCGGAAGCTCCATCACCTTCGGCTCGCCGACATCGATCTGCAGGGTGTGCTCGAGCAATTTGCGCTCGACGCGCTCCTCAAGGTCGCTGCGCTGGGACATCTGGTTGGCGCAGCCGCTGACGAGCAGGGCGCCGCACAGTGCGGCGCCCCCCAGGGTAAAGGTACTTCGCTTGAACATGATCACTCGTGCATTGGTTATCAGCGGCGAACGCGGGCCTGCAGGAAGCTCAGCACTTCATTGAGCGGCAACGCCTGGGCGTCCTGCTCGGTGCGGTGCTTGTACTCCAGGTTGCCTTCGGCCAGGCCGCGATCGCTGACGACGATGCGGTGTGGAATGCCGATCAGCTCCATGTCGGCAAACTTGATGCCTGGGCTGGTCTTTTTGTCACGGTCGTCCAGCAGCACTTCGAAGCCGGCGGCGGTCAGTTCGGCGTACAGCTTGTCGGTTGCCTCGCGGACCACTTCGGTTTCGTAGCGCAGCGGTACCAGGGCGATCTGGAACGGGGCCAGGGCGTCGTTCCAGATGATGCCCTTGTCGTCATAGCTCTGCTCGATGGCAGCGGCGACCACGCGGGACACACCGATGCCGTAGCAACCCATCGACAGCACGACCGGCTTGCCGTTTTCGCCCAGTACCTGGCACTTCAGCGCCTCGCTGTACTTGGTACCCAACTGGAAGATGTGGCCCACTTCGATGCCGCGCTTGATCACCAGGGTGCCCTGGCCGTCCGGGCTTGGGTCGCCTTCGACCACGTTACGCAGGTCGGCGACCTGTGGAACCGGCAGGTCGCGCTCCCAGTTCACGCCGAAGTAGTGCTTGTCGTCGATGTTGGCGCCGATGCCGAAGTCGCTCATCAGGGCAACCGAACGGTCGATGATGCATTCCAGTGGCAGGTTCAGCGGGCCGAGCGAGCCGGCGCCGGCGCCAATGGCGTCGCGCAGCTCGGCTTCGGTGGCCATGACCAGTGGGTCGGCAACCTGTTCCAGCTTGGTGGCCTTGATTTCGTTCAGTTCGTGATCGCCACGCACGATCAGGGCAATCAGCTTGCCTTCTTCGGCGCCGCGCACAATCAGGGTCTTGACGGTTTTTTCGATCGCCAGGCCGTGGTTTTCCACCAGCTGGGCGATGGTCTTGGCCTCTGGGGTGTCGACCAGGCGCAGCTCCTCGGTTGGGGCAGGGCGCACGGTTTCACGCGGGATGGCTTCGGCCTTCTCGATGTTGGCGGCGTAGTCGGAGCTGTCGCTGAAGATCACGTCGTCTTCGCCGGACTCGGCCAGTACATGGAATTCGTGCGAGTAGCTGCCACCGATGGAGCCGGTGTCGGCCTGCACTGGGCGGAAATCCAGGCCCAGGCGGGTGAATACATTGCTGTACGCCTGGTGCATGCGGTCGTAGGTTTCCTGCAGGGAAGCCTGGTCGGCATGGAACGAATAGGCGTCCTTCATGATGAATTCGCGGCCGCGCATCAAACCGAAGCGCGGGCGGATCTCGTCACGGAACTTGGTCTGGATCTGGTACATGTTGAGCGGCAGCTGTTTATAGCTGGACAGCTCGTTACGGGCCAGGTCGGTGATGACTTCTTCGTGGGTCGGGCCAACGCAGAAGTCACGCTGGTGGCGGTCCTTCAGGCGCAGCAGCTCGGGGCCATACTGCTCCCAGCGGCCGGATTCTTGCCACAGCTCGGCAGGCTGGATGCTGGGCATCAGCACTTCCAGGGCACCGGCGGCGTTCATTTCCTCGCGCACCACGGCCTCGACCTTGCGCATTACCCGCAGGCCCATCGGCAGCCAGGTGTACAGGCCGGAGGCCAGTTTGCGGATCATGCCGGCGCGCAGCATGAGCTGATGGCTGATGACCACTGCGTCGGCAGGGGTTTCTTTCTGGGTGGCGAGCAAATATTGACTGGTGCGCATGGTTAGCCGTGTCGATTGCCTAAGACGTTGAAATAGCCCCGCATTGTACGGGGGCGAAACGAAGGCGTACAGGATGCCCCAGGGCGTGACGCTTGTCAGCCAAGAAAAAGCCCGGCGAGATCGCCGGGCTTTTCAGGTGCGGGGCACTGCAAGCCAGGCTTACAGGATGCTCAGCGGGTACTCCACGATCAGGCGCAGTTCGTCGATCGATGGGGAGCTGTCCAGGTACACGGCGTCGGAGGAGCGGTAGGTAGCCTGACGGATACGGAAGCTCAGGTCCTTGGCCGGGCCTTCCTGCAGCACGTACTTGATATCGATGTCGCGTTCCCATTCTTTGCCGTTGTCGCCGCTCGAAACGTTGGCGCCGGTGCCGTGAACGTAACGGGTCATGAAGGTCAGGCCTGGGATGCCGAACTCAGCGAAGTTCAAGTCGTAGCGAGCCTGCCAGGACTTCTCGTCTTCGGAGTTAAAGTCGGAACGGGCCACGGAGTTGGCCAGGAAGATGGTGCCGCCACCGTCCACGCCGTAAGCGTAGTCGCCATCACCGGACACTTTCTGGTAGGCCAGAGTGAAGGTGTGAGCGCCGATGTTGTAGGCAGCCGACAGGCTGAATGCACGGTTGTCGAGCTTGTCACCATCGTAGGCGCGGGCCAGGTGGCCTTCGCTCTTGGTGTCATAGATGTTGAAGTCGAACACCAGGCCTTGCTTGTCGGAGATCGGCAGTGCCCAGTTGACGTTGGCGTAGTACTTGCGCCAGTAGTCTTCGACCTTGGAGTAGTAGAGGCTGGTGCTCAGGTTGTCGGAGAAGGCATAGGTGCCGCCGACAACGTTGGCTTCCTTCAGTTGAAGGCTGTCGTGGTAAGTCTGAGCCTGAGCGTTCAGCGCCGTGAAGTGACCGGCGTGCAGGGTCAGGCCATCGATTTCGTTGCTGGTGATCAAGCCACCTTCAGCAACTTCTGGCAGCAGGCGGCTGTCGTCGGTAGCAAATACTGGCAGTGCGGTGAACTGGTCGCCGAACTTGAGCACAGTGTTGGAAATGCGCATTTTCACAGCGCCGCCGCCTTCGGAGTAATCATCCTGCGAGCGGCCGTCGGAGCCTTCCGGGAACAGGCCGGTGCCGGCGCGGCCTTTGCCGCTGTCCAGTTTCAGGCCAAGCATGCCGATGGCGTCAACGCCGAAGCCTACGGTGCCCTGGGTGAAGCCCGACTCGAAAGTGCCGAGGAAGCCGAGGCCGGTTTCTTCAGCGCGGCTCTGGGCGCCATTCGGGACGTTCCGGAAGTCACGGCTGAAGTACAGCATGCGGGTCTTGACGTTCAGCTTGCTGTCTTCGATGAAACCTTTGGACTCGTCTTGTGCCGAGGCCATTGCCAACTGCGAGGTCCCTGCCGTAACGGCCAGGGCGATCATGCTCCACTTCATCACGCGCATCGTGATTTGCTCCTTTGGTTTTTAGGAAGAGTACCGCTGCGCCCAAGTGTTTTAGTTATAGGGTGCAGCTCTTTCTTGTTATGTCGGCGAAAATGTATAGCACGCTGACTGTTGTTGGCGATATGGCTATAAAGACTCTTTTCGGAACTTTTTTACCATGTCGCTTTTAGGTATTTCCATGTCGCAAATCACGCCCCGGGTTATGGGCCGTATAACGCCAGCGTTGTGCCTTTCGCCGTAACGAATCTGTAACTACGGATTCTGGCTAAGGAAACTCCCTGGTAACCAATGCCGCTGTTGTTATTTGTCGCGTACAGCTGCCATTGCAGATGTCGTGCCGACTTGCTGTGAAGTGAATGCAACAAGCGTGCTCAAAATTCGCAACACTTCATGAAATTTTCACAAAACCTGCTACCGAGGGTCGGAAAGTGCCGTAAACACGGGGCGAAGGCTGTCTGAGGGGATGTTGGAGTCGAGAATCATTAAAATTTAAAAAGCTGCCATGAAAGTCAATGTGTTACCGCAACTTGTTCATCCAGAGTCATTTGTGTGGTGGCAAGTGTGGTGACGGTGCGCAGGTGGCCTCATTTTGGTGCGAAAAGTAGCGCTGTGTTACCGGGAGTGTGCAAGGTATCCTTGCAGGCCTGTTTTCCGCTTGAAGCGGGATGGTTTTGCCTGAAGGAGATATGCCGTGTTCGTCCTGGATTCGCGTTTGCAGCAGGATTCCCTGGTGCTTGGGGAGTTTGCGTTGTGCCAGCTGCTGCTGAGCAAGGATGCCAACTACCCATGGTTCATCCTGGTGCCAAAGCGCGCTGGCATCAGCGAAGTGTTCGAGCTGAATGCGGCGGAGCAACAACAGCTGTGGCAAGAAACCACCCTGCTGGCTGAAGCGCTGAAGGCCAGCTACGGCGCCGACAAGATGAACGTGGCCACCCTGGGCAATGTGGTCAGCCAGTTGCATATGCACGTGATCGTACGCCAGCGTGACGACGCTGCCTGGCCGGCACCGGTATGGGGCAAGTGCCCGGCCTTGGCTTACAGCGACGACCAGTTGCAGGCCGTTCGCCAGCGCTTGCGTGGGCTGCAACTTGCCGGCTACCAGGAGGCCTGACATGTCGCTGGAATCAAATATTGTCGAGCTGGAAACCCGCCAGGCGTTCCAGGATGACACCATCCAGGCGCTGAATGACGTGGTGGTCGAGCAAGGGCGCGTGATCGAGCGGCTGCAATTGCAGATGGCCGAGTTGCTCAAGCGTTATGAAGAGATGGTCGGCCAATACGGCAGCGAAGGGGAAGAGGCGCCGCCGCCGCATTATTGAGCCACTTGGCCGGAGTGCCTGTATTGCTGGAACACGAATCCTGCGGGAGCGGGCATGCCCGCTCCCGCAGGGAGGGCTATTGCAAGAGAATCAGCGGCGAGTCACCGCAACCACATCCTCGGCCTGCAGGCCTTTGTCGCGGTGCATTACCGAAAACTCCACGCGCTGGCCTTCGACCAGAATACGGTGGCCTTCGCCGCGAATGGCGCGAAAGTGCACGAAGATGTCATCACCCGAATCGCGGGAGATGAAACCAAAGCCTTTCGACGTGTTGAACCACTTTACGGTGCCGGTATCACGGTTGCCATTATCCTGGGCGGTATGCTGGCTGCTGCGTGCCTTGCGCGGGCTGCGGGCAAAGCCCACCGCGAGGTGCAGGGCCACGGCCAGTGCCGCGCAGACCATTGCAGCGAGGTTGCCCATTTCCGGGCGGGCCAGCAGCGTCAGGGTTTGCAGCACCACAGCCACTACCAGCAGGGCGCAGGCAAGGTGCTGCAGTTGCTGCCGGGCGCCGCGGTAGTACAGCGGCACGACCGGGGCCAGGACCAGGTTGAGCAGGCCGAGCAGGGCCAGGTAGACCGCGTCGGGTTGCTGCAGGAAGGGTGTCGCTTCGGTTTTCAGGCTGGGTAGGAGCGATAGCAGCAAGGCTGCCACGCCCGTCACCAGATGGACGATCTTGAACATGGGGTTGGCTCACAGTTGATAAGGCCGATCACAGGAAGAGCTGGCAGCACGGTGCGCATGAGGTGTAGAACGCGAAAACGTGGCAAGCCAGCCTATGCACCCGGCAATGACAGTCCGCACGGGTGGCACGGTGCCTATTTAACAGCAAAGCCGAGGCCTACTCAAACCGCAGGCCTCGCCGGGCGATGTGTTGCGCCATGTCACGGGCGGTGTGGGTCAAGTGTTGCTACAGTGGTCGGCGACCGCTTGAGTCTCAAGCCTTATGGAAAGGGGAGCTTCAATGGCAATCGATATCGGTATCAGTGAAGAAGATCGCAAGTCCATCGTCGATGGGCTGTCCCGCCTGTTGTCGGATACCTATGTGCTGTATCTGAAAACCCATAACTTTCACTGGAACGTCACCGGTCCGTCGTTCCGCACCCTGCACCTGATGTTCGAAGAGCAGTACAACGAACTGGCGTTGGCAGTCGATTCGATTGCCGAGCGCATCCGTGCCCTGGGCTTTCCTGCGCCGGGGTCGTATGCATTTTATGCGCGCCACTCCTCGATCAAGGAGGAGGAAGGCGTACCCCCTGCGGACGAGATGATCCGCCAGTTGGTCCAGGGCCAGGAGGCCGTGGTGCGTACTGCGCGCAGCATTTTCCCGGTAGTGGACAAGGTCAGTGACGAGCCGACAGCCGACTTGCTGACCCAGCGCATGCAGGTTCACGAAAAAACCGCGTGGATGCTGCGGGTATTGCTCGACGGTAAATAGAAGTTGCTCAAGACTCACGCATGACGCTGTGGGAGCGGCTTCAGCCGCGAAGCAGGCACCGCGGTGCTTGCCGGTGTTCGCGGCTAAAGCCGCTCCCACAGTAGTCGCGTCAGCTTTCAAATTTTGTGCAGGAAGGTTTTGCCGCTGCTTTAAGGGCGCCCGTCAGCGCTTCATAGGTCACCTGTTACCGGTGACGAGGAAGTAGGGCGCATGATGCAAGCGAGCAAACGTGTGGCTGGCCAGGGCGGTTGGCCAGGGAAGCAGTGCATTGATCCGTTCAAGGCGGATTTCGACATGTTGCAGACACAGCCGGTGTCACGTTCGGTGCGGCTCAACGGTTTTTCCACCTGCCTGCGGCTAGAGGCCGTCTACTGGGGCATACTGGAGCGCATCGCTGCCGCCAACCGCTGTTCGGTCAGTGCGGTGTTGTCCTATGTGGACCGCGAAGTGCACCTGCGCCAGGGCGGGGTGCGCAACTTCAGTGGGCTGATCCGGGTAATCTGCGTGGCGTGGCTGCAAGACCCGCCAAGTGTGCGCTGATCGCCTGGCGGGCTGCGCAGTGCTTGCTAACCATATATAATCCCGCTTTTTGCTGCCCCGGCAGCCAGCGTTATGGTTGACGAGAGACACCCATGCCCCTTTATGACTATCAATGTGCGTCCTGCGAGCACCGCATGGAAGTGCTGCAGAAGATCAGCGCCGCGCCGCTGACCGATTGCCCGGCCTGCCAGGCGCCGGCGCTGAAGAAGCTGCTGTCGGTGCCAGGCTTCCGCCTGAGCGGTAATGGTTGGTACGAAACCGACTTCAAGACCGGGGCGAAAAAGAATCTGGCAGGCGGCGACAAGGCCGACTGAGTTGAATGCTGTGACCGGGTCTTGCAGTATTAGCCCTCCGGGCGGCCAAGGCCTCCACCGAATACACGAATCACGAGAAGCGAAACCACCATCATGATGCGCAGCCATTATTGCGGCCAACTGAACGAGAGCCTGGACGGCCAGGAAGTCACCCTTTGCGGCTGGGTCCATCGTCGCCGCGACCACGGCGGGGTGATCTTCCTCGACATCCGTGACCGCGAAGGCATGGCCCAGGTCGTGTTCGACCCGGATCGCGCCGAAACCTTCGCCGCTGCCGACCGTGTGCGCAGCGAATACGTCGTGCAAATCACCGGCAAGGTCCGCAAGCGCCCTGACGGTGCGGTGAATGCCAACATGGCGTCCGGTGCCATCGAGATCCTCGGCTACCAGCTGAACGTGCTCAACGAAGCGGAAACCCCGCCGTTCCCGCTGAACGAGTACTCCGACGTGGGCGAGGAAACCCGCCTGCGCTACCGTTTCATCGACCTGCGTCGCCCAGAAATGGCCGACAAGCTGCGCCTGCGTTCGCGTATTACCAGCAGCATCCGCCGCTTCCTCGACGAAAACGGCTTCCTCGACGTCGAAACGCCGATCCTGACCCGTGCCACCCCGGAAGGTGCGCGTGACTACCTGGTACCAAGCCGTACCCATGCCGGTAGCTTCTTCGCCCTGCCGCAGTCGCCTCAGCTGTTCAAGCAACTGCTGATGGTCGCCGGCTTCGACCGCTACTACCAGATCGCCAAGTGCTTCCGTGACGAAGACCTGCGTGCCGATCGCCAGCCAGAATTCACCCAGATCGACATCGAGACCAGCTTCCTCGATGAAAGCGAGATCATGGGCCTGACCGAAAGCATGATCCGCAAGCTGTTCAAGGAAGTGCTGGACCTGGAGTTCGGCGAATTCCCGCACATGACCTTCGAAGAGGCCATGCGCCGCTACGGCTCCGACAAGCCAGACCTGCGTAACCCGCTGGAACTGGTCGACGTTGCCGATCAGCTGAAGGACGTAGACTTCAAGGTGTTCGCCGGCCCGGCCAACGATCCGAAGTGCCGCGTAACCGCCCTGCGCCTGCCAGGCGGTGCCAGCATGCCGCGCAGCAAGATCGACGAGTACACCAAGTTCGTCGGCATCTACGGTGCCAAGGGCCTGGCCTACATCAAGGTCAACGAGCGCGCCAAAGGCGTTGAAGGCCTGCAGTCGCCGATCGTCAAGAACATCCCTGAGGCCAACCTCAACAACATCCTCGACCGCGTTGGCGCTGTAGACGGCGACATCGTGTTCTTCGGTGCCGACAAGTTCAAGGTAGTCAGCGAAGCCCTGGGCGCGCTGCGTATCCGCCTGGGTCACGACTTCGAGCTGCTGACCTGTGAGTGGGCGCCGATGTGGGTCGTCGACTTCCCGATGTTCGAAGAGAACGAAGACGGCAGCTTCACCGCGCTGCACCACCCGTTCACCGCGCCTAAGTGCAGCCCGGAAGAGCTTGAGGCCAACCCGGCCACAGCCTTGTCCCGTGCCTACGACATGGTGCTGAACGGCACCGAGCTGGGTGGCGGTTCGATCCGTATCCACCGTAAAGAGATGCAACAGGCTGTGTTCCGCCTGCTGGGTATCGAAGCCGAAGAGCAGGAAGAGAAGTTCGGCTTCCTGCTTGACGCCCTGAAATTTGGCGCACCGCCTCACGGTGGTCTGGCCTTCGGCCTGGACCGTCTGGTCATGCTGATGACCGGCGCCCAGTCGATTCGTGAAGTCATCGCCTTCCCGAAAACCCAGAGCGCTGCGTGCGTCATGACCCAGGCCCCTGGCCTGGTTGACGCGAAGGCCCTGCGCGAGCTGCACATCCGACTGCGCGAACAGACCAAGGTCGAGTAAGCGGTCCCCGGGCGCATCCACATGGATGCGCCTTTGCGTTTCGGCGCAGGTATTTTCCCGTCCCGCCCCGTACAGGGGCGGGGCTGTTTGTGATTCAAAGGATTCGGAGTCGTTATGGCTGGTCATTCCAAGTGGGCGAACATCAAGCACCGCAAAGAGCGCCAGGATGCCAAGAGAGGCAAGGTCTTCACCAAGTGGATCCGCGAGCTGACGGTCGCTGCCAAACAGGGCGGCCCTGATCCGGCATCCAACCCACGCCTGCGTCTGGCGCTGGACAAGGCACTGGGCGCCAACATGAGCCGCGACATCATCGATCGTGCCGTGGCCCGTGGTGCTGGCACCAATGAAAGCGACAACGTCGAAGAGCTCAGCTACGAAGGTTATGGCCCGGGTGGTGTGGCGATCATGGTCGAAGCCATGACCGACAACCGCAACCGTACCGCTGCCGCCGTGCGTCATGCCTTCACCAAGTGTGGCGGCAACCTGGGTACCGACGGTTCGGTGGCCTACCTGTTCGAGCGCAAAGGCCAGATCAGCTTTGCCCCCGGCGTGGAAGAAGACGCGTTGATGGAGGCGGCAATGGAGGCCGATGCCGACGACGTGGTGGCCAACGATGACGGCTCGTTCGACGTGTTCACCTCGTTCAACAGCTTCTACGCCGTGCGTAATGCACTGGAAGAGGCGGGCTTCAAGGCTGTTGACGCGGAAATCGTCATGCAGCCGACCACCAGCGCCGAGCTCGACCAGGACGGTGCCGAAAAGGTGCTCAAGCTGATCGACATGCTCGAAGACCTGGATGACGTGCAGAACGTCTACTCCAATGCCCAGATTTCCGACGAGATCATGGAAAATATCGGCTAAGGTCTCCTGACCCTTCGCGTCAAGGCTGCTATTGGGGCCGCTGCGCAGCCCATCGCCGGCAAGCCAGCTCCCACAGGTACAGTGCATTTTTTCAGGTCTGCACTGTACTTGTGGGAGCTGGCTTGCCGGCGATGGGTCGCGCAGCGGCCCTAATGGTCTTGAACCGTGAGCTTTGAACGACAGGCACTATGACTCTGATTCTTGGTATCGACCCCGGCTCGCGCATCACCGGTTACGGCGTAGTACGCCAGACCGCCCGTGGTTGCGAGTACGTGGCGTCGGGCTGTATCCGCACCGGCAGCGGCGAGCTGCACGAGCGGCTGCAGATCGTTTTTCGTGGTGTCAGTGAAATCATCGCCCAGCACGAGCCCGTGACCATGGGCATCGAGCGGGTGTTCATGGCGCGCAATGCCGACTCGGCGCTAAAACTCGGTCAGGCCCGTGGCGCGGCTATCGTCGCTGCCGCCGAAGCCGGCCTGGAAATCGCTGAATACAGTGCCACGCAGGTCAAGCAGGCGGTGGCCGGTACCGGTGGGGCAAACAAGGAGCAGGTGATGATGATGGTCATGCACTTGCTGAAATTGACGCAAAAGCCGCAGATCGACGCCTCCGACGCCCTGGCCATCGCCCTGTGCCACGCGCACACCCGTTCCAGCCTGGTGCCGCACGGCCTGGCCACGGCACGGCGACGCGGCGGGCGCTTGCGTCTGTAGGCGCTTCATGCGCTGATACATATTTTGTTCGGGTGATGCGTTCACCCGTTGCATTTGCTGATAGGGTTGAGCGGTCTTTGACCGGCTCCCCGAGAGGAAGGATCGGAACGTGATTGGACGTTTGCGCGGCACCCTGGCGGAGAAACAGCCGCCGCACCTGATTATCGACGTCAACGGCGTGGGATATGAACTGGAAGTTCCCATGACCACGCTGTACCGTCTGCCCAAAGTGGGCGAGACCGTCACCGTGCACACCCATCTGGTCGTGCGCGAAGACGCGCACTTGCTCTACGGCTTTGCCGAAAAACGCGAGCGCGAGCTGTTCCGCGAGCTGATCCGTCTGAACGGCGTAGGGCCAAAGCTGGCCCTGGCGCTGATGTCCGGGCTGGAAGTGGACGAGCTGGTGCGCTGCGTACAGGCCCAGGACACGTCGGCCCTGGTGCGCGTACCCGGTGTCGGCAAAAAAACCGCCGAACGCCTGCTGGTAGAGCTCAAGGACCGCTTCAAGGCCTGGGAAACTTCCCCGGCCATGTTTACCCTGGTGTCCGATGGCCCGCTGCCGGCCGCCAGCGAGTCCAGCGCCGAGGCTGATGCCGTCAGCGCCTTGGTCTCGCTGGGCTACAAGCCGCAGGAGGCCAGCAAGGCGATCGCCGCGATCAAGGACAAGGCCGGCCTGAGCAGTGAAGAACTGATCCGCCGCAGCCTGAAAGGGATGATTACCAAGTGATCGAAGCCGACCGCCTGATCGCCGCCAGCGGCCGCGACCGCGAAGAGGTCCAGGACCGTGCGATTCGCCCGCTGAGCCTGGATGACTACATTGGCCAGCCGGTGGTGCGCGAGCAGATGGCGTTGTTCATCCAGGCCGCCCGTGGCCGCAGCGAGTCGCTCGACCATACGCTGATCTTCGGCCCGCCGGGGCTGGGCAAGACCACCCTGGCCAACATCATTGCCCATGAGATGGGTGTGTCGGTGAAGAGCACTTCGGGGCCGATTCTCGAGCGCCCCGGTGACCTGGCCGCCATGCTGACCAACCTCGAACCACACGACGTGTTGTTCATCGACGAGATCCACCGGCTGTCGCCGGTCGTCGAAGAGGTGCTGTACCCGGCCATGGAGGACTTCCAGCTCGACATCATGATCGGTGAAGGCCCTGCAGCCCGTTCGATCAAGCTCGACCTGCCGCCGTTTACCCTGGTAGGGGCTACCACCCGTGCCGGCATGCTCACCAACCCGTTGCGTGACCGCTTTGGTATCGTCCAGCGCCTGGAGTTCTATAGCGACAAGGACCTGGCCACCATCGTCAGCCGTTCGGCCAACATCCTTGGCCTGGTCATCGAAGACCAGGGCGCCTACGAGATTGCCCGGCGTGCACGTGGCACGCCGCGTATCGCCAACCGCCTGCTGCGCCGCGTGCGTGACTACGCCGAGGTGCGCGGCAAGGGCCAGATCACCAAGGCCGTAGCGGATATGGCGCTGAACCTGCTGGACGTCGACGAGCGTGGTTTCGACCATTCCGACCGCCGCCTGCTGCTGACCATGATCGAGAAGTTCGATGGCGGCCCGGTGGGCGTGGACAACCTGGCGGCGGCCATCAGCGAAGAGCGTCATACCATCGAAGACGTGCTGGAGCCTTACCTGATCCAGCAGGGCTACATCATGCGCACGCCGCGCGGCCGTGTGGTCACCCGGCATGCTTATCTGCACTTTGGCCTGAATATTCCCGGGCGTTTGGGGGAGGGCGGTGATTTTTCCGAGCCAGGCGATGAATGACAGATCAAAAGCAGCTTTTCGTGGTCCTACCGCTGGCATGCCCAAGGTGCGCTGGCAATAAGACATTAATGAAGAAAAAACAGTTGCCACAGCGGATTGGCAAGCTGAGGAGTAAGCACTAGAGTATGCGCGCGCAAAATCGAAGCTCGAACCGTTCGCTCACCGTTGTCGCGTCTATTACGAAGATACCGATGCGGGCGGCGTGGTGTATTACGTCAACTACCTGAAATTCATGGAGCGCGCGCGCACCGAGCGCCTGCGGCACCTGGGTTTTTCCCAGTCGCAGCTGGCCGAAGACAACCTGCTGTTCGTGGTCCATTCCAGCGAAGCGCGTTATCACGCGCCGGCGCGGCTGGATGACGAGTTGCGGGTGACCGCGCAAGTACTTGAACTCAATCGCGCCAGCCTGCGTTTTGTACAGCAGGTCTGGCGGGAAAAGGATGAAGCGCTGCTCTGCGAAGGGCAGTTCCTGGTGGCCGCCGTGCGCGCCGACACTTTCAAACCCCGAGCCATACCCCCCAGCTGCGCGACGCCTTTGCGGCGGACGGCTCGGGTAATCAATCGAATGCAGGAGAATAAGCGTGGAAGCTAACGTCGTCGACCATACCTCCATGTGGAGTCTGGTCAGCAATGCCAGCGTGGTGGTACAGCTGGTAATGCTGACCCTGGTGGCCGCCTCGGTCACCTCATGGATCATGATTTTCCAGCGCAGCACCATGCTGCGCGCCGGTCGTCGTGCACTGGATGCCTTCGAGGAACGCTTCTGGTCGGGCATTGACCTGTCCAAGCTGTACCGCCAGGCAGGCAGCAATCCAGACCCGGACTCTGGTGTCGAGCAGGTGTTCCGTGCCGGCTTCAAGGAATTCTCGCGCCTGCGTCAGCAGCCGGGCGTTGACCCGGACGCGGTCATGGAAGGCGTTGGCCGTGCCATGCGCGTGGCCATTTCGCGCGAGGAAGAAAAACTCGAGCAGAGCCTGCCGTTCCTGGCCACTGTCGGTTCCACCAGCCCATACATCGGCCTGTTCGGTACCGTATGGGGGATCATGAACTCCTTCCGCGGCCTGGCCAGCGCCCAGCAGGCCACCCTGGCCACTGTTGCCCCGGGTATCGCCGAAGCGCTGATCGCCACCGCCATCGGCCTGTTCGCAGCAATCCCGGCGGTTATCGCCTACAACCGTTTTGCCGCGCGCAGCGAAGTGCTGATCGGTCGTTACTACACCTTCGCCGACGAGTTCCAGGCGATCCTGCACCGCAAAGTGCACACCAGCGAAGAGTAATCAGGTAGAAGCCCATGGCCCGAGTTCGCCACAAACGCAAGCCCGTCGCCGAGATGAACGTGGTGCCCTACATCGACGTGATGCTGGTGCTGCTGGTCATCTTCATGGTGACGGCGCCCATGCTCAACCAGGGCGTGAAGGTCGACCTGCCCAAGGTTTCCAGCGAAGCCTTGCCGCAGGACAACAACGTCCAGATCCTCACCATCTCCATCAAGGCCGACAAGACCTACTACTGGAACCTTGGCAGCGAAGTCGATACCGACAAGCAGATGGACAAGGCCATGACCTTGCCTGACATGACCAATGCAGTGACCAAGATCATTGCTGCCGGCCGTGACCAGGGCAAGCAGACCCAGGTGTTCATTCGTGGCGACAAGGCTGTCGACTATGGCGCGGTCATGGGTGCCATGGGCGGGTTGCAGAAGGCCGGTGTCGGTAACGTTGGCCTGATTACCGAGGCGCCCTGATGCAACAGCGAGAGCCATCCGCCTCGGAAAGCTACTTCTGGCCCAGTGTCTGGGCCATCGGCCTGCATGTGCTGGTGTTCGCCCTGCTGTTCGTCAGTTTTGCCATGACGCCTGAGCTGCCGCCTTCCAAACCGATCGTTCAGGCTACCCTGTACCAGCTCAAGTCCAAGAGCCAGGCGACCACCCAGACCAATCAGAAGATTGCCGGGGAAGCGAAAAAAACCGCTTCGCGCCAGACCGAGGTCGAGCAGCTGGAGCAGAAGAAGGTTGAGCAGGAGGCCGTGAAGGCCGCGGAACAAAAGAAGGCTGACGCCGCTCAAAAGGCCGAAGAGGCTCGTGAAGCCGCCGAGGCGAAAAAGGCCGAGGACGCTGCCAAGGCTGCCGAAGCCGCCAAGGCCAGCGAGGCCAAGAAAGCCGCAGAAGCCAAGAAGGCCGATGAGGCGAAGAAGGCCGCCGAGAAGCAGCAGGCCGACATCGCCAAGAAGAAGGCCGAGGACGAAGCCAAGAAAAAAGCCGAAGAAGAGGCCAAGAAAGAGGCCGCTGAAGAGGCGAAGAAACAAGCCGCCGAGGACGCCAAGAAAAAGGCAGCCGAGGAGGCCAAGAAGAAAGCAGCCGAGGACGCCAAGAAGAAAGCGGCGGCCGAGGACGCGAAGAAGAAGGCAGCTGAAGAGGCCAAGAAAAAGGCCGCTGCAGACGCCCAGAAGAAAAAGGCACAGGAAGCGGCCCGCAAGGCGGCAGAAGACAAGAAAGCCCAGGCCCTGGCCGAGCTGTTGTCTGACACCACCGAGCGGCAGCAGGCACTGGCCGACGAGCAGGGTGACCAGGTGGCCGGCGACTTCGACGACCTGATCCGTATGCGCGCGGCCGAGGGCTGGGCGCGTCCGCCTTCCGCGCGCAAGGGCATGACGGTGGTCCTGCAGATCAACATGTTGCCGGACGGTACCATCACCAGTGTCAGCGTGGCCCGTTCCAGTGGTGACGGCCCGTATGACAGTTCGGCGGTGGCTGCGGTGAAAAACATTGGTCGTTTGACCGAGATGCAGGGTATGAAGCCGAGCGATTTCAACCAATATCGTTCGTTCAAGATGACATTTACACCTGAGGATCTAGCGTTGTGATTAAACGTCTGAGAGGACTGCTGGTCATGCTGTGCTGCGTGGCAGGCATGGCCGTGGCAGAGGAAAAGAACATCCTGGTCACCAGCGGCAGCGACCGGGCAACCCCCATCGCGGTAGTGCCGTTCGGTCTGCAAGGCGGCAGTGTGTTGCCCGAAGACATTGCCGACATCATCGGCAACGACCTGCGCAACTCCGGCTACTATTCGCCGATTCCGCGGCAGAACATGATCAGCCAGCCGTCGCAGGCCAGCGAAGTGATCTTCCGTGACTGGAAAGCGCTGGGTGCGCAGTACGTGATGGTCGGCAGCATCGTGCCGTCGGGCGGTCGCCTGCAGGTGCAGTACGCGCTGTTCAACGTCGCCACCGAGCAGCAAGTGCTGACCGGCAGCGTGGCGGGCAGCGTCGACCAGTTGCGTGACATGGCGCACTACATCGCCGACCAGTCGTTCGAGAAGCTCACCGGCATCAAGGGTGCGTTCTCTACCCGTATGCTGTATGTGACGGCCGAGCGTTTCTCCACCAACAACACCCGCTACACCTTGCAGCGTTCGGACTACGACGGTGCGCGTGCGGTTACCCTGCTGCAATCGCGTGAGCCGATCCTGTCGCCACGCTTTGCGCCGGATGGCAAGCGTATCGCCTACGTTTCGTTCGAGCAGAAGCGCCCGCGCATCTTCATTCAGAACATCGATACCGGCCGCCGCGAGCAGGTGACCAACTTCGAAGGCCTGAATGGCGCGCCAGCCTGGTCGCCAGATGGTTCGCGCCTGGCGTTCGTGCTGTCGAAAGACGGCAACCCGGACATCTACGTGATGAACGTGGCGTCGCGCCAGATCAACCGTGTTACCGCAGGCCCGGGTATCAACACCGAGCCGTTCTGGGGTAAAGACGGCAATACCCTTTACTTCACCTCCGACCGTGGCGGCAAACCGCAGATCTACAAACAGTCGGTCAGCGGTGGTGGTGCCGAGCGCGTAACGTTCGTGGGTAACTACAACGCCAACCCGAAACTGTCGGCTGACGAAAAGACCCTGGTGATGATCCATCGCCAACAGGGCTTTACCAACTTCAAAGTGGCGGCACAGGACTTGCAGCGCGGAAGTGTAAAGATTCTCTCTGAAACAAGTCTTGATGAGTCTCCCACTGTTGCGCCAAACGGCACCATGCTAATCTACGCCACCCGCCAGCAGGGCCGGGGAGTCTTGATGCTCGTGTCGCTTAATGGCCGCGTGAGGCTCCCACTTCCTACCGCTCAAGGCGAAGTCAGAGAACCGTCCTGGTCCCCTTACCTGAACTGATTGCGGCGTAATACGTTTTGCTTAACACACTGGGGTTTCATTAGGAGTTTCACGATGGAAATGCTGAAGTTTGGTAAATTCGCTGCGCTGGCTCTGGCCATGGCCGTAGCTGTAGGTTGCTCCTCGAAGGGCGGTGACAACGCAGGCGAAGGCGCTGCTGTAGATCCGAACGCTGGCTACGGTGCCAACACTGGCGCTGTTGACGGCTCCCTGAGCGAAGAAGCTGCCCTGCGCGCAATCACCACCTTCTACTTCGAATACGACAGCTCGGACCTGAAGCCAGAAGCCATGCGCGCTCTGGACGTTCACGCCAAGGACCTGAAGTCCAACGGCAACCGCGTTGTTCTGGAAGGCAACACCGACGAGCGCGGCACCCGCGAGTACAACATGGCTCTGGGTGAGCGTCGTGCCAAGGCCGTTCAGCGCTACCTGGTTCTGCAGGGCGTTTCCCCTGCTCAGCTGGAACTGGTCTCCTACGGTGAAGAGCGTCCTGTTGCCACTGGCAACGACGAGCAATCCTGGGCTCAGAACCGTCGCGTAGAACTGCGTAAGTAAGTTCTTATGCGTATGTGCCGCCGTGTAGTAACCGTCCTCGCACTCAGCCTGCCGCTCGCGGCCTGGGCTGAGGTCCCTGTAGTAGATGACAACGCAGGCAGCTATCCGCCTGTGGGTTATGGCACGAGCGGCGCCTATGCCGGGTCAGGGGCTTCGGCCCCTGCCTCTGCACAGGGCCAGCTGTTCATGCAGCTGCAACAGATGCAGGACCAGCTTTCCCGCCAGCAAGGCATCATCGAAGAGCTGCAGAACGATGTGTCGCGCATGAAGCAGGAAAACCTGGAGCGATACCAGGACCTGGACCGTCGCATCAACAGTGGCGCCGCACCTGCCGCGACCCCTGACAATTCCTCCGGAGGTGGTGCTTCAACTACCGCCCCCGATGCAGCAGCTGGTGCTGCTGCGCAACAACCGGCCGCCAATAGCGAGCCTGGTGATCCAGCGAAAGAAAAGCTCTATTACGATGCTGCTTTCGACCTGATCAAGCAGAAGGACTTTGACAAGGCCAGCCAAGCCTTCAATGCCTTCCTGCGCAAGTACCCCAACAGCCAGTACGCCGGCAACGCCCAGTACTGGCTGGGTGAAGTGAACCTGGCCAAGGGCGACCTGCCAGGTGCCAGCCAAGCCTTCGCCCAGGTTAGCCAGAAGTATCCCAAGCACAGCAAGGTGCCGGATTCGCTTTACAAACTGGCTGACGTCGAGCGCCGCATGGGCCACACCGACAAGGTCAAGGGCATCCTGCAGCAAGTCATTACCCAGTACCCCGGCACCTCTGCCGCGCAGCTGGCCCAACGTGACCTGCAGAAGCTCTGAGCCTTGTAGCCGTACCGCTCGAAAGAAACCCGCGCCAGTCGCGGGTTTTTTCGTTAGAATCACTGCCCTTTTTTCGTAAACACGCTGCTGCGGATAACGCCATGTCGAGTCCGCGACAGTGCCTGACGGAGGCGGACAGCCTGTTTAGCTGTCACGCCCGTGGCGAGCATGCAAGACACATTACGCATCACAGAAGTCTTTTACTCTTTGCAGGGTGAAACGCGAACGGCTGGCCTGCCCACCGTCTTCGTGCGCCTCACCGGTTGCCCCCTGCGCTGCCAGTACTGCGACAGTGCCTATGCCTTCACTGGCGGCACTATCCGTACCCTCGATTCGATCCTTGAGCAGGTTGCCGGCTTCAAGCCCCGATACGTCTGTGTAACCGGTGGCGAGCCACTGGCGCAGCCCAACGCCTTGCCGTTGCTGCAGCGCCTGTGTGACGCCGGTTACGAGGTGTCGCTGGAGACCAGTGGCGCGTTGGATATCACGGGTACCGACACCCGCGTCAGCCGCGTGGTCGACCTGAAGACCCCAGGTTCCGAAGAGTCGCACCGTAACCGCTACGAGAACATCGAGCAGCTGACCCGCAACGACCAGGTTAAGTTCGTCATCTGTTCCCGTGAGGACTATGACTGGGCGGTTTCCAAGCTGATCCAGTACAACCTGGCTGAGCGTGCCGGTGAGGTGTTGTTCTCGCCGAGCCACCACCAGGTAAGTGCCAGCGACCTGGCCGACTGGATCGTTGCCGACAACCTGCCTGTACGTTTCCAGCTGCAGCTGCACAAGCTGCTGTGGAACGACGAACCCGGACGTTGATTGAGGAGCAAGCACACATGACAGACAAGCGCGCAGTAATCCTGTTGTCCGGCGGCCTGGACTCGGCCACCGTGGTGGCCATGGCCAAGGCCGAAGGCTACAGCTGCTACACCATGAGCTTCGACTATGGCCAGCGCCACCGTGCCGAGCTTAATGCTGCGGCTCGCGTGGCCCGCGACCTGGGTGTGGTCGAGCACAAGGTGATCGGCCTGAACCTCGACGGTATCGGTGGTTCGGCCTTGACCGACAGCAGCATCGATGTGCCAGAAGCCCCAAGTGAAGGCATCCCGGTCACCTATGTGCCTGCGCGTAACACCGTGTTCTTGTCGCTGGCCCTGGGTTGGGCGGAAGTGCTGGAAGCACGTGACATCTTCATCGGCGTCAATGCCGTGGATTACTCCGGCTACCCCGATTGCCGCCCCGAGTTCGTCGAAGCCTTCGAGCGCATGGCCAACCTGGCGACCAAGGCCGGTGTAGAAGGGCAGGGCTTCCGTATTCAGGCGCCGCTGCAGAACATGAGCAAGGCGCAGATCGTGCAGGCCGGCATGGCCCGTGGCGTGGATTACAGCCTGACTGTTTCCTGCTACCAGGCCGACGATGATGGCCGCGCCTGTGGCAAATGCGACAGCTGCCGCCTGCGGGCCGACGGCTTCATGGCAGCCGGTGTCGCAGACCCGACGCGGTATTTTTGAAGAAACGTTGATGGGGTATTGATTTCTCGTTAAAAATCAGTATTATACGCGCCATCAATCGGGTCGTTAGCTCAGTTGGTAGAGCAGTTGGCTTTTAACCAATTGGTCGTAGGTTCGAATCCTACACGACCCACCATACGCAGTACGTCAAAGCCCGCTACCGGCAACGGTAGCGGGCTTTTTCGTTTTCAGCTTCCCGTGCCCCGCCACCTGCTGGCTGCATTTGCCGCGCAACAGTTCCGGCTGCGAGGGCGCGGATTGAGCAAATAGCCTCTTTATCCCTTCATTAAAGAGCCTATCCTCATGAAACAGCCAGATGCGTTGTTGAATGAACTCGAAGCAATCCTGCCAACCATCGCCGCCAACGCCTCCCTGGCCGAGCAGGGCCGGTGCGTTCCGGCAGAAAACATCGCCTTGTTGAAAGGCATCGGCATGCACCGCGTGTTCCAGCCCAGGCATTACGGCGGTATGGAGCTTTCTCTCCCGCAATTTGCCCAATGCCTGGTGCCGCTCGCAAGCGCTTGCGCCAGTACCGCTTGGGCCATGAGCCTGCTGTGTACTCACAGTCATGTAATGGCGCTATTCCCGTCAGCGTTGCAGGAAGATGTGTGGGGTGCGAACCCGGATGCCACTGCCAGTAGCAGTGTTGCGCCATTTGCCCGTGCCGAGGAGGTTGATGGCGGTGTGAGCCTTAGCGGCGAAATGGGCTGGAGCTCGGGCTGTGATCATGCCGAATGGGCAATTCTGGGCTTCCATCGCCACCAAGCGGGAGGCACCTCGGACTATTGCTACGCCATTGTGCCGCGCCGCGACTATGAAATCAGGGATGACTGGTATGCCGTTGGCATGCGCGGCAGTGGTAGCAAGACACTGGTCGTACGCGATGCGTTTGTGCCGGAACACCGTATCCAGAAAACTCAAGACATGATGACAGGTAAATCGGCGGGCTTTGGCCTCTACCCGCACAGCAAGATCTTCTACTGTGCTTACCGCCCGTACTTTTCAAGCAGCTTCCCGATCATAGGCCTGGGTATTGCCGAGCGTATGCTGGAGGTATTCCGTGAAAAAAACCGCAAGCGCGTAAGTGCCTACACAGGGGGGCAGGTTGGCCAGAGTGCTCCAGCGCTCATGCGGCTTGCCGAGTCCACGCACCAGGTGTCAGCCGCCCGGGCCTTGCTGGAAAAGAGCCGGGCAGAAATTGCCGATTACAGCGAGCGCCGCCAACTGCCGCAGCGTAAAACCCTCGTGCTATGGCGCACCAGCCAGTGTTACGCCGTGAAGCTGTGCATACAGGCAGTTGACCGCCTGATGGCGGCCGCGGGCGGTGGGGCATGGTTCGAGAGCAACGAAATGCAACGCCTGTTCCGCGACTCGCACATGACTGGTGCCCATGCCTACACCGACTACGACGTCAGTGCGCAAATTCTTGGCCGCGAGCTGATGGGCCTGGAGCCTGACCCCTTGCTGAATTGAACCCCGCGTAACCACAGTACGGGCGTACGGCCTGTTCGGGAGCTTTACATGTGTAATCAACCCCTTGCCGGCGACGGCTTCGACATCGGTGCTTTTCGCCGCGCCCTGGGCAACTTTGCCACTGGCGTCACCGTGGTCACCGCTGTCGACCCTGGCGGGCGCAAGGCAGGAATGACGGCAAACAGCTTCAACGCGGTCTCGTTGGAGCCACCACTGATCCTTTGGAGTATCAGCAAGCGCTCTGCCAGCTGTGAGGTTTTTGCAGCCGCCACGCATTTCGCTGTGAACATCCTGGCCGCCGGCCAGAAAGCGGTTTCCGTCAACTTCGCAGGCCCAGTCCTGGACCGCTTTGTTGATATCGACCACACACCGGGGGTGGGGGGCGCGCCGCTGCTTGCCGGTTGTGCGGCGCGTCTGCAGTGCGAAAACCATCAATGGGTAGACGGCGGCGATCACTGGATACTGATCGGCAAAGTGGTGGCGTTCGATGACTTTGGTCGCGCGCCGCTGGTGTATCACCAGGGCGCGTACGCGAAGCTAGGGTAACCTGGGCCGGTTATTCGGCCCAGGCCGGGTCGCCGGTGAATACTACGGTAATCCAGCGGTCCGGCCCCTCGCCACCGACGGCGTCGCCAATCTCGTCCCGTAGGGCATCCCACTCGGCGATGGAGCGCGGTGGCATGTCGGTGGGCACGATGAAATAAAGTTCGATCTCGCGCGAGCGCCCGACCTTGGCGACATAGGCCCGATAGGATTGCAGCCCATGGCGGGCGACGAAGGCTTTAGCTACTTCATCTACGTGCAGCTTGAGGTCGCCGGGGGTGACCAGGAAGATTTCCGACAGCGCCTGACGCACCACCGACATCGGCAGCGGCACGATCACCAGGCAAACCAGTGCCAGCACCGCCGGGTCGATGTAGGGCGACACCCACTCCAGGGTCGTGCCCTGTACCGCGTAACCGAAACAGAAGGCGATCAGCAGCGCGGCGGTGATGCTGGCCGACATCACCCAGCCCTTGACGTCCATGCGTACGAAGTCTGATTTCAGCTTGCGGTTGGCGCGGGCTTCGACAACGGCGATGGTCACGCAGGTGATTACGGTCAGCACGGCATAGACCATGGCAATGCCGAACTCCAGGTGGCGCCCGCCTTGCAGCAGGCTACTGACGGCGTTGATCAGCGCGTAGATGGCCACACCGCTAAGCAAGATGCCGTTGAGTGCCAGTACCATCGGTTCCAGGTGCCAGAAGCCCATGGTGAAGCGCTCGCGCAGCTTGCGCGACATTTGCACGCTGGTGGTGTGCGAGGTGATCAGCTTGACCACTACAAGCGACAGGCCGCTCATGCTGGCGTCGACCAGCGAGTACACGCCGTCGAAGACGATGGAGAACGAGCCAGAGGCCAGGCCGAAAGCGATACCGATAGTGGCGATGAACAGGGTGACGGCAATCGAGGTGCGTAACAGGCCCTGTTCGCTGGTGATGTCGAAGAAGGTGGATCTGGTTGCGGTTTGCATGAATTGTGCTCAGTAAAAACGATAATGCCGGTACAGGCTAGACGCGAAATTGCTCCATCAGCGCCTGTTGCTGGTTGGCCAGCCGGTTCAGGGCCTGGCTGATGCGCGCCGATTCGTCGGCCTGGCCAGCCAGTGATTCTGTCACATCGCGGATGCCCGCCACGTTGCGGTTCACTTCCTCGGCCACCGCGCTTTGCTCTTCGGCCGCCGAGGCAATCTGCAGGTTCATGTCGCTGATCACGGTCACCGCCTCGCCAATGCGCTGCAGCGCAGGCAGCGCTTGTTCCATGCGTGCCGCGCTGGCCTGGGCCTGACGCTGGCCTTCGTGCATGGCGCCCACTACATCCTGGGTACCTTGCTGCAGGCCTTCGATGACCTGGCGAATTTCCTCCACCGACACCTGCGTGCGCTGGGCCAGGCCGCGCACCTCGTCGGCGACCACGGCAAAGCCACGCCCGGCCTCGCCAGCGCGGGCGGCTTCGATGGCGGCATTAAGTGCCAGCAGGTTGGTCTGCTCGGCGATGGTGCGAATCACCTCCAGCACCGAACCGATCTGGCCGCTGCGGCCTTCCAGCGCTCGCGCCTCGTCCATGGCAGTGTTCATGCCGGCGGCCAGGCGATCGATGCCCTGGCGGGTGCTGTCGATCAGTTGCAAGCCTTCGCGGCTGGCTTGGTCGGCGGCACGCGCGGCTTGAGCCGCCTGCGAGGCATTGTGTGCAACATCCAGGGCAGTAGCGCTCATTTCGTTGGCCGCCGTGGCCACTTGCTCGATTTCGCGGTGTTGCTGCTGCATGCCATTGCTGGTCTGGCTGGCGATAGCGGCCGACTGGTCAGCGGTGCCGCGGGCCTCCTGCAGCGAGCCTTTGACCTGGGCAATGACCGGTTGCAGCTTGTCGAGGAAGCGATTGAACCAGTGGGTGAGCTGGCCCAGTTCGTCCTGGCGGGCGTAGTCAAGGCGGCGAGTAAGGTCGCCTTCGCCGCTGGCGATGTCTTCCAGGCGGGCAGCCACGGCCAGGATTGGCCGGGTAACGCCACGTGCGGTCAACCACACCAGCAGCAAGCCTGCGACGGCGGCGCCAAGGCCAATCAGCAGGCTGGTGAGGTTGGCATTCTGGTTATGGGCATCCAGGCGCTGGTTGAGGGCTACGGCGGGCGCCTGCAGCACGTGTTCAGGCAGTTCCAGCAACACTTGCCAAGGGGCTACGTCTGGGATCGGAGCGAAAGGGTGGGCCACGCGCAGCAAGCCGTCGGCCACCGCTTTGTCCATGGGCTTGCCGAGCACGCTGGCGTCGCGGCTGTTGCCTGCCAGCAGGCCGGCTGCGCTGACGATACTCACATGGCCCTGGCCATCGAACAGCTCGCGGCGGCCGTCCAGGCTCAGTTGTTGCAGGTTTTCAAGGCCGATGTCCAGGCCGACCACGCCTACCACCTTGCCATGCTCCAGCAGCGGCAGGGCAATGCTGGTCATCAGCACCTGGCGACCATTGACCTCGTCGAGGTACGGTTCAAGCATGCAGGTACTGGCGGTGTCCTGCGGGCAGGTTAGCCAGCGGTTCTTCGCCGCGCCGTTGCTGCCGATGCTGGCATCGCCGAGCATCGCCTCCGGCATGGCTTCAAGCTCCAGGGTGCCTGGGCGCGGTTGTGACCAGTACAGCGAAAAACGCCCACTTTCGTTACTGCCCACGGCCTCCTGGCCGTGGTACTGGCTGTCCTGCTGATCCAGCGCGTTGGGCTGGAACACCAGGTACAGGCCGATTACGTCCGGGTTGCCGGCCAGGCTGGCGCGGGCCTGGCGTGTCAGTTCTGCGCGCAGGTCACTGCCGCCTCTGGCCTTTAGCACCTGTACCATGCGGGCAAAGCCATTGCCGTACTGGTAGGCGTCCATGAAATAGCGCTGAACCCGCAAGGCCTGGGTCTCGGCGTGGGCCTGCAGGCGCTGGCGCGCGCTGCTGTCGAGCATGGCGGTATTGGCCTGGTTGACCAGGGCAGCGCTGCGCTGCGCCTGGGTCAACGACGTGGCCACCAGCAGGGCGACGATGGCCAGCAGGCACAGGCCAGCGAGCAGGGTGATCTTCCACTGGATGGAGAGGCGACGCAGCGGCATGAGGGCTTTCCTTTTCGATCAAGTACAACGCCCGCGGTCAGGCGCGGGCGTTGTTGGCAGCGTGGGTCATTCGGCGACGTAGTTGGGCGGTGCCGACCGGAAGGCTTTGGTCAGCCACCCCAGGTAGATCAAGCCAGCCGCAGCCCAGATGCCGCCGAACATCAGCGAATGCGCGTTCAGATCCAGCCAGAGCGAAACGATGATGCAGAAGCCGATGGTTGGCAGCACCAGGTACTTCAACTGGTTGGCCAGGCCCCGGCGGTTGCCTTCGCGCAGGTAGCAGTGGTTGATCACTGACAGGTTGACGAAGCTGAACGCAACCAGCGCACCGAAGTTGATGATGGAGGTGGCGGTGACCAGGTCGAAGAAGATCGCCGACAGCGCAACCAGCCCCACCACGGCAATGTTCAGCACGGGCGTCTTGTAGCGCGAGTGCAGGCGGGCAAAGAGGCTGGCCGGGATCACGTTGTCACGGCCCATCACGTACAGCAGGCGCGATACGCTGGTTTGCGAGGCCAGGCCCGACGCGATGGTGTTGATCACGGTGCAGGCGATGAAGATCGACTGGAACAGCTTGCCGCCGACGTACAGGGCGATTTCCGGCAGGGCCGCTTCCTGGTCGTGGAAGCGCGCCATGGTCGGGAAGTAGGCCTGGATGAAGTACGACACGGTGATGAACACCACGCCACCGATCAGCGCGGTCAGGAAGATCGCCCGGGGGATGGTCTTGGCCGGGTCGCGGGTTTCTTCGGACAGGCAGGTGACTGCGTCGAAGCCCAGGAACGAGAAGCACAGGATGGTCGCACCGGCGGCCAGCGCGCTGAGGTGGGTCTGGTTGTCAGCGAACGGCAGCAGGCTCCAGGTGGTGCCTAGCCCTTCACCCTGGCCCAGGCCGCGCACGCACAGGTAGATGAACACGGCGATGATCGCCACCTGCACGCCTACGAACAGCAGGTTGAAGTGCGCCACCAGGTTCACGCTGCGCATGTTGATCAGGCTGATCAGGGTGACGAAGCCGACTACCCAGGTCCACTCCGGTACTTCGGGGAACATGGCCGAGAGGTACAGCTTGGCCAGCAGCGCGTTGACCATCGGCAGCAGCAGGTAATCCAGCAGCGACGACCAGCCGACCAGGAAGCCCACATGCGGGTTGATCGCGCGTTGGGTGTAGGTGTACGCCGAGCCCGACTGCGGGAAGCGTTTTACCAGGGTGCCGTAGCTGACGGCGGTGAACAGGATGCCGGCCAGCGCCAGGATGTAGGCGCTGGGCACATGGCCAGCGGTGATCCCGCTGACGATGCCGAAGGTGTCGAACACGGTCATCGGGGTCAGGTAGGCCAGGCCGATGATGATCACGTGCCAGAGGCGCAGGGTTTTGCGGAGTTGGCCGTTGCCGGGGGCGCTGTGATCAGGCTGCATGCTGGCATGGCTCCTGGGCGTAAACGGCGGGCACGGTGTATTGCGCATGCGGCAAGGGCGAGCGGGTGGGCTCCATGTTGTTCACCTTTTTTGTAGGAGCAGCGGAAGGCGCGGGGGGGGACGCGCTAAGTGGTGAAAATAAAAAACGATGGGTAGGTTGGTGTCAAGTTAAACATGACAAGATGTTACTGAATTGAAATATTTATCGATTCAAAGGGGCTTTTGTTCGGTTTTTGCGCGGTTTTTTGCGGTTTTGATCAATTCGAATGTTCGTAAAAATTAACGAATGGTGCCCCACCTTGAGGGGCGTCAGACGCTTCCGAAAAATGAGTTTTCTCTGTTCGGACCGGCCATCGTGTTCTGTCGCAGTGGTACTCTTCGCTTCCTGCGTGGCCTTTGTCGCCCAAGAAGCCCTTACGGACAATCGGTTCTATTCATGAAGAAATCAGTTGGCATCATTTCTGGCCTGGCGATCGCCATTGCCGTCGCAACCACCGCTGGCGCCTGGTACACCGGCAAGCAGCTGCCTGCCGAGCTGGACAACGCCGTTGCCCGCAGCAACGCCGAACTCAAGAAGGCCCTGGTGACCACCGGCGGCAGCATGAGCATCGAGCGGGTGTCGCTTGAGCAGCATTTCTTCAGCAGTACCGCCCAGTACCGGCTCAAGGCCCGCGACATCAACATGGGTGAAGGCGAGGTGGTGAGTTTTGACGTGGGTGTGACCGACCAGATCGAGCACGGCCCGTTTCCCTGGTCACGGGTCAGGGCGTTGAAGCTGATGCCGGTGTTGGCGGTCAGCAACAGCACCTTGCAGAAGGACGAGGCCACCGCAGCGTGGTTTGCCGCTGCAGGCGAGCAGGCCCCGGTCAGCGCACAGACCAGCCTGGGTTACGGTGGCAGTGTGGTCAGCCAGGTCCGGCTGGCGCCGGTGAAGCTCGACGAAGCGGACGGCAGCAGCCTCGACTTCTCGGGCATGCAGCTGGAGGTCAGTGGCGACAAGGAAGGCAAGGCTTCGAAATTCCACGGCCAGGCCGACCGCTTCGTGATGAAGCTTGTGCGCGATGACCAACCGCCGGCCACGTTCGAACTCAACGGCCTGAAGGTTGGCGGCAACCTGCTGGCCACCGTGCACGACGCCATCTATGCGGGCAACGTTGACCTGGCGCTGGCCGAAACCAAGGTTACCCTCGGGCCGAAGCAGCAGGTGCTGCTGATCAAGGGCCTGGAGCAGAATGTCCTGCAAACCCTGGACGGCCCGGATACCGTGGGCGGTCGCGTGGAGTACAAAGTCGGTGACATCACCTGGGATGGCCGTGCGGTGGGCAAGGCGCAGATGGTGGTAAGTGTCACCTCGGTCAACGCACCGGCATTGCAGGCGTTGTCGAAGTGGTACCAGTCGCACCTGCCGGAGTTCGAGGCCGCCGCTGCAGCCGGTCAGCCGGTACCGCAGATCCAGATGGACGACGCAGAGAAGGCCCGCTTCCAAGGGGACCTGCGGCAGCTGCTGGCCGCCAAGCCCAAGGTGGCGATAGAAAACCTGTCGTTCAAGACCGCCAATGGCGAGAGCCGTTTCAACCTGTCGATGGACTTCGCCGCCCCGGCCAGCTTCGACTTGCCGCCGGACCAGTTGAGCAAGCAACTGATCACCGAGGTGAAGGGCAAGCTGTCGCTGTCCAAGCCGATGATGGGTGACCTGGCGACCTTGCAGGCGCTGCTGGATGGCCAGACCGACGCCCAGGCGATTGCCATGCAGTCGAGCCAGGCGGGGGAGATGGTCGGCATGATGGCGCTGCAAAGTGGCTTGGCCACTGTCGAGGGCAGCGATGTGGTGAGCAGCCTGCACTATGCCGATGGCATGGTTGATTTCAACGGTAAGAAAATGACCGTGGAAGCGTTCGCCATGCTCATGGCTGCGCACTTGGCAGCCCTGTCGCCGCAGGGTTGACGGGTTCTGCCTGTACTGGCTCTATCGCCGGCAAGCCAGCTCCCACAGGATCACCACAGCCTGCTGCATCTGTGCAGTCCCTGTGGGAGCTGGCTTGCCGGCGATAGGGCCTGCACAGCCAACACAAAAACCACTTTAGAAATCGCTGGATTGTCTGTAGCCTTCGGCCTCCGATAATAATCCGCGCCCGCAGAGGGTCGTGGCGGCCTGCGTGCCGTCCGGCACCCATAGCCGATCTGCCAGGGCCGGGTGATACACTCGATTTGACGCGCACACGCGCCTGCAGGTCCAGCGATCATGACCCAGATTTCCGAACGCCTGTTGGTTCAGGCTCACCTCGACGCCAAGCAGCCCAACCCGCTGACAGCCGAGCAGGAGGCCGAATACCGTGCGGCCATCGCTGCCGAGCTCAAGGCCCAGAACGCCGTGCTGGTTGCCCACTATTACTGCGACCCGGTCATCCAGGCCCTGGCTGAAGAAACTGGCGGCTGCGTGTCCGACTCGCTGGAAATGGCCCGCTTCGGCAAGAACCACCCGGCCGAAACAGTGATCGTGGCTGGTGTGCGCTTCATGGGTGAGACCGCAAAAATTCTCACCCCGGAAAAGCGCGTGCTGATGCCGACCCTGGAGGCCACCTGCTCGCTCGACCTGGGCTGCCCGGTGGAAGACTTCTCCGCCTTCTGCGACAAGCACCCTGAGCGCACCGTGGTGGTGTACGCCAACACTTCCGCTGCCGTGAAGGCCCGTGCCGACTGGGTGGTAACTTCAAGCTGTGCGCTGGAAATCGTCGAAAGCCTGATGGACAACGGCGAAACCATCATCTGGGGCCCGGACCAGCACCTGGGCCGTTACATCCAGAAGCAAACCGGTGCCGACATGCTGCTGTGGGACGGTGCCTGCATCGTTCACGAAGAGTTCAAGTCGCGCCAACTGGCCGACATGAAGGCGCTGTACCCGGACGCAGCGATCCTGGTGCACCCCGAGTCGCCGGAAGCGGTGATCGAACTGGCCGACGCGGTGGGTTCCACCAGCCAGTTGATCAAGGCAGCCCAGACCCTGCCGAACAAGACTTTCATCGTTGCCACCGACCGCGGCATCTTCTACAAGATGCAGCAGCTTTGCCCGGACAAGGAATTTGTCGAAGCCCCTACCGCCGGTAACGGCGCGGCATGCCGCAGCTGTGCGCACTGCCCGTGGATGGCGATGAACACCCTGGAGCGGGTGCTGGATTGCCTGCGCAAAGGGGGCGATGAAATTTTCGTTGACCCGGCGCTGGTGCCCAAGGCGATCAAACCGCTGAACCGCATGCTGGACTTTACCCAGGCGGCACGCCTGAAGCTGTCCGGTAACGCCTGATATTGCTGGGGCCGCTTTGCGGCCCATTCGCAGCACAAGGCTGCTCCTACAGGGGAATGCGATCTCATGTAGGAGCAGCCTTGTGCTGAGAATGGAGCGCAAAGCGCTCCCGAAAAACTCAACGGCCCATCATCTCCCGAACCATGCGCTGCTGCTCCAGGATCTCGCGCTGGCGCTGGTCAATCTGCGACGCCAGCGGGAAGTTACCGCCCGCCCGGCGCTTGGCGTAGTCCAGCTGCTGGATCGCCTGGTCAAAGTCCCCCACCAAGGTGAAGAACTCGGCTCGCGCCCGGTGCAAGCCGATGGTATTGCCCGACAAACCCCGCACTTCAGCCATGTCGTACCACACGTCCGGGTCATCCGGCCGGCTCTTGATCAAATCGTTCAGTACCTTCTCTGCCTCGGCAGGCTTGTTCTGCTTCACCAGCAAGTCGGCACGCACCTGTTTCAGCGGGTAGTTGCCCGGGTACAGCCCCTGCATCCGCTCGGCCCGCTGCTGCGCGTCGGCCAGGCGGTTGTTGGTGATGTCCAGGTCGATTTGCGCCAGGTTGTAGGTAATGTCGTTGGGGGCCTTGGCCAGCAACGGCTTCAGGTTTTCGCGCGCTTCGTTCAGCTGACCGCCCTTGATCTGCGCCAGCGCCAAGCCATAGCGTGCAGCGTCAAGTTTCGGGTCTTCGTCGAGCTGGGTGCGGAAGCGTTTGGCTGCCAGGCCTGGGGTTTCTTCATAGGTAAGGGCCACGCGCGCGCGAATCAGCTGGTAGCGCTGGCTGTCCTCGACACCGCCCTTGGGCGCC
Organism: Pseudomonas sp. MM223; assembly: GCA_947090765.1. Taxonomy (NCBI): domain Bacteria; kingdom Pseudomonadati; phylum Pseudomonadota; class Gammaproteobacteria; order Pseudomonadales; family Pseudomonadaceae; genus Pseudomonas; species Pseudomonas sp. MM223. The sequence continues at coordinate 5,237,302 of OX352322.1, read as the reverse complement.
TGTTCGGCGCGGTTGCGGGTGTCGGCGATACGCGATTCGGTCACCGGGTGAGTCAGCAGAAACTCCGGCGGCTTGGCGCCGTAGCGGTACTGCTGCGCCAGGCGTTCGAACATGGTGGGCATGTTGCGCGGGTCGTAACCGGCCTTTTCCAGGTTCTGGATGCCGATGCGGTCAGCTTCCTGTTCGTTCTGCCGCGAGAAGCGCCGCTGTTCCTGGATTGCCGCGGCCTGGGTGCCGGCAATCATGCCGATACCCGCATCGCCGGCGCCACCGGCAGCCAGCACGATACCTGCGAGCAACGCCGCCATCATCGGCAGTTGCATGCGCTGCTGGGCTTCGACGCCGCGGGCGAAGTGGCGTTGCGACAAGTGCGCCAGTTCGTGTGCCAGCACCGAAGCGTACTCGCCTTCGGTACGGGCATTGAGGAACAGGCCGCCGTTGACCCCGACGATACCGCCGGGGGCAGCAAAGGCGTTGAGTTCACGGCTGTCGATCAGGATGAATTCCAGGCGCCGGTCCTGCAACTGGCTGGTTTCGGCCAGGCGGTATACGGTGGTTTCGACGTAGTCCTTGAGCTGCGGATCGTTCAACTGGTTGACCTGGCCACGCAGCAGGCTCAGCCAGGCACGGCCCAACTGGTGCTCCTGTTGCGGCGAAACGATCGCAGAACTGGCGTCACCCAGTGATGGCAGGTCGTCAGCATGGCCGGGAAGGGCCATCAGGCAGGCCAGCGTCAGCAGGGAAGGGCGCAGTAGATTCATGCATGAAGCTCGCGTCGGTCAAAGATACCTACTGTAGCGGGCTCACACGTTGGCGACCAGTGGCGCTATCCTACCCGGCCCCATCAAGAAGCAGCCCGGCAATGCCTTTGGAGACCCCGCGATGAGTGACACCCTGACCTGCGACGCCGAACTGGACGCCAGCGGGCTGAATTGCCCTTTGCCGCTGCTCAAGGCCAAGATGGAGCTCAATCGCCTGGCCAGTGGAGCGGTGCTGAAGGTGATTGCCACTGACGCCGGTTCCCAGCGCGACTTCCGCACTTTCGCCAAACTGGCCGGTCATACCCTGCTGCAGGAAACGGCTGAGGCCGGTACCTATACCTACTGGCTGCGCAAGGCCTGAGTCTTTTCCAAGGATCGTCAATGTTCAAAGTGCTTCGCGACTGGATGCAGCGCTACTTCTCCGATGAAGAGGCAGTGGTGTTGGCGGTCCTGTTGTTCCTGGCTTTTACCGCAGTGCTCACCCTGGGCGGCATGCTCGCGCCAGTGCTGGCGGGCATGGTGCTGGCGTTCCTGATGCAGGGGTTGGTCAACGCCCTGGAGCGGCTGCGGGTACCTACCCGGTTGGCGGTGATGCTGGTCTTTGCCCTGTTCATGGGCGCGCTCGCGGTGTTCATGCTGGTGCTGGTACCGCTGTTATGGCACCAGCTGATTACCCTGTTCAATGAGCTGCCGGGCATGCTCGGCAAGTGGCAGTCTTTGCTGTTGCTGTTGCCCGAGCGCTACCCGCACCTGGTCTCGGACGAGCAGGTACTGCACGCCATCGAGTCGGTGCGCGGGGAAATCGGCAAGTTTGGCCAGTGGGCGTTGACCTTTTCGCTGTCGAGCCTGCCGTTGCTGGTCAATGCCATGATCTACCTGGTGCTGGTGCCGATTCTGGTGTTCTTCTTCCTCAAGGACCGCGAACTGATCGGCCGTTGGGTCAGCGGCTACTTGCCCAGCCAGCGTGCCTTGCTGAACCGCGTAGGCAGCGAGATGAACCGGCAGATCGCCAACTACATTCGCGGCAAGGGCATCGAAATCCTGATCTGTGGCATTGCGACCTATATCGCCTTCATCAGCCTGGGGCTCAACTACGCCGCGCTGCTGGCGCTACTGGTGGGGCTGTCGGTGGTGGTGCCCTATGTGGGCGCGGTAGTGGTGACGGTGCCGGTGACGCTGATTGCGCTGTTCCAGTGGGGCTGGGGCGACCAGTTCATCTACCTGATGACGGTGTATGCAATCATCCAGGCGCTGGATGGCAACGTGCTGGTACCGCTGCTGTTCTCCGAGGCCGTGAGCCTGCACCCGGTGGCGATCATTTGCGCGGTATTGCTGTTTGGCGGGTTGTGGGGGTTCTGGGGGATCTTCTTCGCCATCCCGCTGGCGACGCTGATCAAGGCCGTGCTGGATGCCTGGCCGCGGCAGGAGCCTAGCGTTTCGCCGCTGCTTTGATGCAACTGGGGCCGCTTTGCGGCCCATTCGCGGCACAAGGCCGCTCCTACAGGGGATCGCGTTTCCCTTGTAGGAGCGGCCTTGTGCCGCGAAAGGGGTGCAAAGCGCCCCCATAAATCTCAAGCCTTGTTCAGGCCCTGGGCTGCTTCCAAAACGGCATCAACATGCCCCGGCACTTTCACCCCACGCCATTCCTGGCGCAGCACACCGTCCTTGTCGATCAGGAAGGTGCTGCGGTCAACGCCCATGTATTCCTTGCCATACAGCTTCTTCAGCTTGATCACGTCGAACAGCTGGCACAGGGCCTCGTCCTTGTCGCTGATCAGCTCGAACGGGAAGCCTTGCTTGGCCTTGAAGTTCTCGTGCGACTTGATGCCATCGCGCGATACCCCGAACACCACGGTGTTGGCTGCGGCAAAGGCGTCATGCTGGTCGCGGAACCCCTGGCCTTCGGTGGTGCAGCCCGGCGTGCTGTCCTTCGGGTAGAAGTACACCACCACTTGCTGGCCCTTGAGCCCGGCCAGGCTGACGGTTTGCCCGCTGGTGGCCTGGGCCTGGAAGTCGGCGACGGGTTGGTCGAGTGCTACAGCCATGGTCGGTTTCCTTACATTGGGTTCTGTGGACGCCATGGCTCGATCAGCGCATCGAGGTTCAGGGCGTCGGCAAAGTCCAGGAACTGGTCACGCAGCCAGCTGATCTGGGTGCCGGCCGGCAGGATCACGGTGAACTGGGCGTTGAGCATGCTGCTGCCGGTCTGCGGCGCCAGGTAGGTGTCGCAGGTCATGGCTTCCAGCTCGACACGGTGATCGAGGAAGAACTGGCACAGTTCGTTGATGATGTCTGGGCGGTAGGCGGCGCTTACATAAGCCACGTAGGGCAGGGCCTGCGGGCGCACCTCCTGGTCGGCGCTGCGCACCACGTCCAGGGTCAGGCCGTGCTTCTTGCCCAGGCCTGGCAGGGTGGACTCCAGGCGTGCCAGGGCGTCCCAGCTGCCGCCCACCTGCAGCACCAGGGCGCTGGTCTCGCCATGGCGGCTCAGGCGCGAGGTGACCACCGCGCAGCGGTTTTCGAAGGCAGCGCGGCTGAGGACGTTTGCCAGTTCCATGGGGTTCGGGCCCAGGGCACTGATGACAAGGAATTGTTCGCGGACAGTGGTGGGGGTGGACATGCAGCATTCCTAAAGCGATGAGCGGTCGGTGCAGGACAGTCAAAAGCCTCCTGTCGGCAGGGCCCGGGGCTCGCATGCGAGGTCTTGGACGCTGGCGGGGAGCAAGGTCGACGGCCCGGCGGGCCGCGCTGCACCGATCAAAGGGTCAAGGGTAGCGAAATAAGGCGCCGAGGGGAATGCTCCGCCCGCCTGCTTCGCTTGTGCAAGGTCGATGCCCCCAGTACCATTACCGCTCTCTTTTTCCGGCAGGAGCAGTTACATGATTGCGGGCAGTATGGTGGCATTGGTCACACCCATGGATGCACAAGGGCGTGTTGACTGGGGCAGCCTCGACAAACTTGTAGACTTCCACCTGGAAAACGGCACCCATGCGATCGTCGCTGTCGGCACCACCGGTGAGTCCGCCACGCTGGATGTCGAAGAACACATCCTGGTCATCAAGCACGTGGTCGAGCGCGTCAAGCGCAGCAGCCGCAGCGTACCGGTCATCGCTGGCACCGGTGCCAACTCCACTGCCGAAGCCGTGCACCTGACCCAGAACGCCAAGAGCGCCGGTGCCGACGCCTGCCTGCTGGTAGTGCCGTACTACAACAAGCCGACGCAAGAAGGCCTGTACCAGCACTTCAAGCACATTGCCGAAGCCGTCGACATTCCGCAGATCCTCTACAACGTACCCGGCCGCACCTCCTGCGACATGCAGGCCGAGACCGTGATCCGCCTGTCGACCGTGCCGAACATCATCGGCATCAAGGAAGCCACCGGCGACCTGGTCCGCGCGAAGGCCATCCTCGATGGTGTCAGCAAGGACTTCATCGTCCTGTCCGGCGACGACCCGACTGCCGTCGAGCTGATCCTGATGGGCGGCAAGGGCAACATTTCTGTTACCGCCAACGTCGCCCCGCGCGAAATGGCCGATCTGTGCGAGGCCGCCCTTGAGGGCAATGCCGAGAAGGCCCGCGCAATCAACGAAAAACTCATGCCGCTGCACAAAGACCTGTTCTGCGAAGCCAACCCGATCCCGGTGAAGTGGGCGCTCGTCGAAATGGGCCTGATGCAAAAAGGTATTCGCCTGCCACTGACCTGGCTGAGCGAAGGCTGCCACGAAAAAGTCCGTACTGCCTTGCGCCAGTCCGGCGTACTGGTTTAAGAGGAAGTACACCGCATGAAGCGACTGGCTGGTCTTTCCGCCCTTGCCCTGATTATCTCCAGCACCAGTGGGTGTGGCTGGCTGTGGGGCGAGGATGGCTATTTCCGCGACCGCGGCAGTGACTATCTGCAGGCGCACCCGACTGCGCCGATGCAGCTGCCGCAGGACGCCAGCAACGTCAAGCGCCTTGACCCGTTGCTGCCCATCCCGCGTAACGTCGCCGACGATAACGCCAAGGGCGAGTTCGAAGTGCCGCGCCCGCAACCGCTGACGGGTGGCGCCGCACAGGTCACCGACTACAGCCTGCAACGCAGCGGCAGCAGCCGTTGGGTACTGGCCCAGCATTCGCCTGCCGAGGTGTGGCCAGTTGCCCGCCAGTTCTTCGAGGACAACGGCTTCCGCATTGCTGAAGAGCGCCCGCAGACTGGTGAATTCAACACCACCTGGCAGCGTTTCGACGAGCTGTCGGCATCGCTTGGCCAGCGCCTGGCCAGCACCGCCAGCAGCGGTGACAGCGAAGTGCGCGTGCGTGTGCGCATGGAGCCTGGCGTGCAGCGCAACACCTCCGAGGTGTACGTGGTCAGCGTCGAGCGCCCGGCCGGCAGCACTGCCGAGCCTGCTTTCCCGTCCACGTCCAGCAATACCGGCGCCGATGCCTTGCTGGTCGACGAAATGCTTGCCAGCATGAACCGCAGCGCCGAGAAGGGCGGTTCGGTGTCTCTGCTGGCTGCGCGCGATTTCGACGCGCCAAGCCGTGTAAGCCTCAGCGAAGACGGCAGCGGCAACCCGGTGCTGTACCTGGGCTCCGACCTGGATCGCGCCTGGTCTGGCGTAGGCCGTGCACTGGAGCAGGGTGGCGAGTGGCGTGTCGAAGACATCAACCGCAGCCTGGGCCTGTACTACATCAACCTGTCGGAAAAGCCTGACGACAAGCAAAACCAGCCTGGCTTCTTCAGCCGTATGTTCGGCAGCGAGCCAACCAAGGAAGAGCGTGAAGCCCGTGCCGAGCGCTATCAGGTTCGCCTGAGCAAGGTGGGTGAGAGCGTGCAGGTCACGGTCGAGAAAAACATCAACACCGTGGCTCCGGCCGATGTCGCCCGCCGCGTGCTGAGCGCCATTCAGGACCACCTGGGCTAAGTGCGCTTCGCGGTACTCGGAAGCGGCAGCCAAGGGAACGGCACGCTGATCGCCAGTGGTGACACGTTCATCCTGGTCGATTGCGGGTTTTCCCTGCGTGAAACCGAGCGGCGCCTGGCGCTGCTCGGCGTTTCGGCGGCCCAGCTCAGCGCGGTACTGGTCACCCACGAACATGCCGACCACGTGCATGGGGTCGGCTTGTTGTCACGGCGCTACAATGTACCGGTCTACCTCAGCCAAGGCACCTTGCGCGGCATGCGCAAGCCGGTGGAGGTGGCCGGTTTTCTCGCGTGTGGCCAAAGCCTGCGTATCGGCAGCCTGGAAGTAACAGCAGCGCGGGTCGAGCACGACGCCTACGAGCCGCTGCAATACGTGATCAGCGACGGCCAGCGGCGCTTCGGCATGCTGACCGACCTGGGCTCGTACGACGCGCTGTTGCTGGAGCGTTACCAGGGCCTGGATGCACTGCTGATCGAGGCCAACCACTGTCGCGACCTGCTGGCACGTGGTCACTACCCGGTCTTCCTGAAGCAGCGGGTAGGGGGCATGCAAGGGCATTTGAACAATCACCAGGCCGCGCGCCTGGTGCACGAGTTGGGCTGGAGCAACCTGCAACACCTGGTGCTGGCCCACCTCAGCAGCAAGAACAACCTGCCACACTTGGCCCGCCAGTGCTTCGTCGACACCCTAGGGTGCGACCCGGACTGGCTCCAGGTGGCGAATCAGGAACACGGGCTAGACTGGCGCGAAATCGCCTAGCCCAACACCTCAAGCAAGCGGAGCCCAATCATGGAAAAACGCGACGAACTCTACCGCGGCAAGGCCAAATCGGTTTACAAGACCGACGACGCCGACCGCTTGATCCTGCTGTTCCGTAACGACACTTCGGCGTTCGACGGCAAGCGCATCGAACAACTCGACCGCAAAGGCACGGTGAACAACAAGTTCAACGCCTTCATCATGCAGAAACTGGAAGAAGCCGGCGTGCCGACCCAGTTCGACAAGCTGCTGGGCGACAACGAGTGCCTGGTGAAGAAGCTGGACATGATCCCGGTCGAGTGTGTAGTGCGTAACTACGCTGCCGGCAGCCTGGTCAAGCGCCTGGGCGTGGAGGAGGGCATCAAGCTGGAGCCGTCCACCTTCGAACTGTTCCTGAAGAACGACGAGAAGGGCGACCCCTTCATCAACGAATCCCACGTTGTCGCGTTCGGCTGGGGCACCGCCGAGCAGCTGGTCGAAATGAAAAAGCTGTCGCTGAAGGTCAACGAAGTGCTGACCAAGCTGTTCGATGACGCCGGCCTGCTGCTGGTCGACTTCAAGCTGGAGTTCGGCGTATTCCACGGCCAGATCGTGCTGGGCGACGAATTCAGCCCGGACGGCTGCCGCCTGTGGGACAAAGAAACCCGCAAGAAGATGGACAAGGACCGCTTCCGTCAGGGCCTGGGCGACGTAATCGAAGCCTACGAAGAAGTTGCCAAGCGGCTGGGCGTGCCGCTGTAAGCGGCGCGTTCACGCAAGCGCCTGATACCACGCGATTTTTTTTAAAAAAAGGTTTGCGTTTTAAAAGAACGCTGGTATGATGCGCGGCATTGGAGAGATGCCGGAGTGGTCGAACGGGACGGATTCGAAATCCGTTGTACTGGCAACAGTACCTAGGGTTCAAATCCCTATCTCTCCGCCATATTAAAGGCCCCGAGCGCTGTATAGCCCTCGGGGCTTTTTTCGTTTGGGGGAATTTTGGGGGAATGGGGGAGCGTGTATTTCCCCCGAGCGTTCGCTATCATTCCGCCATGGCCTACTACGAGAAGCGCGGGGACGCCTGGCGTGCCCAGATCCGCCGCAAAGGATATCCAACCCTTTCCGCCACCTTTGACACCAAGGCAGAAGCCCAGCGATGGGCCGCCGAGATCGAAGGTGACATGTCGCGTGCGCGCTTCGTCGACATGCGTGAGGCTGAGAGCACCACGCTCGCCGAGGCCCTGGATCGCTACCTGTCAGAGGTCACTTCCACCAAGAAGGGCGCGAAGCAAGAGCAGGTCCGCATCAAAAAGTGGAAAGAGCACAAGCTGGCCAGCAAAGGCCTCGCCGCGATCCGCTCGAGCGACATGGCCGCCTATCGCGATGCTGAGTTGAAGCAAGGGAAGTCGACAGCCACAGTCCGTCTCAACCTAGCGGTTATCAGCCATCTCTACACGGTGGCCACCAAGGAGTGGGGTATTGAGGGGTTGACCAACCCGTGCCGGGCGATCCGGATGCCAAAGGGCAGCAAGGAGAGAGATCGGCGGCCGACACCGGCGGAGCTTACCGCCCTGTACAAGGCGGCCGGCCAGATGAATGCCCAGCCCCGGTGTTCATTGAGCTAGCGGTGGAGACGGCGATGCGTCGGTCTGAATTGCTGATGCTTCGCCGCGACCAGGTGCGCGGCAAAGTGGCTCATCTGGAAGATACCAAGAACGGAGAGAGACGGGCCGTGCCACTATCATCCCGAGCGATAGCCCTCTTGGAGAGCTTACCCGCGCCGATCGGCGGCGGCCGGTACTTTAATCTGGCCCTCAACACTGTCAGCAACTACTTCCCCCGGGCCTGCATTGCCGCAGGGATTGTAGGGTTACGACTTCACGACCTGCGTCATGAGGCGACTAGTCGCTTTTTTGAGCGCGGATTTACCATGATGGAAGTTGCGAGTATCACCGGTCATAAGACCTTGACTATGCTCAAGCGCTATACACATCTTAGTCCTCAAGCCTTAGCTGAAAAGTTAGGCTAGGTGAAATATATGTTGAAATCTATTAAATATGTTGAGTATGAAGGTCAAGTGAGAGAGTGGAAACTTGATCGCTTGGATCTGCAGGAAAAAAATTTAGTCGTTGGCAAGAACTCCACCGGGAAAACTAGAACGCTGAATATTATTGCTTCGCTGGCAAAAACTATATCGGGTTCAATGCCGGCGACAATTTTTTCTTCTTATGAAGCTGTTTGGGAGTTTGGTGGTGTAGTTTACAAATATTCAAGTTCTACAAGGGATCGTGTTGTAGAGCGGGAGAGGTTAGAGGTTGGTAGTGAAATTTATCTATCTCGAGAGAATTCGGGTGAGGGCGTCGTACTTTACGAAAGGATTGATAGCGGTTTGCGTGTCAATTTTCAGTGCCTACCTGGTGAGTATTCCATTGCCAAGCAGCGTGATAAATTTCAACATGGAATGCTTGAGCCGTTGTTTAATTGGGCGTCGTTGCTAAGGCATTACAAATTTGGCGGTCATTTGGGCAAAGAGTCGCTTACATTCTTTACGCCTTCAGCCGCACCTGTAGATGAAAGCGACGAAAACGCAGCAGTCCCATTATTCCGCAATGGCAAGCGAGATTTCGGCAGTGCATTTGTTTCAGCTGTTATCAATGATATGCAGGCGGTTGGGTTCGATATCATAGATATCGAGCTTGGGATGCCTATAACATTCATGTTTGAAGGGTTGCCCGGAGAGCCATCGGCGCTGATTATAAGAGAGAAAGGTGTAGAGGCTGGGGTAGATCAGTACTCCATGTCCTCGGGTATGTACAGAGTACTGGCTTTGCTGATCCATTTAAACTATATGCAGATGAAGGGCAACAGTGCTTGTGTGGTGATTGATGACATTGGCGAGGGGCTCGATTATGAGCGTTCTTGTGCCTTGATCGAATTATTGCGTCATAAGGCTGAGACAACTAGTTTGCAGGTTGTCATGTCTACAAACGATAATTTTGTTATGGATGAGGTGCCCTTGCAGGAATGGACTGTACTTAAGAGAGAGGGTAGTCATGTTTCGGTGAGGAATTATAAGAACTCGGCAAAAATGTTTGATGATTTCAGATTTACGGGGTTGAGTAATTTTTCGTTCTTTGAAATGGACTATTTAAATTCCGATAACTCTGAGGAGCAGTGATGCGAAAAATCGCATTTTTTGTTGAGGGTAATACGGAGATGCTGTTTGTTGAGCGTCTCATCGAGCAAGTTGCTGAAGCTAATTCCGTACATATTACTAAGCGTCGTATCAGTGGCGGGGGAAAGAGCGGCAAATATCCGGTAAGCTTTACCGAGGTTGGCGCTGTGAAAGAGGTTACTTCCGAAGAGTTTTTTGTTTTGATCTATGACTGTGGGAATGACGCGCTTGTCGCAGAACGAATAAAGCGTGAGCATCCTACTCTCACTGCAGCCGGTTATGAAAAAATTGTAGGTATTCGTGATGTTCGGCCAGACTTCAAGAGGGAGGAGGTTCCTCGGTTGGAGCGAGTTATGCGAATGTATCTAAAGACTTCACTTGCTCCTGTTGTATTCATACTATCAGTAATGGAGGTTGAAGCATGGTTTTTGGCTGAATTTTCGCATTTCGAAAAAATTCATCCGGATCTCACTGTGGAATTTATTCAGCAACAGCTTGGGTTTGATCTCAGGAGTCTGGATGTGTCCACGAGAGAACATCCTGCTAAGGATCTTTTAGATATCTATAGTTTGCGTGGCGAAGAGTATAAGAAGTCTAAAGCCATAAACACGATTGAACACCTAGACTACGCACGTATGTACTATGAGATGGGTGGGATGGTTCCTAGCGTTGGGGTTCTTTGTCGAGAGATAGATCAGTTTCTGACGACTGGTCAAGCTTAAGCAGATTTTAGTGTTGGTGGCGATTTTCTCTTTCTGCCGCATTTCTGGTGTCCTGTTTTTCCGTCCCGCAACTGTCTTAGAAAGGCTTTTACGTCATCCCTCAGCCAGCAGTGCCGGTTGCCCATCTTGAAGCTCTTGGGCAGCCACGGCACGCCGCGGCGAATCCCCTCCCTGATTGACGCCTCGGTTCGGCCCAGCAGCTTGGCCAGGCCCTCGACCGTCAGCACTTCGGTCTCTTCGCTCATTGCCCACTCCCGACCTGACGCACTAGGTTCTGGTTGTCACAGCGACCTGTCATGTCAGCCGCTTCCAGCTCGATAATCACAGAATTGACGCCTGCCACGTAACTGCCTGGCCGGCCTGCCGTTGCACCCGTCAACCGCGCAACTACCACCTCAAGCGGCGAGCCTCGCAGCGACACGACTAGATCAATTGCCCAGCGCCTTGCCTCCAAATACATGAAGCGGTTGATGGGGCCGACCAGAGGCGCCGTCAGGGCTGAGGCCTTGCTGGGCTGATCAGTGCCCTGGGTCGCCGGAATCTTTGCGGCTGACCTCGATACGACCGAGTTGACCCGCCCACGACCCCGCTTGAGCCCCATCGATTCGATGATCTCCTTCGCTGCCAGGCTGACATCTCGCTTGCTCATGGCTAAGCTCCCACCGCGATGAGGTTTCGAGCAATGGCCACCATATCGTCATGCTCGATACTCTCGGCTTGCGCGGCGTAATCCAGAACACGCAGGGCCTCGTCTTGGTTACGAGGCTTGATCTCGGCCAGCAGCCCCTGGACAAACCATTCGCGCGCGATGGCCTCGTGCATTCCATCGCCCCATTCGCCGGCAGCGTGGCGCAGGGCATACAGTCGCCCCCAGTACGCAATCTCGTGCAGGCAGTCATCGAGGGTGCTCGGCATCAGGTCGGCGTGCTTGCGAAAGCGTTTGGCCACCTGTGTCTTGTCGTTTTCGAAGTAGCTTTTGAAGCCCTTGCAGCGCTTCAAGGCCTTCTCGCAGAACTGCTCGGCGGGCGTATCTTCAAAGATCGTCTCGCCTTCGAAGCGGGCCTGCGCCTCGGATGCCAGGGCAGCTTTCTCCAGCGAGCCTTTGGCCAGCCCTTCAAGGTCAGCAAAGCCGAACGAGAACATTACTGCGAAGGGGTTTCCCCCACTGTTGCGCTTCACATAGTCGACATACCGCTGCTCGATCTCCTTGAGCGGCGTCTTGATCTGCTTGGCTGCGTCCAGGGCAGTGGCGATCGGCCCGGCCTGGCCGGTCTTGATCACCTCGCGCAGCCACAAAACGGCATCCACCTCCTTGTCACCGGTCACGACCTTCTGTTCAGGCAGGGCCTGAACTGCTGGCGCAGTCTCTGCGCTCGGGCGAATCGGCGGCAGGGTGAAGAGGGCGCGATGCGCCAGATTATCAGTGAGCATTGGGTGCCTCTCCAGATTCAGCAACGGCGCGCATGTGCAGCTTGATGCCGCAGGACTTGGCCAGGTCGGCCAGCTTGCCGACAGTGGTGTTCGGATCTTGCAGGGCCTCACCAAAACGGATCAGGCGTTCGCCAAGCTGGCCGAGATCATCCTGAAGGTGCAGCCGGGTACCTTGAGTCAGTATGTGAGTCATTGCTGCTGCTCCTGCACCACCTGCTGCTCCAAGGCTTCCAGGCGCAGGGCGGTATCGATCTCCTGATCCAGTTCTTCGCCGGATAGCCAGTTATCGCCGCGCACCACCAGCAGGTCTTCGTCGGGATCTTCGATTCGCTCTCGGTCACGCAGCCAGCGGTACCGGCGTGCATCAGCCACCAGCTTGACGTGGTCGTCGATGTCGAACGCTGGCGCCTCTTGGGCAGTGCCTTCGGCGACCCGGCGCTGGTGGATCTCCTCGCGATCAACCACCACTCCACGCGGGGCCTCGATCCCCAGGCGGACTTGGCAACCGTTAACCTGGGCCACGCTGACCCGGATGTTGCCGCCGATGATGACGGCCTTGCCGATGTTGCGGCTTAGCATGAGCATGTTTGAATCTCCTTATTTAAGGCGAGCGAGTACCCGCCGAGTAACTTGGCTTTCGAGTGAAGTTTCGGGTGTTACTTGGGCGTAAGTTGCGCCCGATATCTCAGTGAAGTTGCAGTACCTGCTGACCATCCTTTTCAAGCTGGATGATCTTCCCTTCTATGACTGGCTTCTTGAGCTGCCAGCGGCGCATTGTTTTCCCGGCGAGACTCGCCAGACCTTTCTCTTGCTTGAACTCCGCCATCAGCATGTGGCGTTGCTGCTCGATCGATAGCGAACGGTCCTGAAGCTCGCGAGCCATCCTGTTGAATGACTCAATGAATGCTTCTTTCCAAGCTGACGCCTTCTCTCCGGTGAACCCCATGACAACGAAGATGAATCCGTCCTTCGTCATGTGAAACATCCGTTGCACTTTGCCCTGCTCATTGATGTAGGAGGACTCCTCAAAATTGAGGAGTCGGAATTTCGCAGAGCATTTGATGTGGTCGATCGTGCGCAGCACGTTGTCGTGACGCTTGCCAAAACGTTTGGCCACCCTGACCGAGTCGGTGGTCGGCTCGTCGCCGTCGCAGCTCACAAGCTCGCGATAGTCGGCCTCGGTCAAAATCAAATCAGTCATCCAGTTTTCCCTCGAGTGGAGCCATTGATCGCGCATCCATTCGCTGTGCTGGTTGGTCACCGCACAGGGCTCTTGTGAAAAAGCCCTCGACGCTGACCTGGCCATGTCAGCAGTACCCGTCCTTCTGCCGCGCTTCGACGATCTGGCGCACCTGGTCGTGATCGAACACCAAAGCGGTTTGGAATCCACTGGAGGCGGTGCGGGCGTGCTTCGGCACATAGCCCAGGCGCATCACGTAGCGGCGGGCTGCGCTGCGGTCCATCTTGAGCAGCTCGGCCAATTCTTTGAGGGTGGTCAATTTCGCAGCGGCAGGAGCAGATGCTGGCTGCTGCGCCTCCGAGCTCGATGCCGATAGTCACGCTGATCATGGCTTGGTCCTGATTTGAGGTTTGTTTGAGCTGGCGCTTATGCCGCCACCTGGAATTGCTCAACCCGCCGCGCCGCAACGCGAAGCTCGACCCGCTTCTCGCTGCTGCCTCGGCGAACCCGCATGATCTGGTCGTCGCTGACGATGCCGTGCACCGCGAGGATCGCGGCCAGGATCGCGGCCGGGGAGATCAGGCCGCGGCGCATTGCCTCTCCCACCAAAGCTGCCCGGCGGTTGACCTGCAGCTTGAACATCGCCGACGCCAAGCGTTTTTTCACGCTGTCAGCAGCGATGCCCAGGTCGCGACCAAGCTCCTTGCTGCTCTGGCCCTGAGCCACCCCAAGAACACATTGCAGCTCGCGCTCAGCCAGGCCGCGTCCGAGGAAGCCTTGCCAAGATCCGGCGGTGATGGTGGTTGCTGCGGTCATGGTGCGTGCTCCTTGCGGTGAGTGGTGGAATCAATATGTACCAATGGTTCACTGATTGCAAGAACCAAAAGTACATATTTTTCTTGCGGACACAAAAAACCCGCACTGGGCGGGCTTGGGATGTAGCTAGACAGCTAACCTAGAGTACAGATCTTGGCCACTTCGCATCAACGACTCGACCTACGAGCACCCACTCACCATCCATTTCGACGGTAGGGAAAGAAGGGTTGAGAGGTTTCAGGAAGGCCCGCCCGGAATCCCAAATGAACTGCTTGAAAGTAGCCTCATTGGTATCGACCATCTTGGCCACTACAAATTGGCTGCTTTCAACGTCGAATCCAGGCGCTACCAAGATCACCATCCCCTCGGGAAAGGACATGCCGTTTGATGAGGTCATCGAAGGGCCTTTCACTTTGAGCCAAAAGCCATTAGGGCCTGCCCAGGCGTCCGATGGGTGAACCTCGCATGATGCGACGTTCGAAATCTCTACCGCTTCCATTGGCATCCCGGCCTGAACCCAGCTTATTTCAGGGTACTCGTAATACCTCACAGGGCCAGGAGTGGGTTCAACATTGGCGTCAAATCCTGACGTTTCTTCTGTCATCCCTCCTTTGCCGTATTCCAGCCATTCCACGCGCACCTTAAGTGCGGTAGCCAATGCCAGCATTTTTGCGCCACCAGGCATTGACTCGCCATTCAGCCACTTGCTGGCGGCCTTTGGGGTGACCCCGACCATTTTGGAGATGCGCGCACCTGAACCCCAGGACGGAATGTCACGGGCGGCGAGAGCTTGCTTGAGTCTGTCAGCGAATGCGCTGCGCAATTCTTCTATCTGAACCATCCGTTCAATATTGCACGGGCTTGCATGTACTTTCAGTTCCGACATAGTATGTACTCAAGGTTCATATTTCCGCCGGAGACCCACATGCAATCCCTAAAGAAGGCCATTGATGCCGCAGGCGGTGTCGCGGCGGTGGCGCAAGCTTGCGAGAAGTCCCCGCGCGCTGTGTACAAGTGGCTGTCGGCGGGGCGTCTGCCGCGTACCGATTACACCGGAGAGACGAGCTATGCGCAGCGGATCTGCGCTCTAGCGACGGCGAATGGCGCCCCTATTGAGATTGGCAGTCTGCTGGCAAGTGCGCTCCCTACCATGGCTCAAACGATACCGGCCAACAGCCATCAACGTAACTCCACTGTGGTGGCTGTGAATCCATCCAGTGCTGCGCAGGCCTCTCCATGACGGCCTCGGCATCCCTGTTTTTGCTGTCCGGCTGACTTTTCTCCGGGCAACAAAAAACCCGCCGTAGGAAGCGGGTTTCTCACGCCACTCTGTAGGAGGAGTGGTTACTTCGTAACGTCTTTGAATAGGAGACGGCGCTATGGCGCACCCAGAAAATACCACCACGCCATCGCTGGCGCAACTACCACTGTTGCGCCCTTTGGATTTTGGCTCGCATGAGCTTGAAGGAGGCGCGGTCTTCTCGATCAAAGCCGATGTTGGCTTGATGGAGGGAATTGGCCTAGCTGTCGGGCTCACTGAGGGTATTCATCAACTTGCCCACCGTCTTGAGTTGGCGGCGAACATGGGCGAAACCATTCGCACCAATGAGCTTCGAGCGTTGGCATTCTTGGCCGATGCCGCGAACACCCTGAATCGTAGCGCGCAGGTCGCACTGGAGAAATGGGAGGTGCAGCCATGACTCGCCTGTCCACGCAAGAGGCGCGCTTTTTCTCCTCAGGGGTTGAATATCGGGTCAACGCCGGCACGTCCTGCAACACCGCCATCACCGCGGCAGGCGCCATGCTTTCGAGCGTCAACTGCCTGCTCGGACAATTGATCGGCGATGGTGCTGACGGCAGTTGCGAGCTTTATGCGATCCGCGTCCTGACCGTCCAGTGCGAGGCTCTTCTTGAAGCGATTGAGATCCCTGTTAGGGATATGGAAGACATCGCGCCACAAAACCAAGTCTCTTCAGTTCGTGGAGCAGAGGTGAGCCAATGACCACAACAACCAGCGAGCCTGGGCGAAAAGGTCATGGCCCGCCTGCGTGTTATCGAGGGGTTCGCCTCCATCCTGATGGAGAACGACAGCCTCAAGGGGGATGCGCAGGCCGGGTTCGCTCCTCAACTCGATCATCTCAGCGAATCCACCATCCATGAAGCGATGTTCATGCTGGCCGACCAGGCGCAGGACCAGTTGCTTCAGCTGATGAATGCAGCGGGGGATAGCCAATGACCAGCCGACCATCAAAGAAAGCCGCCTCGGCGGTGCCTGATCTGGATGGCAACAAGGACTTGTTCAATCAGCTGATGGCAAAGGTAAGCCAGGCAGCTGGCGCAAAGACCAGCTATTGCGAACTGGTCGTGGTGCAGATGCTTTTCCACTTTGCCCGGGAGGCGTGCACGAGCGATATCCCTCTGTCCTTGCTGAAGGGTGTTGTCGAAGCGGCAGTAGTCGACGTAGAGCAGGCGCTGGTAGCGGGAGGTGCGGCATGAACCTGCCTTCTGCAGCTTTCACCACCATGGACACCACCGAGCTGCTGGCGCTAGTCAACGAGGCGCGGGCTTCGTTCGGCGAAGGATCGGTCCGGCACAACGACTTTGTTGCACGCTGCAAGGACGAGCTCGATGGGGAGCACTACGAAACTTTCGTAGTGCAAAATTTGAACAACACCCAGTCTGAAGGGCTACGCCTTACCGCCGACCAGTGCAAGTTGGTTGCTATGCGTGAGTCGAAGGGTGTTCGCCGTCGCGTGCTTGCCCGCTTGAATGAGCTGGAAGGTCAGCAGGCCCGCCCGATGACCCAGGCTGAGATCACAGCCGCCAACGCCAACCACCTGGTGGCCGTCGAGCGGCAGCAGCGTGAGCAGCAGATTGCCTTGGAGCGCATCGAGCGTCGTGTTGATGACCTGAGCCAGACGACCGTCTGGGACCACTGCCCACAGAACTGTCAGTCGCTCAGCCGCATCAAGGAAACGATGCTCAAGCGGCACGGGCTGTCCGGCGCGGTTGTGGACTACGTGCTCAAGGTCTGGCCCAACCAGCCAAACCCAGCCGGAATGGTCCGCAACGGTCACGAAGAGGCGCTCGGCTCCCAGTACTTGGTCTGGTCGAAAAGCCACGTAACCGCTGCCTTCCATCGCTTTGTCTCCGAATCCACGATGGTCACCGCCACCCAGGCGACCCACCCATATTTTGAGGGCCGGTTCCGCCTGGTCCAGAAGGTCCAGCCATGAAGAAACCTACCAAACAGCAACTGATCGAGCGCATCGCTGAGCTATCGATTGAGCACTGTCACGCTCATTACGCGGTCACGTGCCTGCGAGAAGACTACAAGGATGAGGTGTTCCGCTACTTCCGGGCTCATGGCGAGCCGTATCCGAACCGTCACGGCATTGACTATTCCGATCCTGCCTACGACGGCGTCATTCGCGCAACCGCTCAAAGCTACGAGCGCATGAGCGAGGCCAAGCGGCATCGGTACAACATCAAAAGGCGTATCGACACGGCTGTACGAAACCTGATGGACCAGCGCGGCGACCAGTTGAGGCGTCCCGCGCCGGCAGTTGTGAAGCGCGCGACGCTGAACGGGGAGACTCTGCAATGAACCCGTCTTCCCCCCCCAGGTGCTCCAGCAGCTCTCTGGCGCGTCGATCATCACCGGGCCATGGCCAACCTACACCCAGTTCAAGGGCTTTCCAGAACGCGAGCGCTGGACGATTTACGAACTGGCCAAGGCCGGGCGCCAGGCGATGGAAGACAACGGCTTCGAGATGGCCGAGAGCTACGACGCCTTCGTGCGCCGTGTCACAGAGGAGCTTGACCTGTGAGCACCATCCTAATGACCGCCTGCTGGCCGCTCGAAATGAGTGCCGCTCAGAAGTCGGTCCTGATCTCCCTGGCAGATAACGCCAATGACGATGGCGTTTGCTGGCCGTCCATCGCCAGGATCTGCGAGCGCACTTGCCTGAAGGAGCGGGCTGTGCGCAACGCGATCCGTTGGCTGGAAAGTGTCGGCTTGCTGGTGGCGAAAGAGCGCGCCGGACGGTCGACCTATTACGTCGTAACCCCGGCATCCTATGCCCCCGGCATTAAATGCCCCCCGGCACCAGATGCCGGGGACCCCGGCACCACGTGCCCCGCCCCCCGGCACCAGATGCCGGACACCCCGGCACCAGATGCCCCCAGAACCGTAATAGAACCCAAAGGTGAACCATCAAAGAACCGTAAGAGGGGAAGTGATGGGTTCACGGTTGAGCAGATGCTCGAGCTGGCACCCACTGATCTGAGTGAGCAAACCGCCCGGGATTACTTCCAGTTCCGGAAGAAGAAAGGCCCGCTGAATCTGACGATCTGGAACAACGTTCTCGCAGAGCTTGAGGGATGCCGGGCCGCTGGGATCAGCCCGGACAAGGCCCTGGCCGAGGCGATGACCGCTGCTTGGCAGGGGTTCAAGACCTCCTGGATTGTCGACCGACTGAAAAAAGAGGCTTGGACCTCCGGCACTAGGGGGGCAGGCCAATCGCACCACACCGACCTCGACAAGATTGACCACACCGAAGGCCTGGTTCGCCAGCCAAACGGGACTTACCGGGTAGCAAGATCATGACCACTCCAAAAACTCTCGAGTTCAAACCTGGCCAGTGCCGTGTGCACGGCGACTTCACTGACGAACTGATCGAGTCGTTTTCCGGTGACCACTTCTGGCAGGGATGTACTCGCTGCCAGTTCGACGCGCTGCATTCTGCCGACGAAGCAGTCCGCAAGCCGGCGCAAGCTTTGCGGCGCGACTGGACGATGAATGTCAGCCTGATGGCCGCTGAAATCCCACTGCGCTTCCGCGGTGCCACCCTGGACACCTACCGCGCCGAAACCGAAGGGCAGGCCGTGGCGCTGACTGAGTGCCGCGACTACGTGCATGGGTTCGAGCGAAACTGGGAACTGGGCCGCTCGATGATGCTGTTGGGCGACGTAGGTACCGGAAAGACTCACTTGGGCTGCGCCATTGCTCAGGAGGTGATTCGCAGCTACGGAGCCTCAGCGCGCTACACGATGGCCATCGAGATCATCCGCGACATCAAGATGACCTTCGACAAGAAGTCCGAGCAGACCGAGCGCGACGTGTACGCCTCCCTGTTGAAGCCAGACCTGCTCGTGATCGACGAGGTAGGCGTTCAGCATGGCAGCGACTTTGAGCGCCAGGTGCTGTTCGAGGTAATCGACTCGAGGTACCGACAGCTGATGCCGACCATCGTGATCTCCAACCTGGGGCTTGCCGGCCTGCGCAAGTGCCTGGGTGATCGCGCTGTCGACCGTCTGACCGATGCTGGCGGGCCTGCCGTCCTGTTCACCTGGGCCTCGGCGCGAGGTGAAGCATGAGCGAACTGGTAATGGGCTACCCCGAGGCCGAGCACGGTGTGCTGGGGGCGATCATGCTGGCGTCCCTGGACGGCGACCACGCACTTGCTGACGACATCGTGTCGCAGATGACCAGCGGTGACTTCCTCTACGACGATCATGCGGCGCTGTTCGATGTGATCCAGGACTGCCGGGGTCGAGGCATGCCGGTCGATCCTGTGACGGTTGGCGACGTGCAGCGCCAGCTCCCGAGCGGCAGGGGCACCTTGTCCTTCGCTGCAGAGCCTGAGCAGCAACGTTCCATCCGTGGCCAACGTCATGGCTTATGCCAAGCAGGTCAAGCAGTGGGCTGTGATCCGCCAAGTGATCGGCATTGGTCGCTCGGCTGAGGCCTCGGTCGCCAGCGGGGTGATCCCTGATGACATCATCGCGCAGGCCCAGCAGTCCATCGCAGACCTGCGTGACCTCCAAGGGAGCGGCAAAGCCGGTTACAAGCGTATGGCCGAGGTGCTGCCCAAGGTCTTCGACGGCATGCAAGAGGTTCTAGACGATCGAGCACCGCCGAAGCTGTCCACCGGCCTGGCTGACCTGGACAAGCTGATCGGCTTCCTGCGCCCCAAGAGCATGGTGGTGATCGCCGGCCGCCCAGGCAGCGGCAAGACCATGCTGGGCCTGCAGATCGTCAACCACATCGCTATCCGTGGCGCTGGCGTGGGTCTGATCTTCAGCCTGGAGATGGACGAGAAGGAGTTGACCGTCCGCACCATCGCCTCTCAGGGCGGTATTGACCTGCGCCGGATGGAGGAGGTCAAGAGCCTGGATGAGGACGAATGGCAGCGCATTGGGACGGCCGGCAGCAAGATCGAGTCTGCTCAGCTGTACCTGAACGACACGCCCGGCTTGACCATGAGCGCTATCCGGTCAGATGCCAGGCGGCTTCAACGCGAACAGGGCCTCGACATCCTGATGATCGACTACCTGGGTCTGGTGGGCACCGAAGGCAAGAACCAAAGCCGTACCGACGCTGTGGCCAAGATATCCATTGCCCTGAAGAACCTGGCCAAGGAACTGAGCGTTCCGGTGCTGGTGCTGGCGCAGCTCAACCGGAATCCTGCGAGCCGCCCCGGCAAGAAGCCCCAGGCCAGCGACCTGCGTGACTCCGGGCAGATCGAGCAGGACGCCGACGCCGTGATCCTGGTTCATCACGACCCGGAGTCGGAAGCGGGGCAGCAGGGCGTTACCGAACTGATCCTCGACAAGGGGCGCCAAGCCCCCCAGGGCTCTTGCCTGGTACAGCGCCAAGGGCAGTACGCCCGCTTCGTCAACTTCGCCGGCAACCGCCTCCCACCTGACGACGAGGTCGAGATGGGCCGCGTCCTGAATTTCTCCAAGCACCGTAAGGGGAGCAAGCACCATGAAACTTTCTGATCTATGGCCACGCGCTGGCGCTGGCAAATCTGCGACCCCGGTCGTTTCGGTGAGTGTCAGCAAGCGTGCTGGTGCCGGGCAGCCTGTTGCCACTGGCAATACCCCGAAGCTTGCAGAACCGCACCAGCGCCTGGTTGGGCCCCGTGAGTTGCCCGACACTCTGGAGGCCTGCGAGGCCCTGCATGAGCAGCTGGTGGCTGACGCTATCCGCCTGGAGCTGTCGCTGGCGCAGGCCGTCGAGCGCGCCATCCAGGGCACGCCATACGACCGAGCCTGGTACAACCGGGCGAAGGCAGCGCTCAAGCACATCAACCATGACCGCGCCCGCTTGCTTTACCGATGCGGCCAGTTGCGCAAGGAAGCCAAGGTGCACGCCCAGCAGCACATGGATCGGGTCATCCTCGACGTGATCAAGGAGTCGATGCCCGCCGACCAGTTCTTGGGCTATGTGCGAATTGCCGAGGCCCGTGCGGCCCAAGGAGTCGCTCGATGAGCAACGTAACTGCGGCGCTGCCGCGCAAAAGCCTGACCGCCGTTGAGCGCAAGTTCCTCTCAGTCGGCAACCGCATGCTGCTGGACCTACCCAACGGCCGCCTGGCCTCGGCAGCCTTGATGGATATCGTGACTGACTGGCACGGTGCCCGAGCCAACAAGGGGTTCGAAGAGTTCGCGAAGGACTGGATCACCGAAGGCAACGCCAAGAACAAACACGCCGACAAGCTTCTGCGCGAGCTGTTCGGCCTGGACACCGACCCAACGCCCCGGAGGGCTGCATGAAGAAACGCACCTACATGGACAAGCCGTTGGGCGATACCGAATGGCTGCTGGAGCAATGGGGCAGCTGGCGAATGGATGGGATGGGGGTGCCCCGCTATGTCTCCCCATCGATAACCGCAGCGACAGCTGGTGGTGGGACCGAGTACAGCCTGACCGATGACACGGCCCTGGTGATCGACTCAGCGGTGGCCAAGCTAACCCAGCGCAATCAGCAAATGGGTGACTTCGTTTGGCTGTACTTCGGATCGAAGTGGACCATGGTGCGGATTGGCGAGGCATCCAGGATGTCCGAGCGGTCAGCCCGCGAGATCGTCAAGCAGGGCGTGGCCTGGGTGGATTCGTTCTTGGAACAATTTCGCGAAGCTGCGTAAATAGTTCTTTCCGGACGGATAAACACCTGTTTTCATAGCAGCGTGTCCAGCTTGCAACGTTACGCGACACAGACAAACCCCGGCCATCGTGTCGGGGTTTTGTGTTTTTGAGGGGCTTCGATTCAGGTAGCCCTCCAGAAAAAGCATTTTTCTTGTATGAGGGAACGATTTGATAGCGCTATGATTCTGATAGGTTGCTACTCAATAATATGGAAGACCGTGAGTATGAAAAACGTTCTCGCCGTTGTGGCGCTTTCCCTTTTCGCTGCGTCCGCCGGAGCGGCTGAGCTATCCGGAGCGCTTGGCGCGACAGGCCAAGGTGGTCTTACAGCGCGCGTCGGCATTGGCTTTAACTGGGACAAAAGCTGGTTTGAATCCAGTACTGGCCGTCTCACCGGTTATTGGGATGCTGGCTACACCTACTGGGAAGCAGGCGATGCTTCAGGTGGGGCTCACTCGCTGTCCTTCGCTCCTGTGTTCGTCTATGAGTTCGGCAGTGGGAATGTGAAGCCCTTCATCGAGGCGGGTATCGGCGTGGCCGTGTTCTCAGGCACTTCGGCAGGCGATCAGGATTTTGGCTCTGCTTTCAACTTCGAAGACCGTATTGGTGCGGGTCTCAAGATTGGCGAGACACAGAAAGTAGGCATCCGAGCGATTCACTACTCCAACGCTGGTATCAAGCAGCCGAACGACGGCATTGAGTCGTACTCTCTCTTCTACAGTCACCAGATTTAACCATTTTCTGCGTTGCTCCCCTTGCCCGCCCTGTGTGGGCTTTTTTATGCGGATGACACGCTCAGGCAGCTGGGCTAAGTCGGTAGTGGCGTCGATCAAAGCCGTGCGCTCCCTGATCGGCTACGCGATGAGAGTCTGGGGTACGTGACCCAGCGAGCCAGACCAACAAGCCGGGTAAGCACCGGCCCTCCGCACCCATTCCAAGCCTCGCACCAGCTGGGGCTTTTTCGTATCTGGAGGATGCATGGAAAAGCTACGGCTCGACGTTGAGGTTGAGGGCGCCGCTGACTTCCTGCGCCCTCTGGCTGAAACGCTCAGGTCACTTGAACATTTTCCCGAGCTGCCGCTGCAGGTCTTTCGTGACCTTGTCGCCCACAGCCTTCATGAGCTTCCCGTAAGTCTCGACAGCACCGCATTTGCCGCAGGTGACCTTCGAGTTGTCGTTCGGCCTAGCCGGAACCTCGAACTTGTCACTGCCGCACTTGGCGCACTTGAGGGTTACCTTCATCGTTTTTCGCTCCGTGGAACGTCTTGTGTGGAAGCTCGACGATAGCACGGGGCCACCTTTTCACGTATCCAAGGGCTCGCCATAACGGCGGGCCTTTTCTTTTTCTGCTTCCCGCAAGGGAGGAACCCGGATGTCCAACATGCCAGACAAACCAGACACCTGGGCGGTTGCCCTCGCATGGTTGAGCCAGCATTCGCCCCTGCTATACGCGGCCGGTCTGTCCTGCGCCATGGCTGTACTGCGCATCACCTATGGTGGTGGCACTCGCCGGCAGATGCTGGTGGAGGGCGCCATCTGTGGCGGCCTGACCCTCACAATCATCAGCGGCTTCGAGTTCTTCGGCCTGCCACAGAGCATGGCTGCCTTTGTTGGTGGGTGGGTTGGCCTCCTTGGAGTGGAGAAGGTTCGCGCGATTGCTGATCGCGTTACCGACTTCAAGCTGCCTAGCCGAAAACCCGAGTAATCCGCGCCACAAAATCAGAGAGCGCCGTTTCGTGGCGCGAGGAATCACCATGGAAAAGAAACCCCTGATCCTTGGGCGGGAGCTTGGCCAGACCGTCTGCCAAGTGCTTGGGCTGGACCCATCGAAAGTCACATCCATCACCATTCGCATGGAGCCCAACACCGCTGCTTGCGTAGAGGTGGTCAACACCATCAGCCGGGTCGAGGGCGAGAAGATCGCAGGCGCCTTGGAGGTCTACGGCCTGACCCGCCGCGGTACGTGAGCAACAGCGCCGCGGGAGATCGGCATGGCCAGATCAAGGCAGCCTTACACCCCATGCAAGCTTTACGTTGACGGTGCCGACGGCATCGCGGTTGGCGACTACATCACCACTGCTGCTGGGTCTGCCTACCTGGTCCAGACGCTTCGGGTGAGCCGAACAAGGCCAGAGCGCAAGCATATGGATTGCTTGCGCTGGCCTATCGCCGAGGTCCCGCCTGATGTGCGGTGCTACCAGCTGACCTGGTACAGGAGATAGCCATGATCTGCGAGTTCCAGTGCTCCAGGTGTCGATGGGTGAAGACTGAGTCTGAGCCACTCCAAGTCAGCGACAACCGCTTCCTGTGCCAAGTCTGCGTCAAGAGAGAGCAGGAACCGCCACCTGCACCGCCGCCGATGCGTGAGGGTGCGATGCCGCATCCTCATGGTGTTGGCGTGACGCTGGTGGTGCTGGTGTTCCTGATGGGCGTGGCGGTGGGAACGAAGATGGCAGGAGGTTGGTGATGGCTCGTGTGTTTGCAACGATCGTTTGCCGCCATCGCTGGTGGCTGAAGTACTACCTGACTGGTGTGTTGCTCGTGTCTTACGCGACTGGTCGCGATCCTCACCTCGGTCGTGTCATGCGATGGATTGAGCGTGGCATCGTGGTAGAGGTGCGCTGATGGCGAACAACTCCCCATGGCACCACCTTTACAACACCAAGCGCTGGTATCAACTGCGCTGGCACCAACTGCAGGCCGAGCCCCTGTGTCGTCGCTGTGCTGCACAGGGCCGAACTGTTGAGGCCCGGATCGCTGATCACGTGGTAGCGCACCGAGGCGATG
This sequence comes from Pseudomonas sp. MM223, assembly GCA_947090765.1. Taxonomy (NCBI): domain Bacteria; kingdom Pseudomonadati; phylum Pseudomonadota; class Gammaproteobacteria; order Pseudomonadales; family Pseudomonadaceae; genus Pseudomonas; species Pseudomonas sp. MM223. Next base: position 5,212,853 of record OX352322.1, on the reverse strand, counting down.
AGGCGTTGTTCTTCGATGCCACCAACCTGCAGAGCCTCTGCAAGCAGTGTCACGACAGCGCCAAGCAGCGCGAGGAGAAGACTGGTGTGGTGGTCGGCTGTGACGTCAATGGGCTGCCGATCGACCCCAACCACCACTGGAACCGCCAGCGGCGCGACAGATGAGAACCGATCTCGAAAGGAGGCTGTGTAGCACGCCACAGCCCCTAGGGGAGGGTCAAAAAGTAGTCATTCTCGTCTAGCAAGACCGCCCTCGACCCTCTTTACGCAAAAAGCCAGAATTGGAGCCTTTTTTTTGAAGGGCAGAACGCCAGCCCCCACGGCCCAGAAAAAGGTCACCGGAACGTCGCGCCCGGCTCGGGAAAACAAGCGCGAACCCCAGCTCGCCGTCGCATCCTACCAGCCACCGCCGCCTCACATGACAGCGGAGGGCCAGGCCGTGTGGAAAGTTTTCTGCCCTCTCGCTTCCTCGATGGGCGTTCTGGCTGAGGCCGATCTCCAGACCCTGGAGCGCCTGTGCGAGGTTGCCGCCGAGGTGCGGCGACTGACGAACGTCATCGCGGAGGAGGGGCACACCTACACAACCGAGAACGGACTGATCAAGGCGCACCCGGCGGTGGCTATGGCGGCTGACGCTGACCGCCGACTTCTGTCCTACCTAACTCACTTCGGCATGACCCCAGCCGCACGTTCCAAGGTCCAGGCCATTGGCGAACCCCCGAGCAAAGACCCGGAAGACGAGTTCTTCAACTGAGGTCAAGAAGGTTTCCTACGAGGTTGACCCTGTAACCGCCTGGGCCCAAGACGTTCAATCCGGCAAGGTGCTGGCCGGGCCGGATATTCGGAATGCGTGCGGTCGCCACCTGCGTGACCTGGAAGACGGTCCGAAACGTGGACTGGTGTGGGATATCGAGAAAGCGAGCAGGGCGATCCGGTACTTCAGCACGGTGCTCAAGCTCAACGGTGGCGAGCATGAAGGCAAGCCGTTCGTTCTGCTGCCGTGGCAAGCGTTCATTGTGGGCTCGATCTTCGGGTGGTTGGGTGCTGATGGCTTCCGGCGGTTTCGGACGGTGTACATCGAGTCTGGCAAAGGCTCCGGGAAATCACCGCTCGCCGGTGGGATTGGGCTGTATTGCCTGACCTCTGATGGCGAACCGAGGGCCGAGGTATACGCGGCAGCAACGAAGCGTGACCAGGCCATGATCCTGTTCCGCGATGCCGTGGCGATGGTCGATCAGTCGCCGGCCCTGAGCAAGAAGATCAAAAAGTCGGGTCGTGACGAGAAGGTATGGAACCTTGCGTATCTCGCGACCGGCTCGTTCTTCCGACCGATCGGCTCTGACGACGGCCAGTCCGGTCCACGCCCGCACTGTGCACTCATCGACGAGGTGCACGAACACAAGAACAACAAGACCGTTGAGTTCATGCGGGCCGGCACGAAAGGGCGCCGGCAGGCATTGATCCTGATGATCACCAACAGCGGTCACGATCGCACGTCGGTCTGTTACAGCTACCACCAGCTCGGCGTGAACGTCTGCGCGGCCGGTGCAAAAGGCGTGACGAAGCGGCACCGGCACTTCAACGACAGCTTTTTTGCGTTCATCTGCTCCCTTGATAAGGGCGACGACCCGTTCAAGGACGAGAAGTGCTGGGGCAAGGCCAACCCATCACTGGGGCATACGTTCCAGCCGAAGTACCTGCGCGAGCAGGTGACCGACGCGAAAGGGATGCCGGCAAAGGCCAGCACCGTCAGGCGCCTGAACTTCTGCCAGTGGGTCGATGCAGCGAACCCATGGGTCGAGATCGACACCTGGTTGTCGTGCTGCGCCAAGTTTGATCCGGACAAACTGGCTGGTCAGACTTGCTTCGGTGGCCTGGACCTTTCCGGCAAGCGTGACCTGACAGCGCTGAACCTCTATTTCCCTGAGGCAGGGAAGGCCATCACCGAGTTCTGGACGCCGAAGGACACGTTGCTGGATCGGGCGGCTATCGACGGTGTGCCGTATGAGGTTTGGCTGCAGGACGGCCACATTCATGCGCCTCCCGGCAAGGCAATCAACTACGCCTTCGTGGCCAAGCGCCTGGGTGAGTTGGCAGCGAAGTACGACATCAAGACAGTTGCCTTCGACCCGTACCACATGACTTACCTCGAGGCAGAGCTTGAGGCTCAAGGCATTGAGCTGAACCTGGTGCCTCATGGGCAGGGTTTCCGGCCTGCCCGGGATTCGAACCTGTGGATGACCCACTCCATCGACCTGCTGGAGGACTTGATCCTCACCGGCAAGATCCAGGTACTGGAGAACCCGTGCCTCACCTGGAACGTGGCATCGGCAGTGATGGAGGCGGATGCCCAGGAGAACAGAATCTTCTCGAAGCGGAAGAAGACGGGCCGCATCGACGGCGCTGTTGCCATGGCGATGGCTGTCGGTGCCGCAAACCAGACCGAGGCGAAGCCAGAAAAGAGCCTCTCGGATCACATAACCAAACACGGAATCAGAACCCTATGATCCCTGAACAAGAGGCGCCTCGCGAAGACGGGGTGCCTGCTCTCGCTCGCCTGCGAGAAAGCCTGCCGGATGTGGTCGGCATGGTCGGCTTCGGCCTGCTTGCGCGCGGTCTCTGGGTTGGCTTTGGCGAGGCCGTGTCGCTGTCGGTGTGTGGGGCGATCCTCATGGCACTGTCGGCATATGCCGTCATTCGAGGAGGGAACTGATGATTAAGGCCCTTCTTGGGAGAAAGAGCAACCCGCTGGCTATCGGCACACCGGAGAAACTGGCGCAGGCCCTAGGCTCTGGCTACGAAACATCGTCGGGTCAGCGCGTGACCACTACCAGCGCTATGCAGCAGCTGGTGGTCTTCAACTGTGTGCGCGTGCTGGCGGAGTCGATAGGCATGCTCCCATGCCGACTGATGAAGCAGATGGAAAAGGTTCGTCTGCCTGCGACCGGTCACCGGCTTTATCCACTGCTGAGCATGGCGCCGAACGGTTACATGACCTCCCAGGAATTCTGGGAAATGCTGGTTGCGTGCCTGTGTCTGCGCGGCAACTTCTACGCCTACAAGGTCGAGGCCCTCGGCAATGTTGTCGAGCTTCTCCCGCTCAATCCCGACATCGTCCAACCGAAACTTAACGACGACTGGACGGTTGAGTACAAGGTCGATTTCAAGACTGGACAGAAAACGCTTTCGCAGAAAGAGATCTGGCACGTCCGGCTGTTCACGCTGGATGGACTGAACGGCCTGAACCCGATCGCCTACGCCCGCCAGACACTTGGGCTTGGCCAGGCAATGGATGCCCATGCCGGCAAGCTGTTCACCAACGGCGCCGTCACCAGCGGGGTACTGCGCACCGAACAGACGCTCACTGACGAAGCATTCGCTCGACTGAAGGAGGAGTTCCAGGGCGAGCACATGGGGGCAGCGAACGCCTACAAACCCATGATTCTGGAGATGGGCCTGGACTGGAAACCCATCAGCCTGAACGCCCAGGACGCCCAGTTCATCGAATCCAAGCGCATGACCGAGGCGCAGCTGTGCGGCCTCTTCCGCGTACCGCCACACCTAGTGGCGAATATGGACAAGATGACGCTCAACAACGTTGAGCAGATGGGCATGAACTTCGTGAACTACTCGCTGGTGCCGATCATCACGCGCGTCGAGCACCGGATTCAGGTCGGCCTGCTCAACGAGAAGGACCGCCTGACCCATTACGCCAAGTTCAATGCCGGCGCGCTGATGCGGGGCGACATGAAGGGGCGGTTCGATGCGTACGCGAAGGGCATTCAGTGGAGCATTTTATGCCCCAACGAATGCCGCGACCTTGAGGACATGAACCCGCGGGAAGGCGGCGATGTGTACCTGACCCCGCTGAACATGACCACCAAACCAGAGGCTGACGACGATGCAGACAAAGCAGCGCCTTGACCTGCCGTTGACCATCAAGTCGGTCAGCGACAGCGGCGAGTTCGAGGGATACGGCTCGGTGTTCGGCGTCGAAGACAGCTACGGAGACGTGGTTGTCCGCGGCGCCTTCGCGGCGAGCTTGGCCAAATGGAAGGAAAAGGGCCGACTGCCGGCGATGCTCTGGCAGCACAACATGAGCGAGCCGATCGGTGTGTACACCGAGATGCGCGAGGACGACGTTGGCCTGTACGTGAAGGGGCAACTGCTGATCGAGGCCGACCCACTGGCCAAGCGGGCCCACGGCCACATGAAGGCCGGCAGCCTGACCGGTATGTCGATCGGCTACATGCTCGATGACTACGAGTACGACAAGGAAAAGGGCATCTGGCTGCTAAAGGCGATCGACCTGTGGGAGGTTTCCCTGGTCACCTTCCCGGCCAACGATGAGGCCCGGATCACCGACGTGAAATCTCTGCTGGCCCGCGGCGAAACCCCGCCGCCCAGCAAAGTGGAGCGAGCCCTGCGAGAGGTAGGGTTTTCTGGCTCCCAGGCCAAGGCCTTCATGGCCAAAGGCTACGGCGCAGTTTCACCGCGAGAGGCGGGTGCCGAAGAAGCACTTCAATCCCTGAAATCCCTTTTGGACAAAATGTAAGGAGCCTCTCATGGCTGTGGAAAAGAAAGACATCGACGACGTTGCCGAAGCCCTCGGCGCGAAGTTCGAAGAGTTCAAGAAGAACAACGACAAACGCATCGATGGCCTGGAGGCCGAGAAGGGCAAACTCTCTGGCCAGGTCGATAGCCTGAACGAGAAGCTGGGCGAGCTCGACGAGCTCAAGACGGCGCTCGAGAAGGAGCTGGCGGAACTCAAGCGCCCCGATGGCTCTGGCACCAAAGCTGCCAGCGAGCACAAGACCGCTTTCATGCAGTTCGTTCGCAAGGGGGTCGATACCGGCCTGGGCGACCTGCAGGCCAAGGCGCTGCAGATCGGCAATGACGCTGACGGCGGCTACGCGGTGCCGGAAGAGCTGGATCGCAGCATCATCGAACTGCTGAAGGACACCTCGCCGATGCGCCAGGTGTGCAACCAGATCACCGTGGGCACCCCTGACTACAAGCGTCTGGTCAGTCTGGGTGGCGCTGGTTCTGGCTGGGTTGGCGAGACCGCAGCCCGTCCTGCGACCGGCACCCCGACTCTGGGCCAGATCGCCGCCTTCATGGGCGAGATCTACGCCAACCCGCAGGCAACCCAGACCAGCCTGGATGACATTTTCTTCAATGCTGAGGCCTGGCTGAACAGTGAGGTGGCCCGCGAATTCTCCGAGAAGGAGGGCGCCGCCTTCACCAGCGGCGATGGCGTGAACAAGCCGAAGGGCTATTTGGCTTACGAGCTGGTTGCCGAAAGCGACAAAGTCCGTGCCTTTGGCAAGTTGCAGAAGCTGATCTCCGGCACTGCGGGCGCCTTCACCGGTGACAACATCATCGACCTGATTCACTCGCTCAAGGCGGCCTATCGCACCAACGCCCGGTTCATGATGACCAATCTGACCGTGGCCTATGTCCGTAAGCTGAAGGACAGCCAGGGCAACTACCTCTGGCGCCCAGGCCTCGAAGCTGACAAGCCATCCACCCTGCTGGGTTACGGCATTGTCGAAAACGAGGATGTGCCAGACGTGGCCGCCGATGCCAACGCCATCTCGTTCGGGGACTTCAAGCGCGGCTACACCATCGTCGACCGTATCGGCACCCGCGTGCTGCGCGACCCCTACACCAACAAACCGTACGTTGGTTTCTACACCACCAAGCGCGTCGGCGGCATGCTCGTCGACTCCCAGGCGATCAAGGTTCTGACCCTGAGCGCTGCCTGATCGAGCGGGCGCCTTCGGGCGCCCACTCTGGAGGATTTATGCCAATCATTTCCGTGAAGAAGGCGTTCCCGTTCGCTGTCGACGGCAACCAGGTGGTTGAGATCCAGACGGGCGAGCAGGAAGTGTCGGAGCGCTGCGCCCTGGTTGCGGTCGAGCACCTTGGCGTGGCCGAGTACCTGGACGGCTCTGGCCCTCCTGAGAGCGATCCGCTCAAGATGAAGGTGCCAGAGCTGAAGGAATGGCTGACGGCCAAAGGCATCGCTTTCGAGCCGGGCGCGAAGAAGGAAGAACTGCAGGCCCTGGTGCCGAGCAATGATTGACCTCGCCACCGTGAAGGCGCACCTGCGGGCTGATGGCGACGAGGAGGACAGCCTAATTCAAGGTTATATCGAAGCCGCCATCAGTACCTTCGAGCTGTGGACGAACCGCCGTCTGATTGCCGAGGGCGAGGCCTTGCCTGATCCTGCAGGGAATGCGCTGATCATCACCAAGGCAATACGCCAAGGGGCGCTTCTGCTGATCGGCCACTGGTATGCAAACCGCGAGGCTGTGGCTACCGGCACCATCGCTACCGAGCTGCCGCTTGCTACCAATGCGCTTTGGCGACCGCATCGCTGGGTGAATTTATGAGAGCCGGACCAATGCGGCACCGCTGCCGAGTGTTCAAGCCACACAGGGAGCAGAACCTCTCAGGCGGTTTCACAGAGACCTGGGTAGAGGTCGGCGAAGTCTGGGCAGAGGTCACCATGCCCACCGGCAGGGTTTCGCCTGTCGCCGAGCAACTGCAGGCGGTGATCAGTGCCGAGATCCGCATACGGCCGCGCTCGGACATCGCCGCTGGCTGGCGATTGATCGAGAAACGCACCGGCATGACTTATCGGGTCGAGGCGCCGCTGCTCAACAACGAACGGGACATGCTGCGGCTACTGTGCTCTAGCGTCCCCAACCCATGAGGTGAACCATGAAAATTCGAGCATTGGGCCCGCTGACGGGCGCCTCTGGCGAGCGCGAGAAGGGCGAAGAGTTCGATGTAGCCAAGGAATACGGCGAGGGACTGATTGCCCGCGGCTATGCCGAGGCAGTGGAAGAGAAGACCGCCAAGCCGGCGAAGGCCGACCAGTCCAAGGAGTAAGCCATGGCCCGCCGGTCCAGCATTCGCGGTGATATCCGGCTACGCCGGACGCTGCGCAACATCCACCGGACGATGGACAACGAGCTTCAGCCGGCGATGTTGGAGGCGGCAAACCGTATTTTGGAGACGCAGCGGCAGCTGATGCCGAAGGATACCGGTGCTGCCGCCGCCGCGCTAAAGGTGTACGTCTCGCCAAGCGGCCTGGACGCGCAGGTCGGCATACGCGGCAAGCGCGACAACCGGCGGTTCTTCTACTTGCGCTTCATCGAATACGGCACCAAGGGTTATACCGGTGGCAAACGGGCCGGAGATCGAAATCGGCGCGTCACCAACAAGAGCGATGGCACGCACTTCTTTGGCAAGTACCCGGATATCCCGGCCAGGCCGGCGCATCCGTGGCTTCGCCCATCGATAGACGTTAACCGGGAGTATGTGATGGCCGACATCGAAGCGGCCGTGCAGCGCACATTGCGCAAGGCGAGCCAGGGGGTAGGCAATGGCTGATCCATCGCTGGCCTTGCAGGAAGCCGTCTTTGCCAGGCTGCAGGCTGAGGTGAAGCCGCCCGATTTACGACGGTGCGGACATCAATACCCCAATGCCTTATGTGTCGATCGACCGTGAGGTCTCGGTCAACAGTACCCCGATCTCAGGTCGCAAGCGCGAAACTCGCCTGCTGTACCTGTCGGTCTGGTCCGGTGCCGTTGGCCAGGCAGAGGTGAAACGCATCAACGCCGAAGTCATCGCTGCTCTGGACGAGCGCCGGCTGCCGCTGGAGGTGGGCCGCGCTGTATCCGTCAGGGTCGAGCAGGTCGACGCCCAGCGCGATGCCGACGGGATTACTTACCAGGGCTCGATCACCGTCCGTGTGATCACCACCCACTGAATTACCTACCGGCCGCGCAGCGGCTTTATCCAATGCCATTTGGAGGAACCCCCATGGCCGATGACAACCTCAACACCGCCGCCGGCTGCCGACTGGCGTTCGGCGGCAAGACCGCCCCAGCTTCCCTTGCCGAGTACGAGGCCGACACCTATGTCCAAGTTGGCGAGATCGAAGACCTGGGCGAGTTCGGTGACACGTTCAGCGCCGTGAACTTCACTGCCTTGAGCGACGGCCGCGTGCGCAAGTACAAGGGCACCGCCGACGCCGGCAACATGACCCTGGCGGTCGGCTTGGACGCAGGCGATGCTGGCCAGAAAGCGGTGGCGGTCGCACACAAGGACCGCACCAAGGGCAACTACAACGTCAAGATCACGCTCAACGACGGCGATCCGACCGCCACCCCCGCCATCCTGCCCACCACCTTCTACTTCGGTGTGAAGGTGATGAACAACACCGTGGCTGCAGGTTCGGCTGACAACGTGGTGCGCCGCAACATGACGTTCGCGATCAACACCGACATCATCGAAATCCCGGCCGGCCCGGCTGTCCCTTGATCGGCGGGGCTGAGCCCCGTCCTTTACTGCGAGAACCCTAATGAGCGAAGCCTTGTACGGCACCGTCACAATCGTGATCGGTGGCCGCAGCTACACCCTCAAGCCCACCCTGGACGCGGCATTGCTCATCGAATCCCGCTTCGGTGGGCTGCGTGCGGCGCTGGAATCCATGAGGCTGATGAGCATCGCCGCCTGTGCGGACATCATCATCGCCGGCGCCAATCTCAAGCCCGACGAGCACGCGGTCATCGCGGGCGATGTGTTCCGCACGGGCGTGGCCAAGGTGTCGGGGCAGCTGACCGACTTCATCACCGTGCTGCTCAACCCGGTACCGCCGAGCGTGGCCGCCCGGGGAAAGGACGAGGCGGCCAGCACAGCGCAGTAAAGAACGGGAGCTACGTGGACTACCTGTTCGGCGTGGCTACCGGCTGGCTTGGCTGGCCGCCCGATACCGCTTGGCACACCCCGATCCCACACATCATGCTCGCGCTCGATGCCCGGCTCGATTGGACAGGGCGTGGCCAGACACAAGGCCAGGCTATCGCCGCGAAACCACCGACCCGGCAGAGCGTGGCGGAAAAATTGAAAAGCTTCCTGCGAGGGCGGCCCAAACAGTAGACAGCGTGCCGCCTCCGGGCGGCTTTTTTTTGTGCTTGGAGATTTGCATGGCCGACCAACAAGTCCAAGGGATGCTGGTCCAGATCGAGGCCACCACGGCGCAGCTGCGCCGCGAGCTGGCAAGCGCTGACCAGGTGGTGGCGCGCACCTCGCAGTCGATCGACCGCAACCTGGCTCAGGTCGACTCCGCGTTCGACAGTGCCGGAGGTGCTGCGCAGCAGGCCGGTGTGCTCATTCGCGGCGCCTTCGCCGCTGTGGCCGGTGCCGGCATTATCGGCAGCATCATCAAGCAGGTCGACGCCTATGGGCAGATGTCTGATCGGATGAAGGCTGCCGCTGGCAGTGCTGGCGAATACCAGACGGTGCAGGAACACCTGCTGCGCACCGCACAGGAAACCTACCGACCCCTGGCCGAGGCGCAAGAGCTTTACATCCGTACCGCCGATGCGATGCGCAGCCTGGGCTATGACACCCAGCAGACCCTCGACATCACCGACAGCTTCAGTTTCCTGCTTGTGACGAACGCCGCGTCGGCCGACAAAGCCGGTTCTGCGCTTGGCGCTTACTCCAAGGCTCTGCAGACCGGAAAAGTCGAGGCCGATGGCTGGGTATCGATTCAGGAAGCGATGCCAACGATCGTCGGAGCGATCGCTTCGGCCACCGGCAAGAGCGCTGAGGAGATCCGCAAGCTCGGCGTGGAAGGCAAGCTGTCCCTGGAGACCATCAACACCGGGCTCCTGCGCACTGTTGAGGCCAACCGAAAGGCTGCGGCCGACATGTCTACCAGCGTACAGGATGCCTTGGTGAACATCGGCAACGCCGTTCAGACCTTCTTGGGAGGTATGGAAGAGCAGACCGGTGCTGTTGCGGGCCTGTCGAGCGTGCTGATTGCCTTGGCGGACAACGTTGACCTGGTCGCGGTGGCCATGGGCGGCGTGGGCGTTGCAGCCCTGACCAACTATGTGGCGAAGTCCGGGCTGGCCGTGAAGGCTGCGCTGGCCGACAGGGCGGCTCGTATCGCTCAGGCTGAGGCCGTGGTGCAGGCGGCTCTCGCCGATCAACGCAAGGCCGAGACCGCAACCATTCTTGCCGCCCGCGAGGCTGCTGCGGCGCGCGGCACTGCGGTACAGACGCAGATGTCTATCCAGCTGGCCCAGGCGCGGCAGCGCGAAGCGGCCGCTACTGCTGCGGTAGCAACTGCACAGGCTGGTCTTCGCACCGTCAGTGCAGGGCTCCTCAGCGTCCTGGGTGGGCCTATGGGGCTTGCCCTGTTGGCCGGCACGGCGGCTGCCAGCTTTCTGCTGCTGAGCAACAACGCCGATCAGGCGGGCGTCAGCCTGGAAGACCTGCACAAGCCGGTTGCCCAGCTGCGGGAGGAGTTCTCAAAGCTCAACAAGGACCAGCGCGAAGCATCGCTGGTCAAGTGGCAGCAGGAGCAGGTCACTGCGACCGACAAGGTCAAGGACGCCTATGGCGACCTTGCCCAGTCCATTCGTTCTGCCGTGGTTACCGCGCCTGCGCGCGACTCTGGCGGTCAGTACAACCGACAGCTGGCTGAGTACCAGGGCCTGGTTGATCGTCTCAATGAAGCGCGGTCGGCAGGCGAGGGGCTTTCGCCGATCCTGCAAGAGGTCGGTAACCGGCTTCAGTTGCCGGCCGGCACGGTGCAGCAGTGGATCACCCAGGCCGGCGCGGTCAGCGATGCCGACCAGCGTTCAGGCCTGATCGCGGAAACGCTTAGGGTGCTCACCGGCGTCACCGAGGAAAACACCTCGGCCACCCAAGCCAACAACGCCGCGAAAGCTGGCATGAGCTCGGCGGGACAGACCTATCTTGAAACGCTGCAGAAGCAGCTGGCCGGACTACAGGACAATGGCGATGCCACCAAGGCCGCCAACCGCTACATCGCGGAAAACACCGACCTCACCGAAACCGATCGCCAAGCGATTCTATCGGCGGCCAGTGCGATCGAGTCGCAGAAGAAGGCCAACAAGGATGCCACCGAAGGTACGAAGGATCGCACCAAGGCCCTGAAGGATGAGATCAAGGCCCTCGACGCGATCATTGACCGGGCCCTGCCGGAGAAGAAGCGGCTCGTCGACCTAGCAGAAGGTGTGCAAGGCCTGCGTAAAGCTCAGGCCGCCGGCAAGATCACCGCTGCCGAGATGGAGCTCGGCATCAAAAACCTGAACACTGCGTACGCCGATACGACCATCCAGAAGCGGGCAGAAGAAGAGAAGAAGCTGGCGGAGATCCGGCGTAACAGCGCCGAGGCCTACCGTAAGGCCATGGAGGTGGTGCTTCAGACCCGCCAGGACGCCATCAACGCAGATGTGTCAGGCGTTGGAATGGGGGACGATGAGCGCGAGCAGGCCGACCGGCTCAACGCGGTTCGCCAGAAGTACGCCGAATCGCGCCGGCAGCTGGAGGAGCAGCAGGAGGACGTCAGCCGGCGCCTGAGCCAATCGGCCTACGAGGAGCGGCTGGCCGACCTGGCCGACTACCAGGCCCGCGAGCTGCAGATGGAGGTCGACGGTTTCGAAGCAAGGCTGCAGGCCCAGCGGGACTACCGCAACGGCGCCAAACGAGCCTGGGCCAACATTCAGGCAGATGCCGCGAACGTCGCGGGCGCAACCGATGACATGCTCACCACCGGATTCAATTCGGCTCGGGACGCCGTGGCCGATTTTGCGATGACGGGGAAGGCCAACTTCAAGGACTTCGCCACCAGTGTGATTTCGGACATGGCCAGAATAGCCAGCCAACAGGCTGCCAGCTCGCTGCTGAGTGGGCTGGTTGGCCTGGGCGTGTCTGCGGTCGGCAGCTATTTCGGCGGCGGGTCCGGTAACGGCATGACGCCTGGTTCTGCGGGTGCCGTCTCGTCGAACCTTGGTGCGACTCAGGCTGGCTATGGCAGCGCGTACATCCGCCAGGCGCTGGGCGGCGCTTGGTCTGGAGGCGTGCAGTTGTTCGCCAAGGGCGCCGGGTTCGCCACCAACAACATTTTGAACACGCCGACCATGTTCGGCATGGGCAATGGCGGCCTGGGCGTGGCCGGCGAGGCCGGGCCTGAGGCAATCATGCCGCTGGCCAGAGGCTCGGACGGATCACTTGGTGTTCAGGTCGTTGGCGGCAATGGCGGCGGTTCCACGGTGGTTCAGCTAAACGTGCCGGTTTCGGTGAACGTTGAAGACCGGAGCGCTGACGGCATGGAGCTGGACAGCGCCGCGCTTCAGCAGAATCTTCAGCAGCAGATGCAGGGAGTGGCCGAGCGAGCCATTGCCGCTTCCTGGCGCGCCGGCGGCGTGAGCTATCGAAATAGTAACGGGAGACGCTGATGGCGATCGAAACCTTCACCTGGACGCCAGATGATGAGGCGAGCGGTGACAGCACCTTGCGCACCCGCAAATCACAGTTCGGTGACAACTACGCCCAGGTGTCCACTGATGGTCTGAACGCTGAGTCTGACAGCTGGGCGCTGTCGTTCGGCGGTCTGGCTGACGAGGTCGCGCCTATCCTGGCGTTCATCCGGCGGCACCGGGGCGCCACGTCCTTTCTTTGGACGAACCCCGAGGGTGTTCTGGGGCTGTACCGGTGCGAGACGTTCCGGCAGCAGCGAAAGCCGGGCGGTGTGGCGGTGCTGACAGCCACCTTTGAACGAGCATTTCATCCATGAGCTTGATTACTCAGTTGCAGAAGCTGGAACCGGGCGCAGAAATCCTGTTGTTCGAGCTGGACGGCTCCGACTTCGGAGCGGACATGCTGCGCTTCCATGGGCACGCAATACCGCACACACCCGGGGAGCTTGCAGCGGCTGGCGCGAACGCCGACCAGTTACCGGCTAAGTCGATCTGGTGGCAGGGCAACGAGTATGGCGCTTGGCCCATGCAGATCGAGGGCATCGAAGCGAACTCGGACGGTACCGCCGTGCGCCCAACGCTGACGGTTGGCAACGTCAACGGTAGGATCACGGCGCTGTGCGTGGCCTTCGACAACCTGCTCGAGTTCAAGCTGACCATGCGCCACACGATGGCGCGATACCTGGATGCGGTGAATTTTCCGGCTGGCAACCCGGATGCCGACCCGACCGAGGAAGCCATCGAGGTCTGGTACATCGACCAAAAGGTGTCCGAGAACGGCTCCACTGTGTCTTGGGAGCTGGCCAGCCCGGGCGACGTGGGCGGGGAGACGATCGGCCGACAGATGACCCAGCTATGCCACTGGGCCATGACCGCCGGCTATCGTGGTCCGAACTGCGGATACACCGGACCCTACTACGACTTGGACGGCAACCCAACGGATGACCCGGTCAGGGACCAGTGCAACGGTTGCCTGGACTCAGGCTGCACCGTCCGCTTTGGCCAGGGCAACCAACTGCCCTTTGGCGGCTTCCCGGCTGTTTCCCTCATCGCACGGAGCTGACCATGCGCAAACACATCCTGGCCGCCGTGCAAGCGCACGCAGCGGCAGAATACCCGCGTGAGTGTTGCGGGCTGCTCATCGCTATGGGGCGCGCTCAGCGGTATGTCCCGTGCGTGAACACTGCTACCGATCCTGCAGAGGAGTTCCGCATCTCGCCGGAGCACTACGCTGCGGCCGAAGATCAGGGTGAGGTGATCGGCATCGTACACTCGCATCCAGATGCCACCAGCAGGCCGTCATCCCGTGACCTGGCCATGTGTGAAGCCACTGGCTTGCCCTGGTACATCCTGTCGTGGCCTGAAGGCGATCTGCGCAGCATCACGCCAACCGGTCACACGCCACTGCTGGGTCGTCCGTTCGTGCACGGTGCCTGGGACTGCTGGCAAGTCTGCGCGGACTGGTACCGCCGTGAGTGGGGTCTGGAATTCCCGACTTATTCCCGGGATGAGGGGTGGTGGGAGCAGGCGGACGGCCCAAGTCTTTACGAGCAGGCCTATGAGGCAGCCGGCTTCTACCAGGTCAGCCAGCCACAACGCGGCGACATGATCGTCATGGCCGTGGGTCGCACGGCTCACCCGAACCACGCCGGCATCTACCTCGGCGCTGACGCTCGGCTGCCGGAGGAAGCGGTGGAGGTCTTCGGGCCTGGCCCGTTCATGCTTCACCATCTACTGGGGCGGCCATCTGAAATCGTTGTGTTCGGCGGCCCTTGGCTCGATCGAACGCGACTGGTGCTGCGTCACCGCGGCGCCAAGTGATACATTCCGCCTTTTCAGGGAGCGATGACATGCGCGTAATGGTCACGATACTGAGCCTCGCGCTCTTGAGTGGATGTGCTTCGATGAATGAGAAGCGGGCTGCGGGGCCGGCGTTTACTGCCAACAGTTCGAAATCCGTAGACCAAGTAGCAGAGTGTGTCTTATTTGCCTGGCAAAACCAGTCTTTGATGGGGGCTCATTACGCCGCGGCATTACAGCCATTGGCTGGTGGAGGGAAGACGGTGATCAGCGCCGGAGAGGTTGAATTTGCGGACTTTGAGGCTGCGATAGGCAAAACCCAAGTGCGTGTTTACTTCCAAACTGGCTTGATGGACTGGAGAAAAAATCGACGAATTGAGGCAGTTAAGAGCGCCTTTAATCAAACCGCCTTCGGGCGGTTTTTTATTGTCCGGAGGCAGGAATGTCTGGCTCAGCTATCTACTACACCCCCATGACAACCATTATGTTGTCCGGTTCCTTGGCTCAGAAGTTTGGCCGTATCCACCGTCGGCAGCTGGATACTGGCGATACCTGGGAGGCGTTCCAGGCGTTGAAAGCCACACTAGTTGGATTCGAAGACGAAATCCGCCGCCTCGATGGTCTGGGCCTACGGTTCGCGGTTTTCCGGAACCGGCAGAACGTCGGCGCAGATGCGTTTGACCGTGGTGGTGTTCGCGAACTGCGTATTGTTCCGGTAATCGGCGGGAGCAAGCGCGGCGGGTTACTGCAGACTGTTGTTGGGATAGCCCTGATTGCTGCAGCAACCTTCGCTACTGGCGGGCTAGGTGCGGCCTTTGGTGCTGGCGCTGGTGGTTGGGGGGTTGCAGCCGCGGTTGGGGCATCCATGGCCATCGGCGGCGTCATCCAACTGCTCAGCCCTCAGGCTCAAGGCCTGTCACTGAGCGCTGCGGCTGAGAACAAGCCGTCCTATGCCTTTGGCAGTGCCAGGAACACGACAGCCAGCGGCAACCCCGTGCCGATCTGTATCGGCAAACGCCGCTGGGGCGGGGCGATTATCTCCGTGTCAATCGAAGCGCAAGACAAGGCCTGAGGCCAATTCAGTATGCAGACCGCCCCCGGGTGGTTTTTTTATGCCTGGAGGAAAGCATGGGCGCAGCAGCTCACCTGGACATCAGCGGCGCCAAGGGCGGCGAGAGCAAGCCGAAAACCCCCGTCGAGGCACCGGACAGCCTTCAGTCGACGAACATCGCCAAGATCCTGTTGGCGGTGGGCGAGGGCGAGTTCGACGGCACGCCGACCGACCGCGACATCTATCTCGACAACACGCCGATCATGGACGCCAGCGGCAATGTGAATTTCCCGGGCGTGAAGTGGGAGTGGCGCCGCGGTAGCGTTGAGCAGGAATACATCCAGGGCATTCCCTCGATCGAGAGCGAGAACACCGTCAACGTCGAACTGCGCAGTGACAACCCGTTCACACGCTCGCTTAGCAATACGCAGCTCTCGGCGGTGCGCGTTCGTATGTCCTGGCCTCGCCTGGTCAAGCAGGACAGTAGCGGCAACACCAATGGTTACCGGATCGAGTATGCCATCGACATTGCAACCGACGGCGGGGCATACGTCGAAGCTCACCGCGGCGCCGTCGACGGCAAGACCACCAACGGCTACCAGCGCTCTGTTCGCGTGAATCTGCCCTCGGCCACATCCGGCTGGATGCTGCGTGTCCGCCGCATCACGCCGAACGCCAACAGCGGCACCGTCGGCGACACGATGACCATCGCCGGCTACACCGAAATCATCGATGAAAAGCTGCGGTACCCGAACACCGCGCTTCTGTACATCGAGTTCGATGCCCAGCAGTTCCAGAACATCCCGGCTGTAACTGTCGATTGCAAGGCCAAGCGCTGGCCGGTACCAAGCAACTACGACCCGGAAACCCGCACCTATACGGGCGTGTGGGACGGCACCTTCAAGCAGGCCTGGACCAATAACCCGGCGTTCGTCACCTACGGCCTGTGTGTCGAGGACCGTTTTGGCCTGGGCAAGCGCATCAAGTCGTGGATGGTCGACAAATGGGAGATGTACCGCATCGCCCAATACTGCGACCAATTGGTGCCGGATGGAGTAGGCGGGCAGGAACCGCGCTACTTGTGCGACATGAACCTGCAGGGCCGCGCCGAAGCCTGGACGCTGCTGCGCGACCTGTCGGCCATTTACCGCGGCATGGTGTACTGGGCCCACGGCTCGCTGTTCATGCAGGCGGACATGCCGCGCGCTCAGGACATCGACTATGTGTTCACCCGCGCCAACGTCATCGACGGCGAGTTCGTGTATGGCGGTGCCGAGCGAAACACCCACTACAGCCGCGCCCTGGTCAGCTACGACAACCCTGCCAACAACTACGACACCGATGTGATCCCGGTGACCGACCTGGCGCTGCAGCGGCGGTACCGCGACCGGCCGATCGAGATCTCGGCCATCGGCTGCACGCGCGCCTCCGAAGCCCAGCGCCGGGGGAAGTGGGCACTGCTGAGCAACAGCCAGGACCGGACTGTTACCTTCAAGACTGGCATGGAGGGCCGCATTCCGCTGCCTGGGTTTGTCATCCCGGTGGCGGATGAGCTGGTGGCCGGCCGCCCGAACGGTGGCCGGATCTCGTCCGCTGCCGGCCGTGTGGTCACCCTCGATCGCGACACGCCGATCAAGGCAGGTGACCGCTTAATCGTGAACCTGCCCAACGGCACCGCCCAGGCGCGCACCGTGCAGTCTGTGGCCGGGCGCGCGGTGACGGTGACGACTGAATACAGCGTGCAGCCAGAGCCCGAACTGCAGTGGGCAATCGACTACGACGACCTGGCGGTGCAGCTCTTCCGAGTGCTGAAGACCACTCGCACCCAGGAAGGTGAGTACGAGATCACTGCGCTTGAGTTCAACCCCAGCAAGTTCGCAGCAATCGACACCGGCGCCAAGCTGGACGAGCGCCCGATCAGCGTCATTCCGGTCACTACGGTGCCGCCGCCGGCCAGCGTTTCGCTGACCTCGGCCTACGCGGTGGATCAGGGGATCGCTGTCAGCACCATGACCATCAGTTGGCCGGCGGTCCAAGGGGCGGTCGCTTACGATATGGAATGGCGCAAGGACAACGGCAACTGGATTCGCCTGCAGCGTACTGGTGCAACCTCGATCGATGTAGTGGGCATCTATGCTGGCGCCTACCTGGCCAGGGTTCGGGCCGTCGAGCCGTTCGACATAACGTCGATCTGGCGGGATTCGACGCTCACTGAGCTGAAAGGCAAGGAAGGCACACCGCCTTCGGTAACCTACCTGACGGCCGATCCGCTGATCTTCGGGATATCGCTCAAGTGGGGAATACCACCAGGCGCCGAGGACACCCAGCGGACGGAGATCTGGTGCGGCCCAACGAACAGCCTGGAGGCGGCAACGAAGCTCGCCGATCTGGCCTACCCGCAGACCGAGTACGTGATGCAAGGCCTGAAGGCCGGTGTCTCGTTCTTCTTCTGGGCGCGCCTGGTGGACAGGACCGGCAACATCGGCCCGTGGTATCCGGTAGGCAGTGGCGTGCTTGGTCAGTCTGGGGCGGATGCCAGCCCGGTATTGGAACTGATCAGTGGCCAAATCACCGAGAGCGAACTGGGCCAGGAGCTTCTGCGCGAAATCGAGAAGATTTCCGGCGAGGGCCCGGAGTCAGTGAATGGCCGTATCGAGGCGGCCAAGCAGGAGCTGGAGGACCTGATCACCGACCTGACCGACCCGCTCGAGTACGTGGCCACCAATACCTACGCCAAGGACGACGCCGTGCGCAGCGGACAGCGCTTGTACATGGCCATTGCGCCTGTGCCGGCGGCTGCCAACGGCAGCAACGCCCCGCCGAACCCGGCTTACTGGGTCGATATCGGCAGCATTGCCTCGACGGCAAATGGCCTGGCGCAGGCGGTGGCCAAGAACACCACGGACATCGCGACGGTTGATGGGAAAGTGACGGTGAATGCGGCCATGCTTCAGGCCGTGCAGTCGGCGTACCGTGACGAAAACCCAGAAGGCGCGCTCACCGATGCGCTACGGGGCTGGGACACCCTGGCCAAGGTCTCGGAAGAGACGCGCACCAGGGCGACCCAGAACGAGGCGATGGCAACTCGAGTGACAGGTGTGGAGGCGAGGGTCGCGGACAACTCTGGCAGTATCCGCAGCCTGGAGCAGACGGTTGTCACGAACGAGCAGGCCACGGCCAGCAGGTTCTCGGAAGTGAATGCCAAGGTGGCCGGCAATACCGCGAGCATTTCGCAGCTGGAGACCGCAGTCACCGACAACGAAAGCTCGACGGCCTCGCGCCTCCAATCGGTCAATGCACGGGTCGATGCCGCTAATCAGGCACTCGACCAGGAGAAGCTTGACCGGGACAGCGCGGTGACAGGCGAGCGTCAGGCGCGGGAAGCGGCTGTAGAGAACGAGGCGACCGCCCGAGTCGATGGCGACGAAGCCCTAGGGCTACTGGTTGATACCGTCAGCGCTCAGGTGGACGAGAACGCTGGCAAGATCCAGATAGTTGAGCAGGCCCAGGCCGACACCGACCAGGCGGTTGCCTCGATGCGCACTACCATCGATGCGGTATACACGACTGGGCGGGACGACAACGCCGAGGGTGAGCTTGCCGGGGCCCTGAAGGCATGGGAGAGCACGGCCAAGATCGCCGAAGAAGCGAAGACGCGAGCAACTGAGATCGACGCCCAGGCGAAGAAGACCGAAACGCTGGAGGTGTCGTTCAATTCGGCGCTGGATAAAACCAACGGTGAGATACAGAAAACCAGCGCCTCGGTGCAGGTCACGAGCCAGGCCTTGGCTGCACTTGACGACAAAGCCAGTACCATGTGGTCGGTCAAGACGCAGGTCAATGCACAGGGGCAGTATGTGGCCGCTGGAATCGGCCTTGGCATCGAGAACGGGCCGGCCGGCCTGCAAAGCCAGTTCCTGGTCTCGGCCGACCGGTTCGCGGTGGTCAACGGCATCAACGGCACGCTTTCCTCACCATTCGCGGTGCAGGGCGGCCAGGTGTTCATGAATGAGGCCTTCATCCAAGACGGCACCATTACCAACGCCAAGATCGGCAGTTACATCGAGCCGACCAACTACGTGGCCGGCCAGCAGGGCTGGATCCTGAACAAGAGCGGGACGTTCGAAATCAACGGCACGGTGGCAGGGCAGGGCCGCTTGCTGATCAACAACCAGCGCCTGCGCATCTACCACGCCAACGGCAACCTGGCGATCGACCTGGGAGTAAACGTATGACGGCAGGCCTGAAGGTCTACGACCCGAGCGGCCTGGCGCTGCTGGATATGACCAGCACGATCAGCCAGATGATGGGGTACGTGGATACGGGGGCGGCCAATGGGTCGCTCTCGATTCCCCTGCCGCCGGCTGGGAGAACGCTGTTCTACGCCATCACCGAGCTTTCCGCCCAGAACAAGTATCTCGGCAAGCGGCCGGGGGTGACCCTGGCCGTGGGGGCCTCCGCCGCCACTCTGGCTTGGCAGTACTCATACGCCGGCGGCTGGGGCTTCTACTCACTCAACTGCCGCATTCACTATGGCTACTACTAATGTCAGCAGGTCTGAAGGTTTACAAGGAGAACGGGCAGTTACTGTTCGATACCGAGAAGATTACTTACGGTCTTCTTAAAAGCGGCTATCTCTCGTTCCAGGTCAATTGGCCGCGCCTCTATCATCGCTCAGCCCAGTTGCCACCCAATGAAGGGAGCAGTTATGCAGAGTCGTCGATAACCGATGCAGTCCACGGTTTCAGCGTTACGGGGGCAGTAGCGCCGATCGTATTCATCACGGGTTCGGGGATCTCTTGCGGATCCTCAAAGTCAGGTGACACCACGACGTTCTACTTCATCGGGGCCAGCCCCTCAACGAAGTTCTACTACTTCGACACCATGCGGAACACGCTGAATGGGGCCGGCCTAAAGTGCTACGACGAATCCGGCGCGCTCACCTTCAACTCTCTGCAGTATCCGCTCAACATCGTCGCCAGGATAAATGCGCCACCACCCCCAACACCGACGGTAATCAACGGTATTGCCATGTACGGCGTTCCTTTCGCCGGCGCGACCAAGCAGGCTACTAGGTTTATCAGTAGCGGCCCCTACTACTGCGTGGCGAGGATCTTTATCGCGATAGGATCGGGTGAGTTCGCTGCTAGCACGACCTTTTCACGCTCGCTCGGGCAAGGGATCATGGATGATATGTCTTCGCCAGGCTCGCCATTCCCGGCTCGCGGGAGCATGCAAGCGCACATGGATGGCGCATATGGTGCAGCCGGAGGCATCTACTTCATGGCCTGCGATGCTGCGCGCACCACGATGATTTACAGCACTACTGCTGCCAACGCCTATTTCGACATCCCCACCGATCGATACCCGCAGGCGCTCGTCATCAAGACGGACAACCTGCCATTCCCATTCAACTAATCGGAGCATCCTATGCCCTGGTACAGGACAGGCACGGTCGCGATCACGGCTGGCCAAACAACGGTGACTGGCACCGGCACCAACTTTGCGGCGAACGGCAGGGTGGGGGATGCGTTCCTCGGCCCGGACGGGCGCTGGTACGAAGTGACCAACATCGCCAGCGGAACGGTGCTGAGCATCCTGCCGGCCTACCAGGGTGCCACGGTGTCCGCCGGCACCTATGCCTTCGCGCCGATGCAGGGTTACACCAAGACGCTGGCCGACAAGTTCAACGATATCGCCAACACCTGGGGCTCCACGCTGGCCGGCCTGGGCTCGGTCTCGACAGAGAACGTGGTGCCGGTGTCGAAGGGCGGTACCGGCGGCAATACGGCGGCATTGGGGCGAAGTGGTCTCGGCCTTAAAGCAGCGGCAATAGCAGATATTGTGGGCGCCGTCAGCCAGGTAGGCGGTGTGCCCACCGGCGCGATCATCGAAGTCGGAAGCAACGCGAACGGTGAGTATTACAAGTTCGCTGGTGGCTTGATGGTGTGTGTCGGTAGTCTCGCCGTCTCGGGTACAGCGTGGAGTTCTTCCTCAACAGCTGGGCGCTATTACAGCCAACCTGTTGGTAAAGCCCTTTCTGCAACATTCGCTGTTCCACCAAAAGTTTTTGCGGCTGCGAAGGATGGTGTGATTGGAGGGCGAGGCGCTTGGTGCTCTTACATTTCGGCTAACGCCACAGCGATTACAGAGATCTATTTGTCAGCGCTTTATAGCGGTGGCGATTTAGCCAACATTTCCGTTGATTTTCTTGCAGTCGGGAGGTGGTACTAATGATTATCAAGCTTTCTCCGGTTCGTTCTGACGCCCACCTCTCGGTTGTGAAGGCCGGCGACACTCTGGAGGTGAACGGCGTAGCCCTAGACTTCTCGCGCCTGGCCGATGGCGCGACTTTGCCGGCCGAGGCCGTAGGCTGCGATTTCGTGATTGCCCCTGTAGAGCGTATCAACGGTGACTTGGTGCTGACCCTGATGCTGCCTCATGACGCCGACGCACCGCAGGGTGCGCGCTTCCCGGTCGACCTTTATCCGGCTGACGGTCAGGTGCAGTTGCCCGGCCTGGACTTGGGCGAACGTCTGGACGCGACTCCCGGCGTGATTGACTGGTCGCAAGTCATCACCGCCGAGGCCAAGGCCCAAGCCGATGCTGAGCAGCTGCTGGCTACTGTGGTTTCTGAACAGGCGCAGCGGCGCGCCGTGGCCGATGCAGCGATTGCCCCGCTGCAGGATGCCGTTGAGCTTGACGAGGCCACCGAAGCTGAGGCCGCTCTGCTTATCGACTGGAAACGCTACCGCGTGGCGCTGAGCCGCTTAGCCGACCAGGAAGGCTACCCCAACGACATTGATTGGCCCGCGCCGCCGGCCTGATCCGCACCGAAAACACCGACCGCCACCTGGCGGTATTTTTTTGTCTGGAGAAAACCCATGACCGCACGCGGCATCCGCAACAACAACCCCGGCAACATCGATTTCAACCCGCGTAATGCTTGGCAGGGCCAGCTCGGCCTGGAGGAGGGCGTTGCCAAGCCACGCTTTGCCCGCTTCGACCAGGCGGAGAATGGCATCCGGGCCTTGGGCAAGTTGCTGCTGAACTATCGGGGCAAGGATGGTATGCCCGGGGTTGGCCGCCCAGGCATCGACACCCCGCTGGAGTTCATCAGCCGCTGGGCGCCGTCCAGCGAGAACAACACTTTGGCCTACGCCCAAGCCATTGCGAAGCGCCTTGGCGTAGGTGTCCGCGACTCCATCGACATCTCCAGGCCGCAGGTGCTGCGCGAGGCGGTGGTGGGCATCATCGTCCATGAGAACGGCGGCAATCCGTACAAGGATCAGGTGATCGACGAGGGTGTGCGGCGGGCGCTTGCATGACGTCCTTGGCAATGCGTGCTGCTGTCGCCGGCCTGTTGATCCTGCTGGGCGTCCTGTTGGGTATCTGGTCCGCTACAGGGCACTTCCGGCCGCTGCTGGACGCCGAGCAGAACCAAGTGGCCAGCTGCAAAGCTGCTCAGGACAATCTCAGCGGGCTGGCCGCGGAGCAGGGCAACGCCTTGGGCGACCTGACCCTAGCCGCGAACGCACGCCAGGCCAGGGCAGAGCAAGCGGTAGACGCGGCGAAGGTCGGCGCCCAGGTCGACTACGCGGCGGCGAACCGGCTTCAGCAGGAGCGCACCGGCGGCGACCAATGCGCAGCTGCCGCCTCGATCATCGATAAGGAGCTTGGGCTATGACGGTGGTGCTGAACTGGTGTACCTGCGGGAGCGGGATTGGCATTTTCCGGGCTGTAGGCCGCGTAATCCGTGGCTTCGCCTGTGGGAGCGGGCTGGTGCTGTCCATAGCCATTTCAGGATGTGCCGGCAAGGCTGAGCCGCAGGTAGCATATGTGCGCGTTGAGGTGCCGGTTCAGGTTCCATGCCGCGCTCCGGAAGTGGCCGTGCCGCCATGGGCAGCTGCCGGCTTGCGCAAGACCGACAGCCTGGAGGTGAAGGTGCGGGCCCTGCTGGCTGAGCGTCGGCAGCGGATTGGGTATGAGCGGCAACTCGTCGCAGCTATCAATGGATGTAGATGATTTCAGCCGGCCGGGAATATGGCCAGTTGGAGTTCCGCTCTCTGCTTTGTGAGGGACTGAAGGTTGGTATCCGCCTTGATGGCGTCAGTGAACCGTCTCATGGCCTCGATCCACTGATCGGAAAAGTCAATGCACTGCACCACTACGACATTGCTCGGCGTAAGACCCAGCTTAGGAAGTGTTAAATGCACCTCTGCCTCCACCTCTGCTTGAGGCCTCCGAGGGCCTGTAGGGTTGATAATTTGCTTCGCTTTACTGTCTCGGTAGAGCTTCGACTCGGCCGTTCCAGCATGGAGAAATCCGCAACGTGCTGCGTAGATGTCGACAGCAGCAAGCGGCGAGGCGAAGCCCGGCAAAAAATAATCATCGACCCAAGCCATGAATTCCTTGCGGCCGTGGTCGATACTGGCGCTTGAAAGCCAAGCCATCTTGTCTATCGAGCTGTACATCAGCGAAAGGGCATGGATGTGGCATCCGTTGTGAATTAGGACCGCGACAGCGTGCAAGTCAGAATTGATCGTAGTCCACACAGCGTCAGAAATTGGCATGAGGCCTCCTGCAATGTTCTAGTCCGCCCAACCGGGACGAGATTTATCCCAGCCGAATCTATCACAGCCTCCTGGGGGAATTTTGGGGGAATAAATCCCCCGAATGGTGTGGAATGCTGCTGCGTTGTGTTGCGTTGAACTTGCTGATTTCATTGTATTTTCTGAAATTTTCTCAAAAAAATATGAGGCCAAAAACGGATTCGAAATCCGTTGTACTGGCAACAGTACCTAGGGTTCAAATCCCTATCTCTCCGCCATACAAGATAAAGCCCCTGGAAGCGAAAGCTTTCAGGGGCTTTTTCGTTGTGCGTCTGGCAGATTTTTGGTCGTCCTGCTCACCTGTTTGGTGGGCAATCCTATGAAGAGGCTGGAAGTTTCTTGAGCGGCCTCACGGTTAACTCAACACCTAGGGCCAACATCAGCTTCTGAATAGTAGAGAAGCGTGTTTTATCTCCACCCTTCAGGGTTTTATAAAGAGATTCGCGATTAACGCCTGCATCTTGCGCAAACTGATTCACGCCCTTGGCCTTCGCCACTTCACCCAGAGCATGCATTAAGGATTGAGCGTCGTTAGCCTTCATTGCCTCTGCCAGAAAAGCCGCTATGGTTTCGGGGCTGTCGAGAAACCGGGAAGCCTCGAAGCGCTTGGTATTGCTCAAGTCGAGCTCAAGGATGGGCATGTCTTCAGGGGTGAATGTGTCGCTCATCGTTGTTTACCTCGTACAAGATCAAGAATTTCCTTGGCGCGCTTGATGGCTCTGTGCTGATCGGTTTTATCGCTACCGTAGAGCATCAGGTAGCGGGTCGAGCCCGTTCGTACGAAGTAGATCCGATATCCGGGGCCAACAAACACACGCATCTCACTGACGCCATCGCCAACGGGTTCGATATCGCCAAAGCTGCCAATCTCTGCTCGGGCGAGTCTTGAGGTAACTGCACCTCTACCGATCGGGTCTTTTACACCGTCCAGCCAATCGTCAAATTCAGACGTTGTGTCGATCTGATTCGGCATGCATTAAATGTAGCCTAGTGGCTACTCCTTGTCGATGAATGAGTGATCAAGTGGCGTTGCAGCCCTGTGCATGCGTTGTACCTGCCCCGAAAATGGGCGCATATGTTTGAAGTGATGGCCGCCTGACATCGTCGATTTTGAATTGGCGAGGACGTGATGAGGCTAAATCGCGAGTTGAGCACTAGCAACGGTTGGAGCGGGTTTGCTGTGAGTTTGGGAAATGGACTACATGGGCGCGGAAGCGGTCGCGACCCTGCCGTCAGTCGAGGGCGTTTTGAAGCCTGTTTGCGGCGAGTCACGACAAAATAAACCCCTGGATATTTTGCGTTTCCAGGGGCTTTTCGTTGTGCCTTACTTTTTCATCATCCCCAATTCAGCATCATCCAGCAGCGCCTTGGCCATTGCGCTGAGGTAGTGCGAGGCCCAGATCAGTTTCTGGTCGTCGTCCATCAGGCCGGTGATGATCAGGTCGCGGACGTAGCCCATCAGTTCGGAGGCCTGTTCGCGGGCGTCCTGGCAGGGGATGCCGGGTTCGATGCGGAACAGCGGGTGGGTGTTGTTTTCGCCTTGGTAGAAGCAGGTCTTGCCGACTGTGGTGGGTTCTTTTGTGTTGTCGGTTGGCATTGTTTTATCCCCCTGAAATCTTGGTTGTCCGGGTTGGCCACTTCGCGGGCGTGCCCGCGAAGAGGGCTGGCCTGCTAGTGCAAGGTGTACGGCTCGGTGGGTAAGTGCGGCCGCATCTGCAATTGCATCAAGGCCGACTCGACCAGGCTCTGGACCTCCTCCATTTCATGGATGACGGCCTGCATCACGATCGAGCTGTGGGCTGTAGGCTTGAGTTGCACGGATTGGCGGGCGACGGACAGGGCGCAGAGTACGTACTCTGAGGACTGGACCAGGGTGTCTTGCAGTGCCTGGGTGGAATCGAGGGAGTAGGGTGGATCGGGGACTATCTTGCGCATGTAAGCTCCTTGGGTAGTGGAGCCGCCTGGCAACGCTGTCAAACGAATGGAGGCAGCTATACATGGGTTGACAGACCGGTACCCAAGGACCCGGCGCACACGAATGTGCCCCATGCACAGCTGCCATAAAGCGCTGCAACGGAAACTTGAGTAGTCGGCCTGTCAAAGCCGGTCGCTAATTTCACAACGACAAGCCGAGACTAGAGCGCGACATAATCCGTCGCAAGCGTTTGAGCGGTTTGGCAGTATGTTTGGGAAACGCCCTACAAGGAAGCGGATTATTCTGAGTTCAAGATGTAGGACGGGGACTGATTTCCAGCGCACAAGGGCAAATGCTACCGAAATCTACTAATAGATAGCGAAAATCGATAGACTTCGCTATCTATTGCTATAACCCTTCTCTGGAGGTAGCCCATGGACCCGTACCGCAACCCGTTCGCACCCGGCGCCGGCAGCAGGCCACCCGAGCTGGCAGGGCGCGACGTGGTGCTTGAGCACGCGCGCGTTGCGTGTGGCCGGGCAATCAATGGCCGCAGCGCGCGGTCCATGATGCTGCTCGGGTTGAGAGGCACCGGCAAGACAGTGCTCTTGAACGAGGTCGGGAAAATTGCCGAGCAAGCGGGGTTGCTGGTCTCCAAGGTCGAGTCGCCGGAAGAAGAAAGCCTCGCCCGCCTTCTTTACCCCGAAATGCGCAAGGTCATGCGCTCACTGTCCACCGTGGAGGCCGCCAAGCAAATCGCAAACCGGGGCCTCAAAGGCCTGCGTGGGTTCGCCTCCATCTTCAAGATCGACATCGCGGGTGTGGAAGTTGGTGTAGAGCCAGAGCCTGGTCTTGCGGACAGCGGCAACCTTCAGTACGACCTGCCAGACCTGTTCAACGTGATCGGTCGGGCAGCCAAGGCCGCAGGCAAGGGCTGGATTCTGTTGATCGACGAAGTCCAGTACTTGAGCGAAGCCGACCTCAGGGCCTTGATCGTTGCAATGCACCGCATGTCTCAGGAAGGCCTGCCGGTGTTGCTTGTTGGGGCCGGCCTGCCGCAGGTTGCGCGGCTGGCAGGGGAGGCAAAATCCTATGCAGAGCGGCTGTTCCTTTATCCCGAAATCAATGCACTTGATGCCGACGCTGCTGCCCAGGCTGTACTCAAGCCGATCCTGGACGAAGAGGCATCCATTGCAGAGGCCGCTTTGAAGGAGATTGTCGTTCGTACGAAGGGCTATCCGTTCTTTTTACAGGAGTGGGCGTCCACGGCGTGGAACTGCGCAGAGGGGCCGGAGATATCGCTGGATGATGTTGTTCAATCCTATTCGGAAACCCTGGCTTTGCTTGATGCCGGTTTTTTCAGGGTGCGTCTCG
The DNA here is from genome assembly GCA_947090765.1 of Pseudomonas sp. MM223. Lineage (NCBI taxonomy): Bacteria > Pseudomonadati > Pseudomonadota > Gammaproteobacteria > Pseudomonadales > Pseudomonadaceae > Pseudomonas > Pseudomonas sp. MM223. The sequence goes on along the minus strand of OX352322.1, from coordinate 5,185,787 downwards.
ACCAGTTGACCCCCAGCGAAGTACTTTTCGTCAGAGCCATGTCGGCGCTTGGCGATGGGCCTTATGCGGTAGGTGAAATCGCCAAGGCCATGGGGCGAACCCAATCTTCACTGGGCCCCATCAGGGCCAAAGTCATCGCCAAGGGCATGGCCTACAGCACCGATCATGGTGTGCTGGATTTCACCGTGCCGCTTTTTGCCGAGTACATGCGTCGCCAGGGTTGATTCACAGGGATGGTGCCGTTGCCCTGCTCAGCGCATCGCCGCCAACTTGATACCAAACCCCACCAGGCAAGCCCCCGCCAGCCGCTCGAACAGGTTGCTGATGCGTGGGTTGGCGCGCATGCGTTCAGCCAGTTGATGGGTCAGCACCACGGCAATCAGCCCATACGCGAAGGTCACCACCGCCACCGTCGCCGCCATGAAGCCGAACGTCACCAGCCCCTGGTGCTTCACCGGGTCGACGAACAGCGGGAAAAACGCCATGTAGAACATGATCGCCTTGGGGTTGAGCAGGGTGATCATCATGGTCTGGCGCAGGTACTGGCCGTTGTCCATGCGGCAGGTATGTGCTGCACCACCGGGTTTGCTCAGTAGCATGCGCAGGCCCAGGTAAGCCAGGTACGCGGCACCGGCCCATTGCACCATGTGGAAGGCCGTGGGGTAGGTGGCCAGCAGGGTGGCGACGCCGGCTACCGCCAGCCACAGCAGCACCTGGTCACCCACGATCACCCCAAGCGTGGCGGCCAGGCCGGCCTTGATACCGCCCTTGCCGGTGGCGGTGATCAGGGCAAAATTGCCCGGGCCGGGGATGGCCAGAAGAATGATGAAGGCGATGACGAATGCGCCGTAGTCGGTGACGCCGAGCATGGTGAGCTCCTGTTGGGCATTACGAAGGCAGTGCCCTGAACTATCGTCGGCAAAGGCGCGCTTTTCAACCTGTAGTTGCACAATTGCAAAGAACTTGTGCCAAGTGCGACTTGGATCCAATGCACGGAGTCTGTATCATCCCGCGGCCATCAGAAGATGGCCGAAGATGATTCATTTAAAGGACTTAGTATGAAAAAGCTGTTCAAGGCCACCGTAGCCGTTGCTGTTGTCTCGGGTGTTGCCCTGCTGTCGGGTTGCACTGGCCAAGTTTACAACCAACCGAAAAACTGCACTTACGACTACCTGTTCCACCCTTCGGTTTCCATCTCCAAGATCATCGGTGGCTGCGGCCCGATCGATAAACTGCCTCAGCAGCAGTAATCTTGGCGGTACCCTGATCGCGACGCTTGCGACGTGATCCAAGGCCCCCGGTCATGCAAATGGCCGGGGGCATTTGTTTGTGGGCCACTTACCAGCGCAGCGACACGGTTCCCAGCAGCGTGCGCTCTTCACCCCAGTAGCAGCGGCCAGCGTTGTTGCAGCCTGCTACATATTCTTTGTCGAACAGGTTGCGGGCATTCATCTCGACCGACCAGTTTTCGTCGATCTCATACCCCACCTTGGCATCCACCAGCGTCACGTCACCGGTATCCAGCTTGCCGTACAGGCTCGCCGGGGTATAGGCGAAGGTGCTGTCGAAGTGACGCACGCCGCCACCAATCTGCAGGCCCTTGAGCAGGCCGTCACGGAAGCGATACGTGCTCCACACCGAGGCCTGGTTGCGTGGCACGCCGGTCATCTGGTGGTCTTCATACAGCGACCCGGCCACGTCCTTGGTAATGCGCGAATCGGTGTAGGTGTAGGCAGCCGTGAGGTTGAGGTTTTCGCTCAGGTCGCTGTTAAGTTCCAGCTCCACACCCTTGGCCCGGCTGGCACCGATCTGGCGGTAGTCACCCACAGCGGAGTCGAACAGCACATCGTCTTTCTTGCGCAGGTCGTATACCGACGCAGTAAAGGCGGTGTTCCAGCCTTTGGGTTCGTATTTGATGCCCACTTCGTACTGCTCACTGGTAGTCGGGTCCAGTGGGCCGTTCTTGCTTTCGGTCTGCTGGGTCGGGGCAAAGGCGGTGGAATAGCTGAAGTACGGCGACAGGCCGTTTTCGAACTGGTACATCACCCCGGTCTGCCAGGTGAACTTGCTGTCCCAGCTGTCCATGTCGGCTTGGGCGTTAAGGGTGCCGGCTTTGTTGCGGAACTGGCTGTTGACTCGGTCCAGTCGCCCGCCCAGCAGCAGCACCCAGTTGTCGACCTTGGTTTGCAGCTGGCTGTAGAGGCCGTACATGGTTTGATCGAGCAAGGCGTTCTGCACATGCAGGGGCGTGCTGGGCTTGCCGTTCCAGACCGGGTCGAACACATTGATGGTGCCGCCGTTACCGGCGTCCCAGTCCTGGTTGAACGACGTGCGGTCCAGGCTTGCCCCTACCAGGAAGGTGTGGTCGAACGCACCGCTGGTGAAGTGGCCTTCGAACTGGTTGTCCAGCGAGTAGGCGATGGACTTGTTGTAGCGGTCGTAGGCAGTGTTGCCCAAGGTGGTGCCGAAGCCGCCGTTGTTCAGGCTGCCTGGCCACATTTCCTGGCGGTCGATGCGCGACTGCATGTAGCGCGAGTTCTGGCGGAACTGCCAGGTGTCGTTGAAACGATGGCTGAACTCGTAGCCCAGGCTCCAGGTTTCCCGTTCGAAGTTGTCCCAGTCCGGGTTGCCGGACAACTGGTCCTTGTCGATCTTGCCGTTGGGGTTGTGCAGCAGGGTGCCGGCGGCCGGGAAACCGAGCTCCATCAAGGTGCGGTCACGCTGGTAGGTGGCCAGCACGGTCAGGCTGTTGAAGTCGTCGAAGTTCAAGGTCAGCGACGGCGCGATGTACAGGCGGTCGTCGGGCTGGTGGTCGACCTGGGTGTCGGCCTTGCGGCCCATCATCACCAGGCGGCCGAGGACATTGCCCTCATCGGTCAGCGGGCCGGAAACGTCGACGCCCAACTGGCGGCGGTTGTACGAGCCATAGCTCAGTTGCACTTCGCCGCGCGCTTCGGCAGTAGGCCGCTTGCTGACCAGGTTGACCACGCCACCCGGGGCGTTTTCGCCATACAGGATCGACGTCGGGCCGCGGAACACTTCCACCCGCTCCAGGCCGTAGGGTTCGCTGCTGGTATCGTAGCGGTTGCCCTGCACGCGCAGGCCATCGCGCAACAGGCCATAGCCGTAGTCGGTGGCGTTGAAGCCACGGATGAAGAACAGGTCACCCGCTTGGCCATCCCCGCCGGCAAACGGTGGGGAGAAAATGCCTGGCACGTAGCCCAGCACCTCGGTAAGGGTTTGCGACTGTTGGTCATCCATGCGCTGGCGGGTTACCACCGAAACCGAGCGCGGGGTGTCGGCCAGGGCGCTACTGGTTTTGCTGGCGGTGGCACTGGCGACGGCACGGTAGCCGCTATCACCCTGGCCGTTGCTGGCGAGCAGGGTAGCGGCGTTGATCGAGGTGGCATCCAGTTGCAGGGCCGTACCATCGGCAAGTGGTTGCAGCACATATCCCGCGCTGCCTTGGGGCACGGCTTGCAGGCCACTGCCCTGTAGCAGCCGGGCCAGGCCTTGAGCGACGCTGAAGCGGCCTTGCAGCCCCTGGCTGGTCTTGCCGGCGGCCAATTCGTTGCTGCCGGCCAGGTAGATACCGGCCTGGCTGCTGAACTGGTTGAGGGCGCTGGTGAGCGAGCCGGGTGCGATGTTGAAGCTTGTTTCGGCGCTGGCCGCCTGTTCGGCGTGGGCCAGGGTTGCCGGCAACATCAGTGGCGCGGCGGCAAGAAGCGAAAGTGGCGCGGCAAGCGCCAGGCGGAACGCGGGGTGGAAGGGCGTCGGCATGCGGGTCTCTGGAATCGGTTGGGTGAGTTGGAAGCGCTATGCCGGGTTAACCGAACGAGATTGGAAAAAGGGAACTGGCTTGGCAGATTTTTTAAGCGTTGGTGCTGCGATGTACGTGGGTAGCACCATCACTCAGGCTACCGCGTCCCTGTGTAGGAGCAGCCTTGTGCTGCGAAGAGGCCATTGCAGCCCAAGATTATCTTTAGCCTTACCGACCTCTTCGCAGCACAAGGCTGCTCCTACAGGGCTTGTGTTTGCCTTGAAACAGGGGCCAATCAGGCAGGCTCGACTGTTACCCACCACGGTGTAAGCCGCTGCACGCGCACTGGCAGTGCTGCTTGCAGCAACTCCAGTGCCCGGTCGGTATCGTTGAGCGGGAATGCCCCCATCACCGAGAGCTGTGCAACGTCCGGGTGCCAACCCAGATGCCCATGGCGATAGCGTCCAAGCGTTTGCAGCAGCTGCGCCAAGGGCATGTCTTCGGCATTGAGCCGTCGGTGAACCCACGACTCACCCGCGCTTTGCGCCGGGCGGGTATTGCTGATGCCCTGGGCGCTGAAATCCACCTGCTGGCCTGCGGGTACGATGCAGCGCTCGCCGCTTTGAGCCGTGCACACCTCCACGGCGCCCGCGTACACATCCAGCCGGGTGCGTTCCCCCTGCTGGCACACCGCAAAGCGCGTGCCCAGTGCTTGCATGCGCCCTTGTGCAGTGTCGACGAAGAAGGGGCGGCGCGGGTCGTGGGCGGTTTCCACCAGCAACTCGCCAAAGCGCAGCCGCAGCACCCGGCTGAGTGCGGAGTACTCCATGTCCACGGCGCTCTGTGCCCCCAGCCACAACTGGCTGCCATCGGCCAGGCGTGCTTCGCGGATTTCACCGATGCCGGTGGCCATGTCGGCATCCCAGCCCGACAACGGCGCACCGTGCCAGGCACGCCAGCCAAGCAGGGAGCTGGCGCCAAGCACCAGCAGCGACTTGAGCCCGGTACGCCGGCTGAAGCGACGCGCCTCGTGCTCACGCAATGCCCGGCCCGCCGCTGCGCCTTCGGCCTGCAACGGGGCAAAACGCTGGCCGACCCGTTGCACATAGTGCCAGGCCGCCTGGTGGTCGCCGTGCTGGTCAAACCAGTGCTGCCACTGGGTGCGCAACTGCGGTGCGGCGTTTTCGTCCTGCAACTGCACGTACCAGTGTGCGGCCTGTTGCAGGCTGGCGTGGCTGAGTTTTTGCGCGGGCGCGGTCATGGCGTCACTCCACCAGCAAGCCGTCGAGTTCGGCTTCAAGAATGGCGCAATGCAGAAACGCTTGGGCCAGGTACTTCTTGATCATGCGTTCGCTCACCCCGATGTGTGCGGCAATATCGCGGTAGGCCAGGCCATCGATCTGTGCCAGCAAAAAGGCCTGGCGCACCTTGCTCGGCAAGCGCAGCAGCATGGCGTCCACTTCGTGCAGGGTTTCGACAATGATCGCGCGCTGTTCGGGGGAGGGCTGCAGTGCCTCGGGCTGCAAGGCCAACTGCTGCAACCAGGCCTGTTCCAGCTTCTGCCGTCGCCAGTGGTCCACGCACAGACCGCGGGCGATGGTGGCCAGGTACGAGCGCTCGCCGCGTTCGCCATCGAACTGCCTTGGGCGGTTGAGGATACGCACGAAGGTGTCCTGCACCAGGTCAGCGGCATCGCAGCGGCTGCCCAGGCGGCGGTACAGAAAACCGAGCAACCAGCGCGAGTGGCTGCGGTACAGGGTATGGAGCGAGGTGTTCAACTCTGGGATCGAAACCACGGCGGCATCCGGCGCGAACGCATACTGGTGCGAATGAGAAATGATCGCAATAGTAGGGGCGCCGAGAAAATACTGCAATCACTGCAAAGCTTGCCGGTATTCCCTGGGACAACCCGTCACGTTGACGCGAGGGCCGGCAATTTGTTTGCGCTGGCATTTCGGATACAATCAGAAAAACGATTCAGCCCTGTCGGTCAATTCGACAAAAGGCCGAGTCGTTTTCTGGTTCTCTGGCTGCCGAACAATGATCAACAACAAGCCTGCGCTGAAGAACAAGGAATACCTGGGCCAGCCACAGGCCCTCCCTCCGTTCTCCTGACTGGAATTGATCAATGTTCAAGAAAGCTGGCAAGACCTTGCTGGGTCTGGCTGTCGCTGCAAGCTTCATGCAAGCGCATGCCGCAGAAACCAAAAAAGTAGACGTGCTGCTGGTCGGCGGCGGCATCATGAGCTCCACCCTGGCTGTGTGGCTGCACGAGCTGGAGCCAAGCTGGTCGATGGAAATGGTCGAGCGCCTGGACGGTGTGGCTGAAGAAAGCTCCAACGGCTGGAACAACGCCGGTACCGGCCACTCCGCGCTGGCCGAGCTGAACTACACCCCGGAAGACAAAGACGGCAACGTCAACATCTCCAAGGCCATCGAAATCAACGAAGCCTTCCAGATTTCCCGTCAGTTCTGGGCCTGGCAGGTGCGCCAGGGCGTGCTGAAGAACCCGCACTCGTTCATCAACACCACCCCGCACATGAGCTTCGTGTGGGGCGATGACAACATCAAGTTCCTGAAAAAGCGTTACGACGCGCTGCAGGCCAGCCCGCTGTTCCGCCCGATGCAGTACTCCGAGGACCACGCGCAGATCGCCAAGTGGGTCCCGCTGATGATGGAAGGCCGCGACCCGAACCAGAAGCTGGCCGTGACCTGGACGCCAATCGGCACCGACGTCAACTTTGGCGAGATCACCCGCCAGATGGTTGGCCACCTGAAGACCCAGGACAAGTTCGACCTGAAGCTGTCCAGCGAAGTGCAGGACATCACCCGCAACAAGGACGGCTCCTGGCACGTCGAGTACAAGAACCTGAAGGACGGTACCGAGTCGGCTACCGACGCCAAGTTCCTGTTCATCGGTGCCGGCGGCGGCGCATTGAAGCTGCTGCAGAAGTCGGGCATTCCTGAAGCCAAGGAATACGCAGGCTTCCCGGTGGGTGGCTCGTTCCTGGTGACCGAGAACCCGACCGTGGCCATGCAGCACATGGCCAAGGCCTACGGCATTGCTTCGACCGGCGCGCCACCCATGTCGGTACCGCACCTGGACACCCGCGTGCTGGACGGTAAGCGCGTGATCCTGTTTGGCCCGTTCGCCACCTTCTCCACCAAGTTCCTGAAGAACGGCTCGTACCTGGACCTGCTGAGCAGCACCACCACCCACAACGTGTGGCCGATGACCAAGGTCGGTATCGAGCAGTACCCGCTGGTCGAGTACCTCGCTGGCCAGCTGATGTTGTCTGACGATGACCGCTTCGAAGCCCTGCGCACCTACTTCCCGAATGCCAAGAAGGAAGACTGGCGCCTGTGGCAGGCCGGCCAGCGTGTGCAGATCATCAAGCGTGATGCCGAGAAGGGCGGCGTGCTGAAGCTGGGCACCGAAGTGGTGGCGTCCGAAGACCGTACCATTGCCGGCCTGCTGGGTGCATCGCCAGGTGCTTCGACTGCTGCGCCGATCATGCTGACCGTACTGGAAACCGTGTTCAAGGAGAAGGTCGCTACCCCAGAGTGGCAGGCCAAGATCAAACAGATCGTGCCAAGCTACGGCACCAAGCTGAACGATTCGGCAGCGGCCACCCAGAAAGAGTGGAACTACACCGCTGAAGTGCTGCAGCTGGAGAAACCGCCGGTGATCGACGCCAGCGTTGATTTCGGCGGCGCGGCGAGCGAGCCGGTTGAAAGCAAGCCTGAGAACGACATGGCGCTGTAATCGGCCATTGTTGTGACCAGAAAGCCACGGGGGTGACCTCGTGGCTTTTTTGTTGCCTGTGCGGGCCTCTTCGCAGCACAAGGCTGCTCCTACAGGTACATGCTGTACTTGTAGGAGCAGCCTTGTGCTGCGAAGAGGCCCGAACAGGAAACCGCTGATCGGAAACCCAATCTTCGACCAATAAAAACATATTTTGATGCTTAAATTAATCTTGTCAGTCGATCCCCTCCAGGAGGGTGCCGTCATGAACACCAAGATTGCCGCCTTACTGCTGCTCGCCCTGTGCGCCCAGCCGGCATGGAGCCAGAGCTACTCCACCTCAACCCCCGCCGCCAAACCCGCAGAATCCGCTGCAATGACCACGCGCATGGCCCTGCGCGACCTGTGGGTCGAGCACATCTTCTGGGTGCGCAACTACGCCGTGGCCAACCAGGCCGGCAACGCCAAACAGGCAGAAGTCGCCGCCAACGAAGTGGTCAGCGACGCCACCCGAATCGCCAACAGCATCGCACCGTTATATGGCCAACCCGCCGCCGACCAGTTGCTGAAACTGCTGGCTGGCCACTGGGGTGCAATCAAGCACTACAGCGATGCCACCGTGGGTAAGGACAAAAAGGGCCAACAGGCCGCCGTCGACGAGCTGACCAGCAATGCCAAGGCCCTCGCGGCGTTCCTGGCCAAGGCCAACCCGAACCTGCCCGAACCGACCCTGCTGACGCTGCTCAGTGCCCATGGCGGCCACCATGTGGCGCAGATCGACCAGTTGGCGGCGGGTGACTACGCAGGCGAGGCGCGTACCTGGGGGATGATGCGCGAGCATATCCTGACCCTGTCCGACGCCCTGGCCGCGGCGCTGGTCAAACAGTTCCCGGACAAGTTCTGATGCTCGAAGGCCTGGGCCGCACCCAACAGGACCTGCTCCATGCGTTGTTGCATCAGCCTGCCGGCATGAGCATCGACGACCTGGCGCAGGCCCTGGCCATTACCCGTACGGCCGTGCGCCAGCACCTGGCGGCGCTGGAGCGTGATGGCCTGGTCAAGCGTGGCGCTACCCGGCCTACCGGGCGGCGCCCGGAGCAGCTGCACGAGCTGACGGAGCTTGCCCGTGAACAGTTCCCCCGCCAGTACCCGCTGCTGGCCAACCTGCTGATTGGTGAAGTGGCGGGCTTGCTCGGGCAAGAGGCATTGCTGGCGCTGATGCGTCAGCTGGGGCGCAAGCTGGCTGCAGACCTTGAGCACAAGGTGGTGGATGAAGCACGTATTGTCGAGCATATGAACAATGCCGGGTACGAGGCACAGGTGTTTTTCCGCTCGGCCGGGGAGCCGCAGATCGTGGCGCACAATTGCGTGTTCCATCACCTGGCCAAGGCGCACCCGGTGGTGTGCGAGCTGGACCTGGCGCTGATCGGTGCTCTAGGTGGGGCTGAGGTCAGCCACGAGGAGTGCATGCTCAGGGGCGGGCAGGTGTGCCGCTTTTCCCTTGCCCATTCAAAACCTGCAGGCTGACGCAATCCGTGTAGGAGCGGCCTTGAACTGGCCTAATGATTTTGGACACCTTCTTCGGGCGCTATGATGACGCCCAATTGGAGGCAAAATCAGTGCGAAAATCTTATTCGAAAGAACACAAAATCCAAGCAGCTGAAATGGTGCTGGACGGTGGCCAGTCAGTTCCTGAGGTATGTGAAATCCTCGGGATTGGCCGCACTGGCTCTTCGCCGGTGGGTTGACCAGGTACGGCAGGAGAGAGAGGGGAAAGTCCCGGCTGGTGCAAAGGCTATCACCCCGGAGCAACGACGAATCGAGGAGCTGGAAAGCCTGGTTCGTCAAAAGGATCGGGATATCGAAATCCTAAAAAAGGCCAGTGCTCTCCTGCTTCGGGACTCCAAAGATCGTTCTCGCTGATCAACGAGCTGAGTGAGCATTACGGTGTTGTCGACTGCTGTCGCGTGCTTGGGGTCAAGCGCAGCAGTTTCTATGCATGGCGCAAACGCCAAGGGCGTGAAAACCCTGACAGAGATGCTCTGCGCCTGCTGGTAGTCGACCATTTCAAGGCGTCGCGAAATGCTTCTGGATCACGAACTCTCGTGCAGGAGTTGCGTCGTCAAGGCCATAAAGTCGGGCGTTACAAAGTGCGCGCGCTTATGCGTGAGGCTGGCTTGAAATGCCGGCAGCGCAGGCCGCACCGGTATCGCTCGTCAGGTACAGAAGCACTGATTGCGGAAAACCAACTGAAGCGAAATTTCAAAGTTTCGACTATCAACGAGGTTTGGTGTGGCGATGTGACTTACATCCAGGTTGGCAGGCGCTGGCTGTACTTGGCCGCGGTAATCGACTTGTACGCACGCCGAGTTGTGGGCTGGGCGTTTTCAATGACTGCCGATGCCAGGTTGGCCTGTGACGCGCTGCGCATGGCGTCTGAGTCTAGGGGCAAGCCTGCTGGCGTGATGTTTCATTCAGATCAAGGTTGTCAGTACACCAGCCATAAATTCAGGGCTGTGCTTGAAGAATGCCGCTTGAAACAAAGCATGAGCCACCGCGGCCAATGCTGGGACAACGCCGCCATGGAGCGATTCTTCGGGGCGTTGAAATCAGAATGGATGCCGGCAGGAGGCTATGAATCCGAAGCTGAGGCTAAGGCCGACATCATGGCTTATCTGGTGCGCTACAACCTCAAACGCCTCCACAGCTACAACGGCTACGAGACCCCGGTAGCCATGGAGGAAAAACTGAGGGCAGCGGCATAAACCTTAACCGGTGTCCAAAATTACTTGACCAGATCACCTTGTGCCGCGAAAGGGCCGCAAAGCGGCCCCAGATTTTAGCTTCGCCGCTCATATCGCCGGGGCCGCTTTGCGGCCCTTTCGCGGCACAAGGCCGCTCCTACAGGGGCGTGAAAAGTCAGACTTGCCGCAGGATGCACTCCAGCAACCCTGGGAACCGCTCCCCCAGCATTTCGCTGCGCAGCGAATTCATATGGGTAGTCCCCACATTACGGGTATGCACCAGCCCCGCATCACGCAGCACGCGGAAGTGGTGGGACATGCTCGACTTCGGCCGCCCCCCATCCAGTTCGCCACAGCTGGCTTCGGCCACGCCGGCCAGATGGCGGACGATTTCCAGGCGCACGGGGTCGCTGAGCGCATAGAGCAGGCGTTCAAGGATCAGGTCTTCAGCGTTGGGGTGTTTATAGGCTCGCATGGCCGACATGATAACGGGGGTTTCACTAATTGCCATAGTTCGATTATGATCGAACAACAGTATTCAGATGAACCCGGAGTTTCCCATGTCCGCACTGTTCGAACCCTACACCCTCAAAGACGTCACCCTGCGTAACCGCATCGCCATCCCGCCGATGTGCCAATACATGGCCGAAGACGGCATGATCAACGACTGGCACCACGTGCACTACGCCGGCCTCGCCCGTGGCGGTGCCGGCCTGCTGGTGGTGGAGGCCACTGCGGTGGCACCGGAAGGGCGCATCAGCCCCGGTTGCGCCGGTATCTGGAGCGATGCCCACGCCCAGGCGTTTGTACCGGTGGTGCAGGCCATCAAGGCCGCAGGTTCGGTGCCGGGCATCCAGATCGCCCACGCCGGGCGCAAGGCCAGCGCCAACCGCCCGTGGGAGGGTGACGACCACATTGCCGCCGACGACGCGCGCGGCTGGGAAACCATCGCCCCGTCTGCCATTGCCTTTGGCGCGCACCTGCCGAAAGTGCCACGCGAGATGACCCTGAACGACATCGCTCGGGTCAAGCAGGACTTCGTCGATGCCGCCCGCCGTGCGCGTGATGCCGGCTTCGAGTGGATCGAACTGCACTTTGCCCACGGCTACCTGGGCCAGAGCTTCTTCTCCGAGCACTCCAACAAGCGTACCGACGCCTACGGTGGCAGCTTCGACAACCGCAGCCGCTTCCTGTTGGAAACCCTGGCCGCAGTGCGTGAAGTGTGGCCAGAGCACCTGCCGCTGACCGCGCGCTTTGGTGTGCTGGAATACGATGGCCGCGACGAGCAGACCCTGGAAGAGTCCATCGAACTGGCGCGCCGCTTCAAGGCTGGCGGCCTGGACCTGCTGAGCGTGAGTGTTGGTTTCACCATTCCCGAAACCAACATCCCGTGGGGCCCGGCGTTCATGGGGCCGATTGCCGAGCGTGTGCGCCGTGAGGCGAAGCTGCCGGTCACTTCGGCGTGGGGCTTTGGCACGCCGCAGCTGGCAGAGGCCGCATTGCAGGCCAACCAGCTGGACCTGGTATCGGTAGGGCGTGCGCACCTGGCCGACCCGCACTGGGCGTACTTTGCGGCCAAGGAGCCGGGGGTGGAGAAAGCGTCCTGGACCTTGCCAGCGCCATACGCACACTGGCTTGAACGTTATCGCTGAGGCTTAGAGGGGCTGCTTTGCAGCCCATTCGCGGCACAAGGCCGCTCCTACAAAGAGCACGCGTTCCCCTGTGGGAGCGGCCTTGTGTCGCGATTGGGCCGCACAGCGGCCCCCGAATCTAGAACCGATCCAACCGGTAGGCTCCCATCTCGGGCCCGCCGGCCCGCTCAGCCAACCGCCCCACCCATTCCGCCGTCACCGCCGCCTGGGTCAACCCCAGGTGCTGATGCCCAAACGCCAACAGCACCCGCCCATCGCACACCCGGTCGATCACCGGCAACGAGTCCGGCAACGAAGGCCTGAAGCCCATCCACGGTGTCGCCCCTTCGACGCTCAAGTCTTGCCGGAACAAGCCCTTGCTCAACCGGTGCAACTGCCACGCCCGCTGCATGCTCGGCGGTGCCTCCAGCCCGGCGAACTCCACCGTGCCGGCCAGGCGCAAGCCTTCGGCCATGGGCGTCATGATGAACTTGCGCTCAAGCGACGTGACTGCAAACGGCAGGCGCTGGTGCTCACCCGGCAACATCAGGTGGTAACCGCGCTCTGTGTCCAGCGGCACCCGCTTGCCCGTCAGCGCGGCGGTCAGTTTCGCAGAATGGGCACCACAACTGATCAGCACCTGGCGGGCATTGAGCGTGCCCTGGTCGCTGGCCAGGCTGACGCCGGCGCTGTGCAACTGCCCGCCATCTACCTGCGCCTGGACAAAGCGCACGCCGCTGGCCTTGGCTGCTTCGAACAATTCGCACACCACCCGGTAGGGGTCGATGAAGTGCCCGGTGCGCGGAAAGTACAGCCCGCCCAGCAGTGACGGGCTCAGTTGTGGCGCTGCCTCGCGTACGGTTTCTGCGGGCCAGAAGTCAACCGGCACCGCTTGCTGTTGCATGCGTGCGCGCAACGCCTCCAGCGCCTGGCGTGACTCTGGTTTCTCGAACACCAGCAACGAACCATCCTCCTGGAACAGTTCGCTGCGCCCGATGGAGCCCAGCAGCCGCTGCCAGGCACCCAGGCTACCTTCGTTCAGCGTGCGGATGCCGGCCACGCTGCGCTGGAACGGCGCCGGGCGCAGGTTGAGCAGCAGGCGGGTGAACCAGGGCATGGCCTTGGGCAGGTACTTCCAGTCCAGGCGCAGCGGGCCCATCGGGTCCAGCAGCATGCGGGGCAAGCGCTTGAGGATCGACAGGTCGGCAATCGGGAACACCTGCTCGGTGGCCAGGTGCCCGGCGTTGCCATAGGACGCGCCCTGGCCGGGTGCCTGGCGGTCGACCAGCAGCACCCGACGGCCCTGGCGGGCCAGTTGCAGGGCACAGGCAACGCCGACAATGCCGGCGCCCACCACGGCGATATCGGCTTCAGGGGTTTCGACCATGCTCAGCCTTCCCGTTTGCCGTCGAGCAGGCGCCGCAACTGCAACGGGTTGCCGTGCTGCAACGCCTGCGGCAGCAACGCATCGGGGAAGTCCTGGTAGCACACCGGGCGCAGGAAGCGCAGGATCGCCGCCGTGCCCACCGAGGTGGTACGGGCATCGGAGGTGGCCGGGAACGGCCCGCCATGCACCATGGCATCGCACACTTCGACACCGGTCGGCCAGCCATTGACCAGAATGCGCCCGGCCTTGCGTTCAAGGGTGGGCAGCAGTACACGGGCGCAGTCGATGTCGGCATCGTCCAGTTGCAAGGTCGCGGTCAATTGGCCTTCCAGGTGCTCGGCCACCTGGCGTACCTGCTCGTCGCTGGCGCAGGCCACCACCAGCGATGCTGCGCCAAACACTTCAGCCTGCAACGCCGGGTCGGTGAGAAAAGCCTCGGCTTGGGTGACGAACAGTTGCGCCTGGCATTGGTTGGGGCCTTGCCCGGCCTGGCCGCTGGCCGCAGCCCGGGCATTGGCGTTATCCGTCAAGCTACCGACACCAGCCTGATACGCACTGAAGATGCCCGGGGTGAGCATGGTTTGCGCAGCAGCCTGGCGCACGTGCTCGCTGGCCGCGTGGATAAACCGCTGCAACGCCGGCCCTTGGCGGGCAATCACCAGGCCAGGGTTGGTGCAGAACTGGCCGGCCCCTTGGGTCAACGAGGCGACGAAGCCTTGTGCCAGCGCTTCGGCGCGGGCCTGCAGAGCGGCCTCGAACAGGAACACCGGGTTGATCGAACTCATTTCGGCGTACACCGGGATCGGCTCCGGGCGTGCCTGGGCCGCCTGGCATAGCGCGATACCACCGCTGCGCGAGCCGGTAAAACCAACGGCCTTGATGCGCGGGTCGCTGACCAGCGCGATGCCGACTTCACGGCCGGAGCCGTACAACAGCGAGAATACGCCGGCCGGCAAGCCGCACAGCTTCACCGCTTGCGCCACCGCCTGGCCGACCAGTTCGCTGGTGCCTGGGTGGGCGCTGTGGGCCTTGACCACCACTGGGCAGCCAGCAGCCAATGCCGAGGCGGTGTCGCCACCGGCCACCGAGAAGGCCAGCGGGAAATTACTGGCGCCAAACACCGCTACCGGCCCCAGGGCCACCTGGCGCTGGCGCAGGTCGGCGCGGGGCAAGGGTTGGCGTTCTGGCTGGGCGTTGTCGACCCGCACATCCAGCCATTCACCGGCCCGCACCACCCGGGCGAAGGTGCGCAGCTGGGTGCAGGTGCGGCCACGCTCGCCCTGGATGCGCGCTTTAGGCAGGCCGCTTTCGGCCACTGCGCGGTCGATCAGGGCATCGCCGAGGGCTTCGATTTGCGCGGCGATGGTTTCGAGGAACTGTGCCCGTTGTTCGAGCGTGGTTTCGCGGTAGGCATCGAACGCCGCCCAGGCCAGGGCGCAGGCCTGGGCCACGTGTTCGCCGGTGCCGCCCAGGTAGGCCGGTTCCAGTGGCTGGCCGGTGGCCGGGTCGATGGCGCGAATGGCTTCGCGGCTGCCGGTTACCGGCGTCTGGCCGATCAGCAGGTTGCCTGTGAGGGGCATGTAGCCTCCTTGGGGATAGTAAAACAGGATCAAGAGCGCGCCGCGGCCCCTGTAGGAGCGGCCTTGCGCCGCGAAAGGGCTGCAAAGCAGCCCCGGCAATCTATGCATCGTGCGCAAATCCCGGGGCTGCTGCGCACCCCTTTCGCGGCGCAAGGCCGCTCCTACAAGGGCCCGCGCAGGGCGAAAGTCAGGCGACGTTCTGCTCGGCCGACCAGCTGGCGTACCAGCTGCGGAACAGCGCGTACTGCTGCTCGGCGTAGTTGCGCTGGGCGTCGGTCAGCACGTCGGTCTCGTTGAAGTGCAGGCTGTACTCGCGGTCACCGTTCAGCACCATCAGGTGCTTGTAGTACAGCACCAGGTCGCAGCCCTCATCGAACGACGACAGCACCGCCAGTGCTGCCTCCAGCTCGCGCGCCAGGCGACGGGCCTTGGCATCGCCCTTGGCCGCCTGCTTGCTCAGGCTGACCAGGTGCAGCACCTCACGCGGCAGGGCGTTGCCGATACCGGTGATGGCGCCGGTGGCGTTGCAGTTGACGAAGCCATGCACCACCTGGGTGTCCACACCGACCATCAGGGTCACGTCGTCATCCTTGGAGGTGATGTGTTCGGCGGCATAACGCAGGTCGGCACCGCCGCCAAACTCCTTGAAGCCGATCAGGTTGGGGAACTCGCGGCGCAGTTCGAAGAACAGGTCGGCGCGGGTGGCAAAGCCGTAGTAGGGGCTGTTGTAGATCACCGCTGGCAGCTTGGGTGCGGCGGCGAGGATGGCCGAGAAGTGGTGCTTCTGGGCGATCAGCGAGGCACCGCGGCTGAGCACGCGGGGGATGACCATCAGGCCGGCAGCGCCCACCTTGGCGGCGTGGGCGGCATGGGCTACTGCTTCGCGGGTGTTTACCGCGCCGGTGCCGACAATGGTCGGGATGCCGGCGGCCACCAGGCGCGCCACGCCTTCCTGGCGCTCGGCCTCGGTCAGCAGCGGCCAGTCGCCCATCGAGCCGCAGTACACCACGGCGCTCATGCCGGCTTCGATCAGTTCGCGGCCCTTGCGCACCAGGGCGTCGAAGTCCGGCTTGCGCTCGGCAGTGCACGGGGTCATCAGGGCGGGCATGGTGCCGGTGAAGATGTTGTTGGTCATTGTTGTCACTCCTCGCAATATTCAGTCGGAAAAAGGCCGGGTCAGATGCCCCAGGCGAAAGGGTCCTGTTCGTCGATCAGCAGGGTGCTGTCGGCGGTCATGTAGGCGCGGCCGGTGATGAACGGGCGAATGTGGTCGCCGTCGCGCTCGTAGCGGCCATGGAACTGGCTGCCGGTGATGCTGGCCTGCACCCAGGTCTGGCCTTCGGCAAGCTTGCCGTCGGCGGCCAGGCAGGCCAGCTTGGCGCTGGTGCCGGTGCCGCAGGGCGAGCGGTCGTAGGCTTTGCCGGGGCACATCACGAAGTTGCGGCTGTCGGCGTTGGCATCGTCGGCAAACAGCTCGACGTGGTCGATAGGTGCGCCGTTTTCACCTGTGATGCCCTGGGCTTCGAGGGCCTTGAGCATGGCCCAGGTGTACTCGGTCAGTACCTCGCGGTTATCCAGTTCGATACGCTGGCCGTGTTCGGAAACCAGGAAGAACCAGTTGCCGCCCCAGGCAATATCGCCACGCACCACGCCATGGCCGGGCACCTCCACCGCCACCTGCTGGCGGTAGCGGTAAGCGGGCACGTTGCCGACGGTGATGGCACCGTCTTCATGCAAGGTGGCGCTGACCTGGCCGACCGGGGTGTCGATCTTGTGCACGCCCGGTGCGATCAGGCCCAGATGCTGCAATGAGGCGACCAGGCCGATGGTGCCGTGGCCGCACATGTTCAGGTAGCCGGCGTTGTTGAAGAAGATCACCCCGCAGGTGGCGTCGGCCGATGCCGGTGGGCAGTACAGCGCACCCACCAGCACATCGTTGCCGCGTGGTTCCAGCAGGCAGGCGCGGCGCCATTGGTCGTGCAGCTCGCGCAGTTCGTCACGCTGCTCGGCCATGCTGCGGCCGTGCAGTTGCGGGAAGCCCTTCATCACCAGACGGGTCGGTTCGCCGCCAGTGTGGGAGTCGATGACGTGAATCTGTTTCATGGGCTTGTCCCTTGCGTAAAAGTTCAGGAAGCGACGGCGGCAGGGCGGCCGTTATAGGTTTCAGCGGCGGCTTCGCTCTCGTCTTCACCTTCCAGGCGCACCAGGTGGGCAGGCACGCCAGTCGCGGCGCCCCAGTAGTAGATGCCCAAGGCGCAGGCGGCCACGGCCACGGTGTCGAACGGGTGGCCGAGCACCCCCAGGCCACCAAAGCTGCCCAGCCACGACAGCAGGATGGTTACTGCGTAGAAACCGATCAGCCACGCCGACGAACGCACTTGCTGGGCCAGCGACAGGTGCTGGGTGGGTACGAAACGGCCGCACAGCAGGTACAGCACGAACATCACGATTTGCAGGGCAAGCAGCCACGACACGGTGTTCCAGCCGGACCAGTAGACGATCAGTGCGGCGATGATGAAGGACAGTGGGCCCAGCACGCTCATGCCCTTGACCCGGAACGGGCGCGGCATGTCGGGTGCATTGCGGCGCAGGGCGGCGACGGTGACCGGCGCCACGGCGTAGCTCAGTACCAGGGCCGCGGATACCACGTTGATCAGCGCTTCCCACGAGGGGAACGGCAGCGTCCAGAACACCGACAGGCCGAAGGTCAGCCACAGCGCCGGGCGCGGGATGCCCGATTCGGCATCGATGCGGGTGAAGTACTTGAAGAAGGTGCCGGTCTGCGCCCAGCCATAGATCACGCGCGGGGTGGCGTTCATGTAGATGTTGCCGCAGCCGCTGGGCGAAATCACGGCGTCGGCCACCACCAGGTAGGCCAGCCAGCCCACACCCAGGGCCAGGGCGATGTCACGGTAGGGCAGGGCCAGTTCCTTGGTGACGCTGGCCCAGCCGTTGGCCAGCATTTCGGTGGGCACGCTGCCAAGGAAGGCCAGTTGCAGCAGGGCGTAGATGGCGGTGGACAACAGCACCGACAAGATCAATGCAATCGGGATGGTGCGCTGCGGGTTTTTCACTTCGCTGGCCACCGAAATGATCGGCGTCAGGCCCAGGTAGGCGAAGATGATGCCGCCGGCCGACACGGCCATTTCCACGCCGGACAGGCCGAACGGGGCAAAGCCCTGGACCTCGAAATTTTCGGGTTTGAAGAAGGTGAACAGCACACCGATCACCAGCAGCGGCACGATGAACTTGAACACGCTGACCAGGTTATTGGCCTTGGCGAAGGTTTTCACGCTGCGGTAGTTGAGGAAGAAAAACAGCCCCAACAGGGCGAACTGCACCAGCCAGCCGAGCACGGTCGGGTCGCTGGAGCCGGCCTTGGTCAGGTCAGGGAACCAGGCTGCAGCGTACTGGCGCGAGGCGACCACTTCGATGGCGATCAGGCTGGAAAAGGCGATCAGGGTGATGAAACCCATCAGGTAGCCGAGCAGCGGGCCATGCGAGTACACCGGGTAGCGCACCACGCCACCGGCGCGGGGCAGGGCGGCGCCCAGCTCGCAGTAGACGATGCCCAGCAGCAGTACGGCGAACCCGCCAAGGAACCAGGAGAGGATGCCCGCCGGGCCGGCGATGGCCGAGACGTGGCTGGCGGCGAACAGCCAGCCGGAGCCGAAGATGGCCCCCAGGCCGATGAAGGTGAGGTCCAGCAGTGATAACTGTTTTTTGAATTTGCCTGACATGGGTTCGCCTTTTTGTTGGTTATTGGATAGGCAGGTCTGATGTCACGAGATGCGGCTTTTTGGGCCGCGCTCTTGTAGGACTTGGGCGGCTTGCGTGGGGCATAGAGTGAACCGGTCGGGGCGGCGGTTCTTGATGGTTTTCTGCAAGGGGGATGACGAAATCGGCACAGTTGCAAAAAAAGCTGGTGGCCCGGGTGGGCTGGTGGATAGGCTGTAGGCCATACCGCGTAAGGGTTTGAGAGATGCAATGCCAGTGCCGGCCTCTTCGCAGCACAGCCAGCAGAGAACCGACAGATGACCGATACCCCCCTGGCAACCCTGTACCAGTCCCTCGACCAGCACCGCCCCGTCACCCTCGAGGCCCTGCTCGCCGGTGTGTCGCTGCTGCTGCCGATCCTCGACGCCATCCCCAACGCCGCCATCTTCATCAAGGACCCGGCCGCCCGCTACGTGCTGGCCAACAACACCCTGGTCCAGCGTTGCGGTCTCAAGCGCTTGCAGCCCTTGCTGGGCAAGACCAGCGCCGAAGTCTTCCCGGCACAGCTTGGCCCTGGCTACACCGAGCAGGACCGCCGCGTGCTCAAGGAAGGCCTGGTGCTGGCAGACCAGCTGGAGTTGCACCTGTACGGCAGCCGCGAGCCCGGCTGGTGCCTGACCCACAAGCGCCCGCTGTACAACCAGGCGGGCGAGATCATCGGCCTGATCGGCATTTCGGTCGACCTGCAATCAGCCGCCGACAGCCACCCCGCCTATCAACGGCTGGCCGCGGTGGATGAGCACATTCGTCAGCACTTTCACCAGCCGATCAGCATGGGCGAGCTGACCCGCATCGCCGGTATTTCCGTGGCCCAGCTGGAGCGTTATTGCAAACGGGTGTTCCACCTCACGCCCCGGCAGATGATCCACAAGGCACGCCTGGAGCACGCTCACCGCCTGCTGCATTCGGAGCTGCCGATCACGGAAGTGGCGATGCGCTGCGGCTACACCGACCACAGCGCCTTCAGCCGCCAGTTCAAGCAACTGACCGGCTTTACCCCGCGCCAGTATCGCCAGGCAACCAGCGATCAGGTGGCTTGAAACAGCGCCCGCGCCTCGGCAAAGCACTGCTCGGCAATTGCCGAACGCGGCTCGCTGCGGCGCAGCAGCAGGCCGACCGGGCTGTGGATGGCGGCGTCGGCCACCGGCACGATGCGCAGGTGCTCGCTGAGGTCTTCCAGGCCGCAATCCAGTGGCATGATCGCGCAGCACAGGCCGGTGTTGATGGCCTGGATCAACTGGAAGGTCGAGTCGCTTTCCAGCACCGCATTCGGCTCCAGGCCGCGGCTGCGGAAGCTCAGGTCCAGCGACTGGCGGTAGTGCATGCCCTTGCTCAGCAGGCCCAGTGGTATGTCGCTGAGTGCATCCCAGCGCAGCGGGTCGCTGGCGAACTGGAAGTGCCGGGTGTCGTGCAACAGGCCCATGGTGGTGGTGCCCAGTTCGATCACTTCGAAGAAGCTGGTGTTGACCTGGTCCAGGTAGCAGATACCCAGGTCGAGCTGGTTGCGGCTGAGCCCGTCGATGACCTGCTCCGAGCTCAGCGAACTGAGTTGAAAGTGCAGCTCGGGGTATTTTTCGCGCAGTGGCAACAGCAGGTGCATGGGGTTGAAACTGGCCAGCGGTACGGTGCCCAGGCGCAGGCTGCCGACCACCTGGCCGCGGCAGCTGGCGGCCTCGGCCTGCAGGCCGTCGTGGGCGGCGAGCAGGGTGCGGGCCCAGGCCAGGATGCGCTCGCCGGCCTCGGTGAAACCTTCGAAGCGCTGGCCGCGCTTGACCAGCACCAGCTCCAGCTCGTCCTCCAGGTTGCGCAGGCGCATGGACAGCGTCGGCTGGGTGATATGGCACAGCGCCGCCGCCTGGCCGAAGTGGCGGGTCTGGTCGAGGGCGATGAGGAACTTGAGCTGCTTGATGTCCATGGAGGTGCCTGGCGTGCTGAGTGTGTTGACCTTAACCAAGTCTGCGGTGGCTGGCCAATGTTTGATATTGCCTGCACCGGCCCTATCGCCGGCAAGCCAGCCTCCCACATGGGTATCATCGCCCTCAAGGTTTGCGCCGTTCCTGTGGGAGCTGGCTTGCCGGCGATAGGGGCAGTACAGGCAGCGATAGACCCTGTCGATGAACCCGTTCGCCATATTGATTGGACGCCCTCGGGCCACGCCTCTAGCGTGGCGGCAATGCCATTCAAGGAGCTTCAACCGTGCGCGTCCAACCCGATGCGGTCTTCGTACCGCTGAACATCGCCGTGCTGACTGTCAGCGACACCCGTACCTACGACAACGACACCTCCGGCGAGCTGCTGGCCAGCCGTTCGGTAGAAATCGGCCACCGGCTGGTGGCGCGGGCGCTGCTCAAGGACGACCTTTACAAGATCCGCGCCCAGGTGGCGACCTGGATTGCCGATGAGCAGGTGCAGGTGGTGCTGATTACCGGCGGTACAGGCTTTACCGGGCGCGACAGCACGCCGGAAGCCGTCGAGTGCCTGTTGGACAAGCGCATCGATGGTTTTGGCGAGCTGTTCCGGGCCTTGTCGATTCTGGATATCGGCACCTCGACCGTGCAGAGCCGGGCGTTGGCCGGGTTGTCCAACCGCACCTTGGTGTGCTGCCTGCCAGGCTCTACCGGGGCCTGCCGCACCGCGTGGGAGGGCATTCTGGCCGAGCAGCTGGATGCCCGGCACCGGCCGTGCAACTTCGTCAAACACCTGTTGCCGATCGAGGCCTGCGCTAGCCGGGGTTGATTCTTTGACGGCTGGTGGACGTGGTTGGTGTAGGAGCGGCCTTGTGCCGCGAAAGGGCTGCGCAGCGGCCCCAGGATCTCAACTGTAATGCTGAGATTGCCGGGGCCGCTTTGCGGCCCTTTCGCGGCACAAGGCCGCTCCTACAAGGAGTGTGCAGGCAGGCCGGGTTTGCGCAATGGATTGAATACTTCAGCTCAACACATACCCCACCGGCAACAACGCCGGCGGCAGCTGCTGTTCCCCCAACCCCGCCAGCACATCCCGCTCCACGGTCCGCACCATGGCGTCGGTCGGCAGGTCGTTCTCATCGCGCCCGAACGGGTCTTCCAGTTCGTTGCCAATCGCATCCAGCCCGAAGAACGTGTACCCCACGATGGTGGTGAACAGCGGCGCCAGCCAACCCAGCGGCTCGGCCAGGGCAAACGGCAGCAGCAGGCAGAAGATGTAGATGGTGCGGTGCAGCAGCAGTGTGTAGGGGAATGGCAAGGGCGTGAACTTGATCCGCTCGCAGGTGGCCTGTACCTCGGTCAGGCCTACCAGCCGCTGTTCCAGCAGGCTGTAGCGCCAATCGCTGATGTGCTGCTGTTCCGCCAGCCGCGAGCAGTGCTCGCCCATTACCCGCAAGATGCCATCGCACACGTTGTGCGGGTTGGTCGCCTCTGGCCGGGCGAGCCAGGGCCGAGCGGCCGCCAGTTCGTCCTCACCGCGCAGCCGCGCGTTCAATGCATGGGCAAAACCGCACAGGCTGCGCAGCAGTTCGCTGCGCAGTTTTTCGTCTGCAATCACCACGCTTTCACGCACGAACGAGCGGGTTTCGATGATCAGCTTGCCCCACGCCTTGCGGCCCTCCCACCAGCGGTCATAGCAGGCGTTGTTGCGAAAGCTCATGAAGATCGACAGCGACAGGCCTAGCAAGGTGAACGGTGTGGCACTCACCGGGTAGAAAAACGCGGGGAAATGGCGCTCGACCAGCACGATCAGCGCGGCCAGCAGGGTCACCATCAGGCAGCGCAGGGCTATGCGCTTGACGATCGAACCCTTGAGGGTAAACAGCACGCGCAGCACATCGGGGTTTGGGTGGACAATCATGGAAATCCAGAGACAGCTGCTCAGCCGCCGGTCATGTTCATGAAGCGCAGGATCTGCACGTCGCCACCGACTTCGAAGTGATGGCGGTAGGGTTTGAGGTGCAGGGAATCGCGGATGGCCTTTTCCAGGCGCGCGCGGTTGCCCGGGTGAGCGCGCAGCACATGCTTCAGGTCCACCGAGTGTTCGTTGCCCAGGCACAGCAGCAGGCGGCCTTCGACCGTGAGGCGCACGCGGTTGCAGGTGGCGCAGAAGTTGTGGCTGTGTGGCGAGATGAAGCCGACACGGGTGTTGGCGGCTTCGGCCAGGCGCCAGTAGCGGGCCGGGCCCTGTGAAGATTCGGTGGATTCGACCAGGGTGAACTGCTCGGCCAGGCGCGCACGTACTTCGTCGCTTGAGCAGAACGACTCGCCGCGCTCGTGTTCGCTGATCACCCCCAGCGGCATTTCTTCGATGAAGGTGATGTCCAGTTCGCGATCGATGGCAAAGCGCACCAGGTCGACCAGTTCGTGATCGTTGCGGCCCTTGAGCACCACGCAGTTGAGTTTGGTGCGCTTGAAGCCGGCCTGGCGCGCGGCGTCGATGCCGGCGATGACCTGGTGCAGGTCGCCGGTGCGGGTCAGTTGCTTGAAGCGGTCGGCGTCCAGGCTGTCGAGGCTGATGTTCAGGCGCGTCACGCCTGCGTCGAACAACGGCTGGGCCAGGCGCCCGAGTTGCGAGCCGTTGCTGGTCATGCACAGTTCGCGCAGGCCGGGCAGGGCGGCGATGCGCCCGCACAACTCGACGATGCCTTGGCGTACCAATGGCTCGCCACCGGTCAGGCGGATTTTGCGGGTGCCCAGGGCGACGAAGCGCTCGGCCACCTGGAACAGTTCTTCAAGGCTGAGAATCTGCTGGCGCGGCAGAAACTGCATGTCTTCGGCCATGCAGTACACGCAACGGAAGTCACAGCGGTCGGTGACCGACATCCGCAGGTAGTCGATTTTCCGGTTGAAGCCGTCGATCAGGGCCCGGCTGTTCTGTTCCACGTTCGCGCTCGAATGGGGTGGGGTTCACTCCAAGCTATAACCTGGCCGCAGGGCCGTCAAATTGCTTTGCCCGACTGGTTGATCGACGGTCTCTATCATGCTGCAACCCCATTCCCGGCCCATGATCGAAACCGCTTATCAAGCCGTAAGATCTTTCGATTGGACGCCCCACCCCCACGCTCCATAGGCTGGATAAAAGCATCGAAGCGTGAGGATTCATCGCATGAGCCAGGACGAACACATCAGGGACTACAAAGGCGCCGCTGCCGGCTGGGGGGCGCTCAAGAGCGTGACCAAAAGCTGGCTGGGCAGCGAAAACGCCTTCAAGAACCTGCGGGCCATGCTCAAGACCAACCAGAACGGCGGCTTCGACTGCCCAGGCTGTGCCTGGGGCGAATCGCCTGAAAGCGACATGGTCAAGTTTTGCGAAAACGGCGCCAAGGCGGTCAACTGGGAAGCCACCGGCCGCTCGGTCGACCCGGCGTTTTTCGCCAAGTACAGCGTCAGCGCGCTGAAGGACCAGACCGACTACTGGCTTGAATACCAGGGCCGCCTCACGCACCCGATGCGCTACGACGCTGCCACCGATCACTATGTCGAAACCACCTGGCAGGAGGCCTTTGAACTGGTCGCCAGGCACCTGCGCGCGCTGCAGTCGCCGGATGAGGCCGAGTTCTACACCTCGGGCCGGGCCAGC
This sequence comes from Pseudomonas sp. MM223, assembly GCA_947090765.1. Lineage (NCBI taxonomy): Bacteria > Pseudomonadati > Pseudomonadota > Gammaproteobacteria > Pseudomonadales > Pseudomonadaceae > Pseudomonas > Pseudomonas sp. MM223. The sequence continues at coordinate 5,161,616 of OX352322.1, read as the reverse complement.
AACGAGGCGGCGTTCCTCTACCAGCTGTTCGTGCGGGCCTACGGCACCAACAACTTCCCCGATTGCTCGAACATGTGCCACGAAGCCAGCGGCGCAGGCATGTCGGAAACCCTCGGGGTGGGCAAAGGCACCGTGGTATTCCACGACCTGGAGCTGGCCGACGCCATTTTCGTCATCGGCCAGAACCCGGGCACCAACCACCCGCGCATGCTCGAACCCCTGCGTGAGGCGGTCAAGCGCGGGGCCCAGGTGGTGTGCTTCAACCCGCTGAAAGAACGTGGCCTGGAGCGTTTCCAGCACCCGCAGCACCCGTTCGAAATGCTCAGCAACGGCTCCGAGCCGACGTCCAGTGCCTACTTCCGCCCGGCCCTGGGCGGTGACATGGCGGCCATGCGTGGCATTGCCAAGTTCCTGCTGCAGTGGGAGCGCGAAGCCCAGGCCAAGGGCGAGCCGGCGGTGTTCGACCATGCCTTCATCGCTGAGCACACCAGCGGCGTCGATGACTACCTGGCGGCAGTGGATGCCACCTCCTGGGAGCACATCGTCAAGCAGTCGGGCCTGACCCTGGCCGAGATCGAGCTGGCTGCGCGCATGTACCGCAAGGCCGAGCGGGTGATCATGTGCTGGGCCATGGGCGTCACCCAACACCGCCATTCGGTGCCGACCGTGCAGGAAATCGTCAACCTGCAGTTGCTGCGCGGCAACGTCGGCAAGCCTGGCGCCGGGCTGTCGCCGGTGCGCGGCCACAGCAACGTGCAGGGCGACCGCACCATGGGCATTGACGAAAAGCCCAAGGCGGCGCTGCTCGACGCCATCGAAAAACGCTTCCAGTTCCGTGTGCCGCGTGCCCACGGGCACAACGCAGTGCTGGCGATCAAGGCCATGGAAGAGGGGCGGGCCAAGGTGTTCATCGCCCTGGGCGGCAACTTCGCCCAAGCCACCCCGGACACCCCGCGCACCCACGCGGCGCTGCAGAACTGCGCGTTGACCGTGCAGATTTCCACCAAGCTCAACCGCTCGCACCTGGTCACCGGCCGCGATGCGCTGATTTTGCCGTGCCTGGGCCGTACCGAAATCGACCTGCAGGCCGAAGGGCCGCAAGGCGTGACCGTGGAAGACACCTTCAGCATGGTGCACATCTCCAACGGCCAGTTGCGCCCGCGTTCGCCGCACATGCGCTCGGAACCGTGGATTGTCGCCGGCATGGCCAAGGCCACGCTGGGCAATCAGCCGATCGACTGGGAGTATGCGGTGGCGGACTACAACCGCATCCGTGACATGATTGCCGACGTCATCCCTGGCTTCACCGGCTTCAACGAACGCCTGCATAGCCCGGGCGGTTTTCACCTGGGCAACAATGCCGCCGACCGCAATTTCCGCACGGCCACGGGCAAGGCCCGGTTCATGCCCCACGCACTGCCGGAAGAATTGATCAACGCCAAGGTGCTGGCCCGGGGTGACAAACCCGACCTGATCTTGCAGACCCTGCGCTCGCATGACCAGTACAACACCACGCTGTACGGCCTGGATGACCGCTACCGCGGGGTGTTCGGCCTGCGTGAGGTGGTGTTCGTCAACGAGGCCGACATTCGCCGGCTGGGCTTCGAGCCGGGTGAGCAGGTAGACCTGGTGTCGCTGTGGGAAGATGGCGTAGAGCGGCGGGTGTCGGGGTTCCGCCTGGTGGCGTATGACGTGCCTGAGGGGCAGGCGGCGGCGTACTACCCAGAGACCAACCCGCTGGTGCCGTTGGAGAGTTATGGTGAGGGGACCTATACCCCGACCTCGAAATTTGTGGCGATCAAGGTTGAAAAAGCCAAGGCTGGGAACCGCATTGCGGCGGTGTTGGCAGCGGATTGATCGGCTGCCTGAACTGGCCTCTTCGCGGCACAAGGCCGCTCCTACAGGTGATCGCGTTCCCCTGTAGGAGCGGCCTTGTGCCGCGAATGGGCTGCAAAGCAGCCCTTGATCACCGATGCACCGGGTAGGCCGTGGTGTATTTCATCTGCTCCATGGCAAAACTGGAGGTGATGTTCGACAGCCCATCGGTACGGGTAATCAGCTTTTTGTAAAACCGGTCATACGCCGCAATATCCCCCACCACCACCCGCAGCATGTAGTCCCAGTCCCCCGACATGCGGTAGAACTCCATCACTTCCTCGAACCCGGTTACGGTTGCGGCAAACTGCTCCAGCCAGGCGCTGTCGTGGCGCTGGGTCTTGAGCTGGACGAATACCGTCAGCCCCAATCCCAGCCGTTCGGGGTCCAGCAGGGCGACGCGGCCGAGGATGTAGCCTTCTTCTTCCAGGCGCTTGACCCGCTTCCAGCACGGCGTGGTGGACAGGTTGACGGCCTCGGCCAGGTCCTTGAGCGAGAGCGAGGCATCGCGCTGAAGCAGGGTAAGAATGTGCTGGTCGAAACTGTCCATATCGCGCGCGGGCCGTGTAGAAAGATTTTTCACAGATTACCCCAAGGCCAGAAGATTTGGGTTGTGCGATAGTTGCAGCTTTCACTCTGCCAATGGGCCTGACCATGTCCGACAAGCCGCGTAATTTCGCCACCCGTACCATTCACGCCGGCGAGCAGTTCAGCGTCGCCGAAAACGCCATTTTCCCGGCCATCGTCACCGCCAGTTCGTTCACCAAGCGCAGCCTGGACGACAAGCCGGAGTACTCCTACAGCCGGGTCGGCAACCCCACCCGGCATGCCTACGAAACCTGTGTCGCAGCCCTGGAGGAGGGCGTGGGTGCGGTTGCCTGTGCCTCGGGCGTGAATGCCACCGCGACGGTGCTGGAGCTGCTGCCCAAGGATGCCCACGTGGTGGTGATGAACGGCGTGTACGGCGGCACCTTCCGCATCCTGGAGGACTACCGCAGCCGCACCTCGGGCCTGACCACCACCTATGTCGACCTCAACGACCTTGAGGCCGTGGCCGCGGCGATCAAGCCCCAAACCCAGCTGATCTGGATCGAGTCGCCGACCAACCCGCTGCTGCACCTGGTCGACATCAAGGCGGTGTGCGACCTGGCCAAGGCGCGGGGTATTCTCACCTGCATCGACAACACCTTCTGCTCACCGTGGAACCAGCGCCCGATCACCTTGGGCGTAGACCTGGTGATGCACTCGGCCAGCAAGTACATCGGTGGCCACTCCGACCTGACCGGTGGCGTGGTGGTGGCGGCCAATGATGCACTGCTGGCACGCCTGCGCCGCATCAGCATGGCGATTGGTGCGGTGCAGGGGCCATTTGACTGCTACCTCGCCCTGCGCGGCCTGAAGACCCTGGATGTACGCATGGAGCGCCAGTGCGCCAACGCCCTGCAGGTGGCACGCTTCCTTGAAGGGCATGCGCAGATCGAGCAAGTGTATTACCCGGGCCTGGAAAGCCACCCCCAGCATGAACTGTGCAAACGCCAGATGCGCAGTGGCGGGGCGGTGGTGGCGATGAAGGTCAAGGGCGACCGCGCCGCGCTCAATCGCCTGGTGGAGGCGCTGCAGATTTTTGTGCTGGCCGACTCGTTGGGTGGGGTGGAGAGCATGATCAACCACTCGTGGACCATGTCGCACTGCTCGCTGAGCCCGGAGCAGAAAGGGGTGATGGGTATCAGCGAGAACCTGCTGCGGTTGTCGATGGGGATCGAAGATTACCGCGACCTGATCGAAGACCTGGATGGGGCACTCAAGGCTCTGGTTGCTGTGTAAGGGCTGCTGGCCCTATCGCCGGCAAGCCAGCTCCCACAGGTACAGCACAGGTTCGGAAACTGTGGAGACCCTGTGGGAGCTGGCTTGCCGGCGATAGGGCCGGTAAATTCAAAGAAAATATTCAGTCAGGATTTCGGCGGATGGATGATCCGTTCGATCTTGTCCTTGATCAGCAACCGTTCCTTGCGCAGTCGGTTGACGGCTTCGTCGTTGGTACCGTTGCCTTCGGCGGCGACCACCTCCTTGTCCTTGGCGTTGTATTCCTTGTGCAGCGCGTGCAGCGCCTGGTCTTTGTCTATGAGCGCCTGGAATGCATCAGCGGTAACGTGCAGGTCAGCGAGCAGATCATGCGGAACTGGCATTTCTTCACCTCTGTCAGGGTTGTCGGTAAGGTCCTGACCACTGAGGATAGCCGCGTTTGCGCAGGCTTGTGGCCGCTGCGAGGCTGAATGGCAGCTGAATGACCTTGACATAATTGATAAAAGACACCGCTTCACGAAATTGTTACCGACTTTTTCACAAAAAATTGATGACGCACTTTCTAGAGTTCGCCCAACTTTCCCGCGGTGCCATCCGGCCTGGGGGTTGATAATCACTCTTGATTGCGAACACTGATGCTCAACTTCAAATCCCTGCGGACTGAATGGGTCACGCTGCTGGCCAGCCTTTACCTGCTGATTGGCTTGAACATGTTCCTTTGGGGGCACTTGCAAGAGGTGGTGCCCGCCGGCCCGTCGGGGCTTTGGCTGAGCCTGGCGTTTGCCGTGCTGATGTTGTTCGCCTTCAACCTCATCCTCACATTGGTTGCCTTCCGATATGTATTGAAGCCAGTACTTATCGTGTTGTTCATGAGTGGCGCGGGTGTGGCTTACTTCATGAACCAATACGGCGTACTTATTGATGCCGGCATGTTCCGCAATATGGCAGAGACCAATGTTGCAGAAGTGCGCGACCTGATGTCGCTGAAGTTTGCCGCTTATATCCTGCTGCTGGGTGTATTGCCGTCGGTGCTGCTGTGGAAGGCGCCTATCGCCTATCGCCCCTGGCACCGCGAGCTGTTGGGCAAGCTGGTGGTCAGTGGTGCCTGTGTGGTGGCCCTTGGCTCGGTAGCGCTAGTCAACTATCAAGGCTTGTCGTCGTTGTTTCGCAACCACCACGAACTGCGCCTGATGCTGACCCCGAGCAATATCGTCGGGGCCTCGATTGGTTATGTCAGCGAGCGTGTCGGTACTGCCTCGCGCCCGTTCCAGAGTTATGGCGAAGATGCCAAGCGTGATGCGGCCTGGCAAAAACACGAGCGCAAGTCGCTGACGGTGCTGGTCGTGGGTGAAAGTGCCCGGGCAGACCATTTCGGCGTGCTGGGCTATGACCGCGATACCACGCCGAACCTTGCCAAGGAACAGGGCCTGCTGGCGTTTTCCGACGTGCATTCCTGCGGCACGGAAACCGCCGTATCGGTGCCGTGCATGTTCTCTGGCATGAAGCGCAAGGACTACGATGCCCGCGTGGCGAAGAACCGCGAAGGGCTGCTGGACATTCTCCAGCGTGCCGGCCTGGCCGTGCAGTGGCGTGACAACCAGTCGGGGTGCAAGGGTACCTGCGACCGCGTGCAGTTCATCGATGTCAGCAACCTCAAGGACCCCCAGCTGTGTGCCAATGGCGAATGCCATGACCAGATCCTGCTGCAAGGCCTGGACGAGCTGATCGACAACCTCGACAAGGATACCGTGCTGGTGCTGCACCAGATGGGCAGCCACGGCCCGGAATACTTCAAACGCTACCCCAGTGGCGGCGAGCGCTTCACGCCGGTGTGCCAGAGCAACGCGTTGAACCAGTGCAGCGAGCAGGAAATCATCAACGGCTATGACAACACCCTGGCCTATACCGACAAGGTGCTGGCTTCGCTGATCGATACCTTGCGCAGCAAGCAGGACAAGGTCGACACGGCCATGATCTACCTGTCCGACCATGGCGAATCGCTGGGCGAGTACAACCTGTTCCTGCATGGCACGCCTTACGCCATTGCCCCTGAGCAGCAGAAACACGTGCCGCTGCTGACCTGGTTCTCCGACAGTTACAAGGAGGACTTCGGCATCGACACCGACTGCCTGGCCAAGCTCAGCGATGCCCCGCTGTCGCAGGACAACCTGTTCCATTCCATGCTCGGCCTGTTGAAGGTGCACACCGAGGTCTACCAGCAGTCGCTGGACATGTTCGCCAGCTGCCGGCCTTGGCTGGCGGCCAAGCGCTGATCAGACCGTTTATCTATTCCAGGGATGGCGCAGGTTTCACCAGCAGTGCCCGCGCCGTATATACTGCGCGCCAATGTTAGTGGGAGAGCCTCGTGGCCATCGAAATACACTGGATCCGTGACGACCAGAGCCTGGCCGAACACTGCCGCGACTGGCACCAATTGCCCTTCGTCGCCGTTGACACCGAATTCATGCGGGTCGACACCTTCTACCCCAAAGCCGGGCTGATCCAGATCGGTGACGGCCAGCGGGCGTTCCTGATCGACCCGCTGTTGATTGGCAACTGGCAACCCTTGGCCGACCTGCTGGAAGACAGCGGCGTGGTCAAGGTGCTGCATGCCTGCAGCGAAGACCTTGAAGTGCTGCTGCGCCTGACCGGCAAGCTGCCGCAGCCGCTGTTCGACACCCAGCTGGCTGCCGGCTACCTGAACCTGGGCTTCTCCATGGGCTATTCGCGCCTGGTGCAAGAGGTGCTGGGTATCGAGTTGCCCAAGGGCGAGACCCGCTCCGACTGGCTGCAGCGCCCGCTCTCGGAAACCCAGGTCAGTTATGCCGCCGAGGATGCCGTGCACCTGGCCGAGCTGTTTACCGCGCTGCGCCCGCGTTTGTCCGACGACAAGTACGCCTGGGTGCTGGAAGACGGTGCCGAACTGGTGGCCGCATTGCGCCGTGAAGTCGAGCCCGAAAGCCTGTACCGCGACGTCAAGCTCGCCTGGAAGCTGGCCCCCCAGCAACTGGCGGTGCTGCGTGAACTGTGCGCCTGGCGCGAGCGCGAAGCACGCAACCGCGATGTGCCGCGTAACCGCATCCTCAAGGAACACTCGCTGTGGCCCATGGCCAAGAGCCAGCCGAACAACCTGTCGGCGCTGGCCAAGATCGACGAGATGCACCCGCGCACCATTCGTCAGGACGGTGAGTTCCTTATCCAGCTGATCAAGCGCGCCGGCAGCCTGCCTGCCGAGCAGTGGCCAGCGTCGCTGCCCGAGCCATTGCCGATCGAGGCCGCCGGCATCCTCAAGCAGCTGCGTGCCATCGGCCAGGCCGAAGGCGAGCGCCTGGGGATCACCCCCGAACTGATGCTGCGCAAGAAAGCCCTGGAGGCGCTGCTCAAGAGCGGTTACCCCAACGGCCCTTATCAACTGCCCGATTCGCTGCGCGGCTGGCGCCGTGAGCGTATGGGCCAGGCCCTGCTGGACAACCTGGCAGGTGCCGGAGAGACCCGATGAAACGCATTTGCTCGATCTACAAGAGCCCCCGCAAGAACGAAATGTACCTGTACGTGCTCAAGGCGGACGGCCTGGAGCGTGTGCCCGAAGGCCTGCTGCCTGCCTTTGGTACCCCCATGCACGCGTTCGACCTGGTGCTCAGCCCCGAGCGCAAGCTGGCCCGCGAGGACATCACCAAGGTGCTGGAAAACCTCGACAACCAGGGCTACCACCTGCAGATGCCGCCGTTGGAAGATGAGTACATCGAGCACCTGCCCGAAGAGCTGCTGCGCCGTAACGACCCGGTCTGACCATGCGTGTACTGATTGCTGAGCATGACCATGCTCGATACGCGGGTCTTTTGCGCGAAGCAGCGCCTGAAGTGGAAGTCCTGACCAGCGGTGACTCCGCCGAACTGGCCCTTCAGGCACCGCAGTGCACGGTATGGCTGGGCCAGCCGGATCTGCTGGCGAGCTTGCTGCGCCAGGGCCACAAGCCGGCGTGGATGCAATCGACGTGGGCCGGTATCACGCCGTTGCTGGCCGACGGCCTGCCGCGTGACTATCGCCTGACCCGTGCGGTGGGCATTTTCGGCCAGGTGATGGCCGAGTACATGCTTACCTATATGCTCGGCCATGAGCGCGAGGTGCTGTCGCGCCTGGTCAGCCAGGTCGAGCGGCGCTGGGATGACCGCCCGGGGCGCACGCTGGAAGGGCGCAAGGTGCTGATTGTCGGCACCGGAGACATTGGCCAGCGGGTAGCCGAGTTCCTGCAACCGTTTGGTGTGGTGCTGTACGGTGTGGCCAGCACCGCCCGTGAACAGGCACCGTTCGTCGAGGTGGCGGCCCTGGCCGACTTGCCGCGCATGGTGGGCCAGGTCGATTACGTGCTCAACCTGCTGCCGGATACTCCGGCCACGCATGATTTGTATGACGCCGCATTGTTCAAATGCTTCCAGCCGACCACGCTGTTCATCAATGCCGGGCGTGGCGCGGCGGTGGTCGATGCTGATCTCGTCGAGGCGCTGAAGGAGGGGCATCTGGCTGGGGCGGTGATCGATGTCTGCCGGCAAGAGCCATTGCCCCGGCAGCACCCGTTCTGGACCGCCTGGGGGCTGTTGCTGACCGGGCACAGCTCGGCACCCACCTCGCCGGCGGCGATGGTACGGTTGTTTGTCGAGAATGTGCGGGCGTATCAGGCGGGGCAGGGGTTGCGCGGGGAAGTGGACTTCGCCAAGGGCTATTGATTTGTAATGCCTGTACTGGCCTCTTCGCAGCACAAGGCTGCTCCTACAGGGCGATAGAGATCCTGTAGGAGCAGCCTTGTGCTGCGAAGAGGCCAGTGCAGGCTACACAGGGCTTACAGGCTGAAATCACCCTCGGCCGCCAGCTCGCTCAACGGCTTGCGCGGGCTCGGCACTTCACGCGACTGCAGCGCTTCATCCAGGCTGGCCTTGTCACCCAGCTTGCCGATTGCCACCATGGCATGCAGCACATAACCCTCGGGAACCTTCAGTTCCTGGCGCGCCAGGTCCTGGTCGAAACCTGCCATGCCATGGGTGTGCCAGCCGCTGATGCTGGCCTGCAGGGCCAGGTGGCCCCAGGCGGAGCCGGTGTCGAAGGTGTGCCACAGCGCCGGTTTTTCTTCCGTGGCCCCCGGGGCTGCAAAGGTGGTCTTGGAAATGATCAGCACCAGTGCCGACGCCTGTTGTGCCCAGCTGCGGTTGAACGGCACCAGCAGGTTCAGGTAACGCTCCCAGTTTGGCGTGTCACGGCGGGCATACAAGAAGCGCCAAGGCTGCGAGTTGTACGCCGACGGTGCCCAGCGTGCGGCTTCCAGGAAGCTCAGCAGGGTTTCTTCGCTGATCGGTTCGGCCGTGAAGGCGCGTGGCGACCAGCGGTTGATGAACTGTTCGTTGATGGCGTAATCGGCAATGCGGGGGTTGGCGCTCATGACAGCTCCTGCAAACGGACGGGAAACCCGCACGCTACTGCGTCCCGTCGTGACTGACAAGCGGTCTGGCTTTGCCGAAGGCCAGGCTCTAGACTGGCGCCGCCGCGCGCCGTGGCCCCAAGATGAATGCAGGAAACCGTGTAATGATCGCTGAAAACGCGCCGTTCTGGCGGCGCAAGACCCTCGAACAACTCAGCCCGCAAGAGTGGGAGTCGCTGTGCGATGGCTGTGGCCTGTGCTGCCTGCAAAAGCTGGAGGACGAGGACGACAACAGCGTCTATTACACGCGTATCGCCTGCAAGCTGCTGGACATGGATACCTGCCAGTGCAGCGACTACCCCAACCGTTTCGCTCATGTGCCGGACTGCATCCAGCTCACCCCGGGCAAGGCCGACCAGTTCACGTGGCTGCCGAGCACCTGCGGTTATCGCCTGGTCAGTGAGGGCAAGGACCTGCCGGCCTGGCACCACCTTGTCTGTGGCGATCGCCAGCAGGTCCATGAACAGCGCATTTCCCAATCGGGGCGTATGCTCAGGGAGCAGGATGTGCACGAAGACGACTGGGAAGACCACCTGATTTTCCGCGCCAGCTGACCGGCGCGGCCCGCTGCCTCGGGGAAACAAGGAGTTTCTGTATGCGTTGCCAGCTGTTTTTGCTGTTGGGCCTGATGGCCAGTTCGCCAGCCTGGGCGAAAAAGGTCGACCTTGACTACCAGGTGCGCCTGTTGCCCGCCAGTGGCCAGGCGGAAGTGCGCCTCACCTTGGCTGAAGGCAGTGCCGTGCGCAGCCTCGACTTCGACCTGGGCAAGGCCGGGGCCTTCAGCGGCTTCCAGGCCGACGGCCAATGGCAACTCAAGGGCCAGCGCGGCGTATGGCAGCCGGCGGCCGGCAAGACCAGCCTCAGCTACCGCGTGCAGCTGGACCAGAAGCTCGCCAGCGGTGCCTATTCCTCACGCATCACCCCGCACTGGGCGCTGTTCCTTGGCGACCAGCTGGTACCGCCTGCGCGGCTTGACCAGCAAGATGGCACCGAGCTGGTGGCGCGCCTGGCGTTCGACCTGCCCGAGGGCTGGAAAAGCATCGAGACCTCTTGGCCGCGCATTGGCAAGGACAAGTTCCGCATCGACAACGTTTCGCGTCTGTTCGACCGCCCGACTGGCTGGATGCTGGCCGGCGACCTGGGTAGCCGCCGTGCCCGCCTGGGCGATACCGAGGTAACCGTGGCTGCGCCGGTGGGGCAGGGCATGCGGCGCATGGACAGCCTGACCTTGCTGACCTATGTCTGGCCGCAGTTGCAGGCAGTGTTCCCGCGCAACCCGCCAAAGCTGCTGCTGGTCGGTGCCCGTGATGGCATGTGGCGCGGGGCAATGGCAGCGCAGGGGTCGCTTTACCTGCACAGCGCCCGGCCGATGGTCAGCGAGAACGGCAGCAGCCCGTTGCTGCGCGAAGTGGTGCAGCTGTTTGCCCAGATCCATGGGCGCGACGGCAGTGACTGGTTGGTGGAAAGCCTGACCGACTATTACGCCAGCGAATTGCTGCGCCGTTCCGGTGGGGTAAGTGATGACCGCTACCAGGCCTGGCAGGCTCGCCTGAGCAAGCAGGGGGCCAAGGTCACCCGGCTGAAGGGCGAACGCGCAAGCCCGGCCCAGGTAGCCCGCGGGGTGATCTTGTTGCAGGCACTGGACAAGGAAATCCGCATCCACACCCAGGCCAAGCGTTCGCTGGACGATGTGGTGCGCGGCCTGATGCGCCTGCCCAGCGTGAGTACCGAAGAGTTCGTGCAAATCAGCGAGAACGTGCTGGGGCGCAAGTCTGAGGTGTTGCAGAGCAAGGCGCTACGCTAGGCGTCTCTATTGCCTGTGCAGGCCCTATCGCCGGCAAGCCAGCTCCCACAGGGAAAACACAGGTCCCGAGAGCGGTGCTATCCCTGTGGGAGCTGGCTTGCCGGCGATAGGGCCGGTACAGGCAATACAAAGATCAGCTGTCTGCCAAAGGATCCTTACCCGTCACAGTAACACCCCGAGTCGCCGCCTTGGCACTGGCCTTCAACGCTTCCAGCTCCGCCGCACTGCGTTCTATATCCAACCGCAAGCGGTGATATTCCTGCCGATGCTGCTGCCACCATGCCTTGGTCGAGCAATGCCCGCTGACCCCGCGTGCCACCGCAATACCGCCCACCACCATCTGCAGCAAGCCGACCAGGCCGCCATGGCGCAGCCCCTTGCTGAGCATCAGCGCCCCGCCGGCCAGCGAACTGACCCGTTCCAAACCATGAACATTGTGCTGCGAAGCCGCAGCAGCGTGGATATCGAGCATGGCAAGACCTCCGTGTGAAATGTAAGCAGCTGACCTGCCGGGTGCCGCCAGCGTTCATTCGGGGCGCCCAGCGGCAACCCATGTCGCACCCAGGGCTCTGTCATGCGCCTTTCAGAGGTGCCCATGTCATTTATGGTCAAGTGCGTGGCGGATCCAGTCAACTTGACCGCCCCCTCGCTGGCGTACCGTGACCGGGCGCGAAGCTCATCCACGCTGGGTTTCGATCCAGGAGCTTCACGTCCCCCCACAAAGAAAACAAAAGCAGGGATCAGGATGACAATGACAAGCGCGAGTGGCGCCGGCAATCAGCTGGCGCAAGGCTTCAAGCAACGCCATGTGACCATGCTCTCCATCGCCGGGGTAATCGGTGCCGGGTTGTTCATCGGCTCCGGGCACGCCATTGCGGCGGCCGGCCCATCGGCCATCGTCGCCTACGCCCTGGCAGGTGCGTTGGTGGTGCTGGTGATGCGCATGCTCGGGGAAATGGCTGTCGCCAGCCCCGATACCGGCTCGTTCTCCACCTACGCCGACCGCGCCATCGGCCGCTGGGCCGGCTTTACCATCGGCTGGCTGTACTGGTGGTTCTGGGTGCTGGTGATTCCCATCGAAGCCATCGCCGCCGGCGTGGTCCTCAACAACTGGTTCCCGCACATCGATGCCTGGTTTTTCGCCCTGAGCATGACCGTGCTGTTGACCGCCACCAACCTGTTCAGCGTGGCCAAGTACGGCGAGTTCGAGTTCTGGTTCGCCATGCTCAAGGTCATTGCCATTGTCGCGTTCATCGCCCTGGGCGCAGCGGCACTGGCGGGTGTGCTGCCGGCGCGGCAGGTCAGTGGCTTGCCCCTGTTGCTGGAGCAGCAGGGCGGGTTCATGCCCAATGGCTGGACGGCGATCATCGGCGCCTTGCTGACCACCATGTTCAGCTACCTGGGCACCGAAGCGGTGACCATTGCCGCCTCCGAATCGAAAGACCCGGCACGCAACATCGCCAAGGCCACACGCTCGGTGATCTGGCGTATCAGCGTGTTCTACCTGCTGTCGATCTTCGTGATCATTTCGGTGGTGCCGTGGAACGACCCGCTGCTGCCGGTGCAAGGCTCGTATCAACGGGCGCTGGAAATCATGAACATCCCGTATGCCAAGCAACTGGTGGACATCGTGGTGCTGGTGGCGGTGGCCAGCTGCCTGAACTCGTCGATCTACATTTCCTCACGCATGCTCTACTCGCTGAGCAAGCGCGGCGATGCGCCGGGCTTCATCCAGCGCACCTCGAAGGTGGGCGTACCGCGTGCGGCGGTCATCGGTAGCACGCTGATCGGCATGTTGGCGACCATCGTCAACTACTTTGCCCCGGCTGAGGTGTTTGCCTTCCTGCTGGCCAGCTCCGGGTCGATTGCGTTGCTGGTGTACCTGGCGATTGCCTTTTCGCAACTGCGCATGCGGGCCATCCTGCAACGGCAGAATGTCGAGATCGCTTTCCGTATGTGGCTGTACCCATGGCTGACCTATGCGGTGATCGGCTTCATCATCTTTGCCTTGGGCACCATGTTCGTCATGCCCCAGCACCGCATGGAGGTGTCGCTAACCTTTGCACTGGCGCTGGTGATCCTGGTGTTGGGGGTGATTACCAGCAAGCGGCATGCGCGGCGAGAGGCGCTGGCAGCTGCTTGATCAAGTTTGTGTGAATGAAAAAGAAGCCACCTGCCTGCAGGTGGCTTTTTGATTTGTGCTGCGGGCCCTATCGCCGGCAAGCCAGCCCCACAGGTACTGCACAGGCCCTGAGTGCTGTGGGGTCCCTGTGGGAGCTGGCTTGCCGGCGATAGGGCCCGAGCAGGCGGTGAAATATAGGGAGCTTGTCTTGTTTGGTGAATTTCCTGTCCGGTTTGGCAATGCAGCCCAAGGGTGTTTAATTCCACCCCTGTAACCCGCTAGAACCCTTTAAAACAGGGGCCAAAACAGATTTCACCGTTCATCGAAAATGCTGTAGACACATTGTCTAACAGTGCCCTATAGTCGTTATACAAATAGTAGACATAGCTCTATGACAACAAAGAAGGCCGCCATGAAAGCCACCGTCCAACCACTCGCCGCCGAAGTGCCGCAGGACCGCAAAGCCGTCCTCGCCGAAGCGCTGCGCCGCCGGATCATGAGCATGGAACTGGCCCCGGGCGCCGTGGTGGACGAACTGGCCCTGTGCGACGAGTTCGGCCTGTCGCGCCCGCCGGTCCGCGAGCTGCTGCGCCAGATAGCCGCCGAAGGCTACATCGAACTGGAAGCCAACCGCGCGCCACGCGTCGCCGCCATGAACCACGAGTCGCTGCACAGCTTCTACGTTGCCGCCCCACTTATCTACGTGGCCACCACCCAGCTGGCCGCCACGTACGCCAGTGCTGAAGAAATCGAAGTGCTCAAGGCTATCCAGGACCAGTTCCGTCAGGCCATCGAAGAGCGCGACGTGGAAAACCGCGTGCTCTACAACGACGCCTTCCACCTGGAAATCGGCAAGATGGCGCACAACGACTACCTGATGCCGAGCCTGCGTCGCCTGCTGATCGATCACACCCGGCTGGGCAAGATTTTCTATCGCCACCCGACTACCGATGACATGCAGCGCGACCTCGAAATTGCCTGCGAGCAGCACGAGCAGATGATCCAGGCCATCGAGCGCCGCGACCCTCAGGCTGCCGGCCAGCTGGTGCGCGAGCACTTTGAGCTGTCGCGCCGTCGCATGGCCGAGTACGCCGCACCGCAAGGGCTGGATGTACCGATCCAGATATGAATTACCAAGGTCAGGCCACTGGCATTGACCCCCGTCGACAACAAGATCCAGGTTAGTGACATGACAAGAATAAGTTCGTTACCTGCCGATGATGCCACCTGTGGCTGGTACCACCTGAGCAAACCGCGTACGCCAAGGCCGGCCCACAGTGGGCACAGCCAGGCACGCTGGGTGGTGGTGGGCGCAGGCTTCACCGGCCTTGCTGCCGCACGGCAGCTGGCAACGAACTTTCCGCATGACGAGATCGTGCTGGTCGAAGCCCAGGAGGTCGGTTTTGGCACTTCCGGGCGCAACGCCGGCTTTGCCATCGACCTGCCGCACGATATCGGCGCTGAGGACTACATTGGCGACATCGACATCGCCAAGACCGTGCTCAAACTCAACCTGGGTGGCCAGCAATACCTCAAGGACCTGATCGAGCGCTACGACATCGAGTGCCAGTTCCGCCACTGCGGCAAGTACCAGGCGGCCATCGAAGACCGCGGCATTGCCGTGCTGGATGCCTACCGCCGGGGCCTGGACAAACTGGGTCAAGCCTATGAAGTGATCGAGGGCCGCGACCTGCCCGATCACATCGGCACGGATTTCTACCGCCAGGGTCTGTTCACGCCAGGTACTGCCTTGCTGCAACCCTCGGCGTTGGTCAAAGGCCTGGCCGATAGCCTGCCGTCGAACGTCTCGCTGTACGAACACACACCGATCACCGACGTCGAGTATGGCGACAAGGTGGTGCTGCGCCACGCCAAGGGTTCGATCACCGCCGACAAGCTGGTGCTTACCACCAACGCCTTCGGCATGAGCTTCGGTTTCCTCAAGGGCCGCATGCTGCCGGTGTTTACCTACGGCAGCATCACCCGCCCGCTGACCGACGACGAACAGGCGCGCCTGGGCGGCAAACCCTACTGGGGCGTGATCCCGGCCGACCCGTTCGGCACCACCATGCGCCGTACCGTCGACAACCGCCTGTTGATCCGCAACAGCTTCAGCTACAACCCCGACGGACGAAGCAACCGCAAATACCTGGAGCGCTTTGTTCAGCGCCACCGCGAATCGTTCGCCCGGCGTTTCCCGATGTTGCCTGAGGTGAACTTTGAATATACCTGGGGCGGCGCGCTGGCACTGTCGCGCAACCACATGGGCTTTTTCGGCAAGTTGGCGCCCAATGTAGTTGGCGCACTGTGCTGTAACGGCTTGGGCGTTACCCGTGGCACCGTCACCGGCAAGTTGCTGGCCGACTGGCTGGCCGGTGACAAGAACGAACTGATCGAATTTTTGCTCAATGCCCCAGGGCCTTGTGCAAACCCGCCGCAGCCCTTGGTTTCCTTGGGCCTGAACGCCAACCTGATGTGGGGGCAGTTCCGCGCTGGCAAAGAAAGCTGATCGTTATCTGAGTTAGACCAAAGCGCATTTTACGTCGGCGTTAGTTGGCCGGCACGGGCACGGCTTGCCCGAATTTGATGATCGAGATGCGTCGTCCGATCACCCGGGGCTGAAGGCTGTTTTCAGTTTCGCGGACGCGCTCGCCTTGAAATTGTGCATGTAGCAGACGTGGCAGGAACAACAATGACAAATCCGAATGTTTCGATTGAAGATGTACCGGTCAACAACTTCCATCAATTGCTGACCCTGCGCTCTGGTGGTGGTTCGTTTGTCGATGGTTATGTACTGAGCATTATCGGCGTGGCCATGGTGCAGATGTCTGCAGGCCTGAACCTGAACAGTTTCTGGCAGGGCATGATCGCCGCTTCGGCGCTGATCGGCATTTTCTTCGGTGGTTTTTTTGGCGGTTGGCTGACCGACCGTTTTGGCCGCAAGCGTGTGTTTTTCGTTGGCCCGACCCTGTTCATCCTGGCCTCGGTCGCACAGTTTTGGGTGGAGTCGGCGCTGGCGTTGTTCCTGCTGCGGTTCGCCATTGGCATTGCCGTAGGCATCGAATACCCGGTTGCAACGTCGCTGCTGGTGGAGTTTCTGCCCAAGAAGAACCGTGGCCCGCGCCTGGCAACCCTGACGGTACTGTGGTTTGCCGGCGCTGCTACCGCCTACCTGGCCGGTGAGGCCATCCTGCGCCATGGGGGCGACGATGCCTGGCGGCTGGTGCTGGCCAGTGCTGCCGCCATTGGTGCGTTGCTGTTTGCCATCCGCCTGGGTACCCCGGAATCGCCCCGCTGGCTGATCAGCAAAGGCCGCCTGGCCGAGGCCGAGCAGGTGATCAAGCGCGTGTACGGCAATGGTTTTTCGCTGAAGAACCTGCCGGAAGAGCCCAAGACCCGCAAGCTGTCGTTCCTCAGCCTGCTGCACTCCGGCTACGGCAAACGCATGCTGTTTGTCACCATGTTCTGGACCTGCTCGGTCATCCCGGTGTTTGCGGTGTACGCATTCGCCCCGAAAGTGCTGGGTGCGTTGAACCTGAAAGGTGACTGGGCATCGATCGGCTCCATCGCCATTACCTTCCTGTTTGTGGTCGGCTGCATCGTAGGCACCCGCCTGCTCAACACCCTCGGCCGGCGCACCACGCTGCTGCACAGCTTCTTCTGGTCGGGGCTGGCGCTGCTGGGCCTGGGGGCCTTCAGCAACGGCAACGAGATGCTCATCCTGGTGCTGTTCGGTGCCTATGCTTTGTTCATCGGTGGCGCCCAGGTACTGCAACTGGTGTACCCCAACGAATTGTTCCCTACCGAAATCCGTGCCGGCGCCGTGGGCGTGGGCACTTCCATGTCGCGGGTCGGTGCCGCAGTCGGCACCTGGCTGGTGCCCATCGCCCTCGACAACTATGGCATCGGCGCCACCATGTATGCCGCTGCTGCCGTGACCTTCGTCGGCCTGGCTTTCTCGGTTGCGCTGGCCCCGGAAACCCGTTCGCTGAACCTGCAACAAGCCGCTTCGCTTGGCTGAAGCCTTACAACCTGCCGCCGCGTTGCTGCGTGGCGGCCTTTACAACACTGAGCAACGCACTGGAGAACCTACCGTGAAATTCGAAGGCATCTACACCCCGGCAATCACTCCGCTGGCTGCGGACGGCTCGATCGACAAGGCAGCGTTTGCCGACGTCCTCGAATACCTGGTCGAGTCGAAAATCCACGGCGTCATCATTGGTGGCTCCACCGGCGAGTACTACGCCCACACCACCCAGGAGCGCATCGAGCTGGCCGCCCAGGCCAAGGACGTGCTCAACGGCCGCCTGCCGCTGATCGTCGGCACCGGTGGCATCCGCACCGAAGACGCCGTGGCTTTCGCCCAGCACGCCAAGGAAATCAAGGCTGACGCGCTGCTGGTCGGCACCCCGCCGTACGCGCTGCCAACCCAGCAGGAAATCGCCCTGCACGTCAAAGCGGTCGACGCCGCCGCTGGCCTGCCGATCATGCTCTACAACTACCCTGGCCGCATGAGCGTCAGCATGGGCGAGGAGTTCTTCGATGCCGTTGCCGATGTAAAGAACATCGTCGCCATCAAGGAAAGCTCCGGTGACATGGCCCAGCTGCACCGCCTGGCCATCAAGCGCCCGAACATCCAGCTGTCGTGCGGCTGGGACGACCAGGCCCTGGAGTTCTTTGCCTGGGGCGCCCAGAGCTGGGTCTGCGCCGGCTCCAACTTCATCCCGCGTGAGCACGTGGCCCTGTACGAGGCCTGCGTGATCGAGAAGGACTTTGCCAAAGGCCGCAAGATCATGGCCGCCATGATGCCGCTGATGGACTTCCTCGAAGGCGGCAAGTTCGTCCAGGCCATCAAGAACGGTGTGGCCCTGAACGGCCTGAAGACTGGCGGCGTGCGCAAGCCGCTGTACGACCTGGACGACGCCGAGAAAGCAGAACTCAAGCGCGTGGTCACCGAACTGAAGGCCACCATCGCCCTGATCAAATAAGGAGGCTGGAAAAATGGCTGAATTGCTGAGCAAGGAACAATACGCGGCCATCGCCGCCGAACTGCAACTGCGTACCCAGGCATTTATCGACGGTGAGTTCCGCGACGCCATCTCTGGCCGCACCTTCGTCACCACCAACCCGGCCACTGGCAAGCAGCTGGCTGAAGTTGCCGCCTGCGACGTCAATGACGTGAACGTGGCCGTGGCGGCTGCCAAGCGCGTGTTCGAAGAAGGCACCTGGTCGAAGATGCAGCCGAACGACCGCAAGCATGTGCTGCAGAAGTTCGCCCAGTTGCTGGAAGACAACGCCCATGAGCTGGCGGTGCTGGAAGCGCTGGACAGCGGCAAGCCGGTCAGCGAGTGCCAGACCGTCGACGTGCCGGAAACCATCCACACCATTCGCTGGCACGCCGAGCTGATCGACAAGATCTACGACGCCACCGCCCCGACCGGCAATGCTGCCGTGACCATGGTGGTGCGTGAAGCCATCGGCGTGGTCGGCCTGGTGCTGCCATGGAACTTCCCGCTGCTGATGCTGGCCTGGAAGATCGCCCCGTCGCTGGCCGCCGGTTGTTCGATCGTGGTCAAGCCGGCCAAGGAAACCACCCTCAGCGCCCTGCGCGTGGCCGAGCTGGCCCATGAGGCTGGCATTCCGGCCGGTGTGTTCAACCTGGTACCGGGTGGTGGCCGTGAAGTGGGCGAGGCCATTGGCCGCCACATGGACATCCCGATGGTCAGCTTCACCGGCTCCACCGACACCGGCCGCCTGTTCCTGAAGTACGCCGCCGAGTCCAACCTCAAGCGCATCGTCCTGGAACTGGGTGGCAAGAACCCGGCTGTGGTCATGAACGACTGCGAAGACCTGGACGAAGTGGCCCAGTTCGTCACTGCCGGTGCGTTCTGGAACATGGGCGAGAACTGCTCTGCTTCTTCGCGCCTGATCGTCCACAAGGATGTGAAAGACGAGCTGCTGGGCTTGATGGCCAAGCACCTGAAGGACTGGAAACTGGGCGACCCGATGGACCCGGACAATCGCCTTGGCGCCATGGTCAGCAAGTCGCACTTCGAGAAGGTCAAGTCGTACCTGGAGTACGCCGCCGAGCAGAAGCTCAGTATCGTCCAGGGTGGCGAGACCGAGAACGGCGTGTACGTGCAGCCGACCATCGTCGACAACGTTGGCCGCGACAACAAGCTGTTCGTGGAAGAAATCTTTGGCCCCGTGCTGAGCGTGACCAGCTTCGAGACCATCGATGAAGCCATCGAACTGGCCAACGACACCGTCTACGGCCTGGCGGCTTCGGCTTACACCGGCAGCCTGCGCAATGCGCTGCGCCTGTCGCGTGAAATCCGCGCGGGTGTGGTGACGGTCAACTGCTTCGGCGAAGGCGATGTGACCACGCCGTTCGGCGGTTACAAAGAGTCTGGCTTTGGTGGGCGCGACAAGTCCATCTGGGCCCATGACCAATACACGGAGCTGAAGACCATCTGGATCAACGCTTCGTGACCTGAGCAAGACCGGTGCTGTTCTGACGGAGCTCAGCACCTGGCCGCCCTGTGTTGGCAGGGCTGGCCCTTTCGCAGCACAAGGCTGCTCCTACAGGGTTCACACTGCCCGCTGTTGTAGGAGCAGCCTTGCGCTGCGAAGAGGCCAGCCCTGCTGTCGCAGTGGCGGCCTTTTTATTACTTGAACTTGGGCCCCGAGCGGGTATTCAGCCCTTTGGCCAAACGGTCATACAACACCACATTCACTGTCGCCGCCAGGTTCATGCAACCTTCGGTGGGGATGTAGATGGTCTCTTCGCACCACGCCCGCACCTCGGGGCTGAGGCTGCCGTCTTCCGGCCCGAAGATATAAATGGCCCGGTCCGGGTGGGTGTACTCCGGCAGCGGCCGCGCACCTTCCACCAGCTCCACCGCCACCGGCGTACAGCCCAGCGGGATGATGCGCTGCAGGTCATCGATGCCGATCAGCGGGATGTCGTAGTGCACGCGCTTGGTGTCGGTGACGAAGTCACGCGCGCGTTCATACCTTTTGCCGGTGTAGAACACCGAATTGACGCCATAGCAGCCCGCGGCGCGCATCACCGAACCGACGTTTTCTGCCGACTTGGGGTTGAACAGGCCGATGCAGCTGTATCGTTTGTTTGCCACGTACCGGGGCCCTTCGCGAAAAAAGCGCGATTATACGGGCTGCCCGGTAACAGCGGGGGCCGAATCGATGGTCAGTCTTTTTTCAACATGCCCGCCAGCGCGGCGAACGGGTTGTGGGTGGCCTTGGCGATGCTTGGCGTGCTGGTGGAGCCTTCGCTGAAGTACTGCTGGTCGGTGTAGCGCGAGTGCTCGTTGTCGTGGCAGTAAAGGCACAGCAGCTCCCAGTTGGAGCCGTCCTGCGGGTTGTTGTCGTGGTTATGGTCACGGTGGTGCACGGTCAGCTCGCTCAGGCGTTTGCCGGCGAATTCGCGGGCACAACGGCCGCAGACGTGCGGGTACATTCTCAGGGCCTTGTCGCGGTAGCCCATTTCCTTGTCACGCTTGGCATCGGCCAGGATGCGGTCGAGGCGCGCGGTGGCGGCGGCGGAAGAGGTGGAGCTCATGGTGTTTCCTTTGTTCTGATCAGGCAAATGACGGTTATGTCATTGAGTCTAGCGCGCTTGCAGGGCAGGCGGACAGGCGAAAGCGGTGATTTAGGCGTAGCCTGTAAGGAGGTTCCCGACAGGAGGTTGCTGATGTTTCACGCGATCCTCACCGCGCTGTTGATGGCTGGCCTGCCCATGGCAGAAGCTGCCAGCACGCCACCGCGTTTGACTACACCGGTGCCTGGTGCACCCGGTACGCCCACGCCCACGCCATACCCGCAAATAACCCCGAGCACACCGCCCAAGGCGTATGACAACCAGCCGGGGGCGCCCTTGTTGCCGCCAATGCCAGTGCCTGGGCCGCCGAAGGACCAGCCATTGCCGGGGCTGCGGCCAGAGCCGCCGAAGCCGGTGGTCGAGGATGATTGACTGACAGGGTGTGTTGCCGGTGGGAATTTGGGGCTGCTTTGCAGCCCATCGCGACGCAAGGCCGCTCCCACAAGTACTGCACATGGCTTGACCTCTGTGCGGTCTCTGTGGGAGCGGCCTTGCCGGGGCGCCGGACCGGTCGGAAAGGGGCGCAGCGCGCCCCCAGCCATCTCAAACGATACCAAGCTCGCCAAACACGAACGCGTACTCCAGGGCCACATCCTTCAACCCCTGGTACCGCCCGCTCATCCCGCCATGCCCAGCCCCCATCTCGGTCTTGAGCAGCAGCAGGTTGTTGTCGGTCTTGCGCGTGCGCAACCGCGCCACCCACTTGGCCGCTTCCCAGTACTGCACGCGGCTGTCGTTGTAGCCCGCCACCACCAGCATCGCCGGGTAGGCCTGCGCTTTTACATTCTCATAAGGCGCATACGCCTTGATCCGCTCATGCACCTCGGGCTCTTCGGGGTTGCCCCACTCGTCGTACTCGGTCACGGTCAGCGGCAGTTCAGGGTCGAGCATGGTGTTGAGCACGTCGACGAACGGTACTTCGGCAATTGCACAGCGGAACAGCTCGGGGCGCAGGTTGAGCACCGCGCCGATCAGCAGGCCGCCGGCACTGCCGCCGCTGATGGCCAGCCGCTCGGCCGTGGTCACGCCCTTGGCGATCAAGTGCTCGGCGCAGGCGATGAAGTCGCTGAACGTGTTGGGCTTGTGCTCCTGCTTGCCGGCGCGGTACCAGGCTTCGCCCAGTTCGCCGCCGCCGCGCACATGGGCGATGGCAAAGGCCACGCCGCGTTCCAGCAGGCTCAGGCGCGCATGGGAGAACCACGGGTCGAGGCTTTCGCCATAGGCGCCGTAACCGTACAGGTACAGCGGCACGGCCTGGCCCAGGTCCTGGCGGCGGCGCACTAGGCTGATCGGTACCTGGGTACCGTCCGCGGCGGTTGCCCACAGGCGCTCGCTCACATAGTCATCGGCATCGAATGCACCCAGCACCGGGGTTTGCTTGAGCACAGCCTGGTTGCCCGTGGCCAGCTCCAGCTGGCGCACCTGCGCGGGGCGGTTGAGCGCTTCGTAGCGCAGGCGTACGCGCGGGCTGGCGAACTCCAGGCTGTCCTGCACGTACAGGCTGTAGGCGGCGTCGGGCAGCTCAACGCGGTAGGCCGGCAGGCCTTGCGGGCGTACTTCGATGATCGGCAGGCCGCCCTCGCGCAGGCTCAGGGTCAGGGCACCGGCATTCAGGCTGAGGCCTTCGAGCATGATTGCATCGCGGTGTGCCACCAGCACCTGCCAGTGTTCACGGCTGGGCACCGGTGCGGCCGGGGCGTGGTACAGGGCGAAGTTGATACCGTCCTGGTTGGTGCGGATGAACCAGCGCCACTCGCCATCGAGCTGGCCATGGTCGGGGAAATACTCATGGCCTTCGACGCGCGGCGCCAGGCAGGTGAATGCTGCTTGCGGGGTTTCGGCATCCAGTACCCAGGCTTCGCTGGTGGTCTTGCTGTTCAGCAGCAGCACCAGCTGGCGCTCGGAGCTGGTGCGGTAGCAGTGCAGGAAAAAGCGCCCGTCGGGCTCTTCGAACACAGTCTGCGCAGCGTCGCTGCCCAGGGTGTGGCGGCGCAGGCGACAAGGCCGGTGGGTGTCGTCCAGTTCGGCGAAGAACAGCGTCTGGCTGTCGTTGGCCCAGGTCAGGCTGCCGTCGCAGTCGTCGAAGGGCAGGGCGGTGATGCTGCCAGTGGCCAGGTCCTTGACGTACAGGGTGTAGATTTCATCGCCGCTGGTATCGAGGCTGTAGGCCAGCAAGCGGTGGTCGGGGCTGACGTTGAACGCCCCCAGCGACAGGAAACCACCATTGGCCAGGGCGTTGGGGTCGAGCAGCAACTGCTCGTGGCTTTCATCGACGGTGTTGGAATCGTCGGCAGGGCGCGGGCAGCGGTAGTGGCGTGGGTATTCGTCACCTGCGGTGGTGCGGGTGTAGTACAGGTAGGGGCCCCAGGGTGCCGGCAGCGACAGGTCGGTTTCCAGGATGCGGCCCTTGATCTCTTCGAACAACTGCTCGCGCAACGCTGCCTGGTCGGCCAGGCAGGCTTCCTGGTAGGCGTTTTCGGCTTGCAGATAGGCGAGTACCTCGGGGGTGTCGCGCTGTTGCAGCCAGGCGTACGGGTCGGCGGCGTTGTCGGCGTGGGCGATGGGCGGCTGAGGCTTGTTGGGCATTGGTGATCTCTTGGCTGGGGGGCTGCCTGTCCCGGCCCTATCGCCGGCAAGCCGCCCCACAGGTACTGCACAGGCCTGAAGGGCAATGGCGAACCTGTGGGAGCTGGCTTGCCGGCGATAGGGCCGGAACAGGGAGACGCTGTCTGCGCCCGGAAAAGTGTTTATCATAGGCATCTCTTTGCCTGGCTTGCACGAACACCATGACCGAGAACGACTACACCTTCGCCTGGGGCCTGTACGCCGTGGCCGCCTTGGGCTGCCTGCTGGTGGCCTTCAAGCTCACCGGCTGGATGTGGCGCTGGCTGCGCGAACCGCTGCGGGTGGTGCTGGCCGTGCTGCTGCTGACCCCGACCGTCGTCGACCCGGTCAAGGACAGCTTCGCCCCGGCCATCGCCATCACTGCCCTGGATGTCGCCTTCAAGGTGGGCAACAACGCCTGGCGGGCGGTGTCCGACTTCGCCATGTACGGCATGATTGCCTTCGGCCTGTATTTCCTTTTCGTGCTG
The DNA here is from genome assembly GCA_947090765.1 of Pseudomonas sp. MM223. Taxonomy (NCBI): domain Bacteria; kingdom Pseudomonadati; phylum Pseudomonadota; class Gammaproteobacteria; order Pseudomonadales; family Pseudomonadaceae; genus Pseudomonas; species Pseudomonas sp. MM223. Next base: position 5,137,829 of record OX352322.1, on the reverse strand, counting down.
CTGCGCTGGCCGCTGGAAAAGCGCGCCCGCGAGCGTCGTGCGCAAGCCGAGGCGGCCGCCAAGCGCCAGGCGGACGAAGATAACCAGGTTGGCGGGCAACCCCCCTTGGCCGCCGAGCGCGGCGACCGTTACCGCGACGACCCACGCCCTGCCGCACCCCGCGGCAATGGCCGGGTCGAGCCACGTCTGTAAGCGCAGGAGACACGCCTATGTGCGAACTGCTGGGCATGAGTGCCAACGTCCCCACCGACATCGTTTTCAGCTTCACAGGCCTGATGCAGCGCGGTGGCCGTACCGGCCCGCACCGTGATGGCTGGGGCATCGGCTTTTACGAAGGCCGCGGCTTGCGCCTGTTCCAGGACCCGGCCGCGAGCAGCGAGTCGGAAGTGGCCAACCTGGTGCAGCGCTATCCGATCAAGAGCGAAGTGGTGATTGGCCATATCCGCCAGGCCAACGTCGGCCGGGTGTGCCTGTCCAACACCCACCCGTTCGTGCGGGAAATGTGGGGCCGCAACTGGTGCTTCGCGCACAACGGGCAACTGGGCGATTTCAAGGGGCAGGCCAGCTTCTACCGGCCGGTGGGCGACACCGACAGCGAAGCGGCTTTCTGCGACCTGCTCAACCGCATCCGCAGTGCCTTCCCCGAACCGGTGCCGGTGGAACAGCTGCTGCCGGTGTTGGTCGAAGCCTGTGCCGGCTACCGTGGCCAGGGCGTGTTCAACTGCATGCTCAGCGATGGCGACTGGCTGTTCTGCTTCTGCTCGACCAAGCTGGTGCACATTACCCGCCGTGCGCCGTTTGGTGCTGCGCGGTTGAAGGATGTCGACCTGATCGTCGATTTTCATACCGAAACCACCCCCAACGACGTGGTCACGGTGATTGCCACCGAGGCCCTGACCGAGAACGAGACCTGGCACCGCTACGAGCCGGGTCAATGGGCCCTGTGGCGGCACGGCGAATGCGTGGCGCACGGCCAGAGCTAAGGACGCTGCATGTTCAGAAGTTACCTGCGGTTGCTGCTGTTCACCTTCGGCCTGCTGGCCGGTATCCAGGTCCCGGGGCTGGTAAAGGACTATAGCCAGCGGGTGGAGGCGCACCTGTTCGAATCGCGCGAGGCGCTCGATGGGTTCCGGCAAACGGCCGAGCGTTTTTTCAAGGGCGACTTGCAGGCGTTGTTGCAGCATTACCGCAGCAGTGACGACCCGGTGTTCAACAGTGATGCCAACAGCATCGAAAGCCTGATGATCCGCAACGAACTGCTGGAAAAAGAATGGCAGGCGTTGCAAGGGCCATGGGCCCAGCGTACCTGGCATGTGCTGGTGCAGGCCGACCCGCAGCTGCGCGAAGAAACGCTGAACGGCTACAGCTACCAGATCCTGCTGGTGCCTGAGGCGGTTGGCTGGGGCGTTGGTGCCGGGTTTGTGCTGGCCTTTGTGGTCGAAAGCCTGTTGCTGGGGATTGGCTGGGTGATCCTCGGCGGGCGGCGCAGGGCTGTTAAAGAGAGCTGGCGCTGACTCACCTGCGCTGTAGGCTGTGCGGTCCTTTCGCGGCACAAGGCCGCTCCTACAGGGGCTGGGTCAGCCGGTGAGCAGGGGGCAGCCCCAGTAAAGTAAATCGCTCATATCAGCACAATCCGCTGCCCGCCAACATCTCGGGCATACTGCTCCAGCACCTGCCGACAAACCCCGACCACCTCATCCACCAACGCCACCCCAGTCTGCCAGGCCACCACCAGCTCCAGGCTCGGCGGCGGTTGCAGCCCCTCCAGTAACACCAGCTCACCCCGGCCCAGCTCGGCATCCACCAGCGCCGGCGGCAGCGCGCCAATGCCAAAGCCGTCGCGCAACAGCCGGGTAATTGCCGCCACCGAGTTCACGCAGTTCAACCGCGGCGCCTCTGCCCCCGCAGCCTGCAGCAAGCTCAGCACCTCCTGGTGCGGCCGTGAATTCTTCGAGAAGGTGATGATGCGCTCGCGCCCAAGCTCGGCCAGCGACGCATAGTCCCGGTGCTGGTGCGAGCCGGCAGCCACCACCCAGCCCATCGGGTAGCGCGCAAGGTCCAGGCTGCGGATCGACTGCTCGCGCAGCAGGTCGGTCTGCAGGATCACGTCAAGAAAGCCCTTCTGCAACTGCTCGCGCAGGTTAAGCGCGGTGTCGGCCACCAGTTCGATTTCTACCTGGGGGTAGCGCTCGGTCAGCTCCGCCACCAGCGCGCTCATCCAGGTGTGGATTACCGTGTCCATCACCCCGATGCGAATGCGCCCGACCTTGGCCCGGTCGCTGTCCAGCGACTGCTTCATGGCCTTGGCGGTTTCCAGCATGCGTTCGGCATACTCCAGCACCTTGCCGCCTTCCGGGGTCAGGCTCACCCCGCGTGAGTCACGCAGCAACAGCTTCACGCCAAGGTCTGCCTCCAGCGCGGCAATGCGGCTGGACACCGAGGCTTGGGTGGTAAACAGCTTTTCTGCCGTCAGGCGGAAGCTTTTCAGCCGTGCGACCCACACGAAGGTTTCGAGGAAGCGAAGGTTCATGATCAGTTTTTCTTGTTCCAGACCGGCGGTTTTTCTCGTTGGACGTGGGCGACACGGCCTCTGAACAATGGTGCCCAGGCCGCGACGCTTTATGTCGCCCATAAAACAATACCAACAAGCCGAGGCATCCATGAACCCCACCGGCGTGCAGCAGCAGGTCAGTTCCCCACCTTCGTCCGGGCCTTTCGCCTGGTACCGCGACATCGACAAACAGCAACGGCGCACCTTCTGGAGCGCAAGATCGGCTATGGCCTGGACGGCATGGACACGCAGATGCTCAGTTTTGTCATCCCCACGCTGATCATGCTGTGGGGCATCACCACCACCGAAGCCGGGTTGATCCATACCAGCACGTTGATCGCCTCGGCCGTGGGCGGCTGGATCGCCGGTATTCTCTCCGACCGTATCGGCCGTGTGCGTACCCTGCAATTGACGGTGCTGTGGTTCGCTTTTTTCACCTTCCTGTGCGGTTTTGCCCAGAACTACGAACAACTGCTGATCGCCCGCACCCTGATGGGCTTTGGCTTCGGCGGTGAATGGACTGCTGGCGCGGTGCTGATCGGCGAAGTGATCCGCGCCCAGGACCGCGGCAAGGCGGTGGGCATGGTGCAGTCCGGCTGGGCCATTGGCTGGGGCCTCACGGCGATTCTCTACGCGTTGTTGTTCTCCTGGCTGCCGCCAGAGCAGGCCTGGCGCGCGCTGTTCCTGCTGGGGCTGGTGCCGGCGATTTTCGTGATCTTCGTTCGCCGCCTGGTCAAGGACCCGGAGGTGTATCGCGAGGCCAAGGCTGAAGAAAAGGCCGAGGCACCTTCGCACTTCTACGAAATCTTCGCGCCGGGCATGCTCTGGACCACCGTGCGTGCGTCGCTACTGACCACCGGTGCACTCGGCGGTTACTACGCCATCACCTCGTGGCTGCCGACCTTCCTCAAGAACGAGCGCGGCCTGAGCGTGCTGGGCACGGGGGGCTACCTGGCCATGGTGATCGTCGGCTCGTACGTGGGCTATGTGGTCAGCGCGTACCTGTCCGACCTGCTGGGGCGCAAGAAGAACTTCATCCTGTTTGCCGTGGGCTCGTTCGTCATCGTGCTGCTGTACACGCAGATGCAGGTCAGCGATGGCGTGATGCTGTGGCTGGGCTTCCCGCTGGGCTTTTTTGCTTCGGGCATCTTCAGCGGCATGGGGGCGTTCCTCACCGAACTGTTCCCTACGCGCATTCGTGGTTCGGGGCAGGGCTTTTGTTACAACATTGGCAAGGTGATTGCGGCACTGTTCCCGTTGCTGATCGGCATGCTTGGCCAGAACGTGCCGCTGGGCCTGGGTATTGGTGTGTTCTCGGCGGTGTCCTACGGCATCGTGATCGTGGCGGCCTTGAGCCTGCCGGAAACACGCGGCAAACAGCTTAAGGCGCGGTAAGGTAGGCCTATGAACAACAACAAGGGAGACCGCGTGGTGGAACGCCTGCTACTCAATTGCGACATGGGCGAGAGTTTCGGCAGCTGGCGCATGGGCCTGGACGCCGAGGTGATGCCCTACATCGATTGCGCCAACATCGCCTGTGGCTACCACGCTGGCGACCCCGGCATCATGCGCCGCACCGTGGCCCTGGCACTGGAGCATGGCGTGACGATTGGCGCGCACCCGGCCTACCCGGACCTGGTCGGCTTCGGCCGCCGCTCCATGGCCTGCAGCCCCGAGGAAATCCGCGACCTGCTGCACTACCAGATCGGTGCGCTGGACGGCATCTGCAAGGTGCTGGGTGGCCGCGTGGCCTATGTGAAGCCCCATGGCGCGCTGTACAACGACATGATGGCCGACCCGCTCAAGCTGCGCACCGTGCTGGAAGCCGTGGCGGCCTACGACAGCAACCTGCCGTTGATGCTGATGGCCACCGCCGACAACCGCGCCGCCCAGGCCCCGGGCGATGAAATCGGCGTGCCGCTGTGGTTCGAGGCGTTCGCCGACCGCGCCTATACCGCCAGCGGCCACCTGGTGTCACGCCGTTTGCCTGGCGCGGTGCATCACGACCCGGCGCTGGTGGTGGAGCAGGCTGTGCGCCTGGCCCGTGGCGACACGCTGGTGGCGGACGATGGCAGCGCCTTGCGCCTGCAAGCCAGCACCCTGTGCGTGCATGGCGACAACGACAGTTCGGTGGCAGCGGTGCGGCAGATACGCCAGGCCCTCGACGCCTTGGAGCCGCGATGAGAGCGCGCATCGAAGTGGTGGCCATCGACAGCCTGATGGTGCGCCTGTTCGACCGTATCGACGAGGCCAACATGCCGTGGATGCTGGCCGCCAGTCAGCGCCTGAGCGACGCGTTCGGTGAGCATATGCTGGACCTGGTGCCGTCCTACACCACGTTGATGGTGCAGTTCGACCTGCCGCCAGCCGAGGCGAGGGCACTGATCACCCAGGCGCTGGAAGGGTTGCAGCCAGACACCGGCAGTGGTGGCCGACGCCACGAGATCCCGGTGTGGTACGACGCCAGCGTCGGCCCTGAACTGCCTGTGCTGGCGGCCCGCAGCGGCTTGAGTGAAGCCGAGGTTGTGCGCTTGCACAGCGAACGTGATTATCCCGTGTTCGCCCTGGGCTTCGCCCCCGGTTTCGGCTTCATGGGCCTGGTCGACGAACGCCTTGCCAGCCCGCGCCTGAGCACCCCGCGCAAACGGGTGGCAGCGGGTAGCGTGGGCATTGCCGAGCGCCAGACGGCGGCGTATCCGGCGGTATCGCCGGGTGGCTGGAACCTGATCGGGCGCACGCCGGTGCGCCTGTTCGACCGCGAGCGTGAGGGTTACAGCCTGTTGCAACCTGGCGACCGGGTGCGTTTTGTGCCGGTTTCGCGCAGCGAGTTCCTGGCGTTGGGCGGTGATGTGGAGGCGCAAGGATGAAGCAATTGAAGATCGAGGCCAGCACGCCGCTGTGCCAGTTGCAGGATGCTGGCCGCTTTGGTGTGCGTCACCTGGGCGTGACCCAGGGCGGCGCGCTGGACTGGGTGGCCATGCACTGGGCCAACTGGCTGCTGGGCAACCCATTGCAGGCGCCGGTGGTCGAGGTAGCGCTGGGTGGCCTTTGTGTGGTGGCTGAACACGATTGTGTGCTGGCCCTGGCCGGTGCCGACCTGGATGCGCGAGTTGATGATCAGCCTGTAGCACCCTGGCACAGCTTTGCCCTAAGCAAGGGGCAGCGCTTGACCCTGAAGCAGCCGAAGCAGGGCGTACGGGCTTACCTGGCGGCACCGGGCGGTTTCCAGGCTGAAGACGTACTGGGCAGTTGCGCCACGGTTGTGCGGGAAGAATTGGGCGGCATCGATGGTCAAGGCGCTGCACTTGCCAAAGGCCAGACACTGGCATTTACCGGCGGCCATGCAACCCTGCGCGAGGTGCCGCAAGCGTTGCGCCCGCAGTACGCGCAAAAGCCTGTGCTCGACCTGGTGATGGGCGCACAGATCGGTGATTTCAGTGGTATCAGCCTGTTCGAGGCGTTCAACAGTGACTGGACGCTCGACAGCCGGGCCGACCGCATGGGCATCCGGCTGTTGGGGCCGCAGCTGGTTTACCAGGGGGCGCCGATGATTTCTGAAGGCATACCGCTGGGGGCGGTGCAGGTGCCGCCGGATGGGCAGCCGATCGTGTTGCTCAATGATCGGCAGACCATTGGCGGGTATCCGCGGCTGGGGGCGTTGACGCCGTTGGCGCTGGCGCAACTGGCGCAGTGCATGCCAGGGGCAGTGGTGCGGTTCAGGGCGGTGGTGCAGGACGAGGCCTGGCGGGAGCAGCAGGCTTTTGGAGTGCGTTGGCTTTGAGATCATTGGGGCTGCTTTGCAGCCCTTCACGGCACAAGGCCGCTCCTACAAAGGATTGCGCTCTCCCTGTAGGAGCGGCCTTGTGCCGCGAAGGGCCGCAAAGCGGCCCCATACTCATTTGGACAGGTACCGCATTCCTTCCTCCAGCCCCTGCAAGGTCAGCGGGTACATCTTGTCTTCGATCAGGTCCCGTACCAGATGGGTTGACGCGGTGTATTCCCAGGCCTGCCTGGGGTACGGGTTGATCCAGATGATCTTCTTGAATTTCTCCATGAAGCGTTGCAGCCACACATACCCGGCCTCTTCGTTCCAGTGCTCCACGCTGCCACCCGGCTGGGTGATTTCGTAAGGCGCCATGGCCGCGTCGCCGACGAAAATCACTTTGTAGTCGTCGCCATACTTGTGCAGCAAGTCGAAGGTGGAATACCGCTCCGAGGTGCGGCGCAGGTTGTTCTTCCACACCGACTCGTACACGCAGTTGTGGAAGTAGTAGTACTCCAGGTGCTTGAACTCGGTCTTGCAGGCCGAGAACAGCTCTTCGCAAACCTTGATGTGGGCGTCCATGGAGCCGCCGATGTCGAACAGCAACAGCAGCTTCACGGTGTTGCGCCGCTCGGGGCGCATCTGGATGTTCAGCAAGCCGGCGTCACGGGCGGTATGGTCGATGGTACCGTCGATATCCAGCTCTTCGGCGGCACCCTCACGGGCGAACTTGCGCAGCCGGCGCAGGGCCAGCTTGATGTTGCGCGTGCCAAGTTCCACCTGGTCGTCCAGGTTCTTGTACTCGCGCTGGTCCCACACCTTTACCGCCTTGCCCTGGCGTTTGCCGGCGTCGCCCACGCGGATGCCTTCGGGGTTGAAGCCACCGGAGCCGAACGGGCTGGTGCCGCCGGTACCGATCCACTTGTTGCCGCCGGCGTGGCGTTCCTTTTGCTCTTCGAGGCGTTTCTTGAATGCCTCGATCAGCTTGTCCAGGCCACCCAGAGACTGGATCTGCGCACGCTCTTCGTCGGTCAGCGAACGCTCGAACTCCTTGCGTAGCCAGTCTTCAGGGATCAGCGCTTCGATGTGCCGGTCGAGGTTTTCCAGGCCCTTGAAGTAGGCGGCGAAGGCCCGGTCGAACTTGTCGAAATGGCGTTCGTCCTTCACCAAGATGGCACGGGCGAGGTAGTAGAATTCGTCCATGTCGGCGAACACCACGTGCTTTTGCAGGGCCTGGTGCAGGTCCAGCAACTCGCGTACCGACACCGGCACCTTGGCCGCGCGCATTTCATTGAACAGGTTGAGCAACATGGCCCGGCTCCTGTCAGCGGTTGCCGCGCCGGCTCATGAAGGCCAGGCGCTCCAGCAACTGAACGTCTTGCTCGTTTTTCACCAGCGCACCGGCCAGCGGCGGGATGGCCTTGGTCGGGTCGCGCTCGCGCAGCACCGCCTCACCAATGTTGTCGGCCATCAGCAGCTTTAGCCAGTCGACCAGTTCGGAGGTAGAGGGCTTTTTCTTCAGGCCCGGCACCTTGCGCACGTCGAAGAACACATCCAGCGCCTCGCTGACCAGCGACTGGCTGATGTTCGGGTAGTGCACGTCGACAATCTGCTGCAGCGTGGTGCGGTCGGGGAAGGCGATGTAGTGGAAGAAGCAGCGGCGCAGGAAGGCGTCCGGCAGCTCTTTTTCATTGTTGGAGGTAATGATGATGATCGGGCGCTGTCTGGCCTTGATGGTCTCGTCGATTTCGTAGACGTAGAACTCCATCTTGTCCAGCTCTTGCAGCAGGTCGTTGGGGAACTCGATGTCGGCCTTGTCGATTTCGTCAATCAGCAGGATGACCCGCTCTTCGGCTTCAAACGCCTCCCACAGCTTGCCCTTTTTCAGGTAGTTGCGCACATCGTGCACCTTGTCCACGCCCAGCTGCGAGTCACGCAGGCGGCTGACCGCGTCGTACTCGTACAGGCCCTGGTGGGCCTTGGTGGTGGACTTGATGTGCCAGGTGATCAGGCGTGCACCGAACGAGGCCGCCAGCTGCTCGGCCAGCATGGTCTTGCCGGTGCCGGGCTCGCCCTTGACCAGCAGCGGGCGTTCGAGGGTGATGGCCGCGTTTACCGCCAGTTTCAGGTCGTCTGTGGCGACGTAGTCGCGGGTGCCTTCGAACTTCATGGGTTTGTCCTCTGCGGGTGGCCTGTTCTGGCCCTATCGCCGGCAAGCCAGCTCCCACAGGTACTGCACAGGTCTTGAAAACTGTGCAGTACCTGTGGGAGCTGGCTTGCCGGCGATAGGGCCAGAACACACAACACCAGTTTTTGATTTGTCACCGACTATAACGCGGGGTTCGGCAACTGAAAACGCAGACCGGGTATTCAGTCCCTGAATGCCCCGTCACGCCCGCTCAGTCGGCATCCGGCGCCCCCCGCTCATACCGGGCATTGAACGCCTGGATAAACCCGTTGCGCAGGATCTGCAAGAACGCCTCGAAGGCGCTGATATCCTGCTTGCGCACGCTGCCACTAAGCTCCACCCGGGTGGCGAACTGGTTTTTCGGCTGGTTCTTCAGCACTGTCTCGGTCGCCCCCACCAGCGCCTCCCACACCGAGCGGAAAAAGCCCTTGTCCTTTTCTTGCACATCCTGCTGCCAGTCAAATACATCGACATCCCGCAGCAACGGTTTTATGTAGCCATTCAAGCGGCCGTTTTCCGCCTGGGCCTCGATGACCACGTCCCCGTGCCCGGCATTGAAGTCGAACTTGCCATAGGCGCTGGCAAAGTCATTCAGTTTGCGCAATTCGATGCCGGTGGCGCGAAGCCTGAATTCGAAATCATCGAAATCACTGAACGGGTCGAAGGTGGCACGGCTTTCTACCTTGGCATCGCCTGCGATAAGGGCAGTCGCTTCGAAACTCGCGTCGCGACGGCCTTTCCTGTCACGAACGTTGGTCAGGTTGCGGATGTTGGCGTTCAGCCGGGTGGCCTTGAGGTCCACCGGTGGCTTGGAGTTGAAGTTGCGGAAGGTGAGCACGCCGTTGTCGATACGCACTTCATTGAGGGTGATGGGCAGCAGTTTTTCCAGTTGCTGGCGCCAGTCGGTGCCCCGGCCGGTCTGCGATGCCTGTTTGCTGCCGCCGTCGACAAAATTCAGCTCCGGGCGCACGAAGGTGACCTCTGCCACCACGGCCTTGTCGAACCACAGCGAGCGCCAACTTACCGAAAGGTCGATCAGCGGTGCGTCAAGCAGCGGTACTGGCACCTTGCCGCTGGTCTTGACGATCTTCAGCCCGTTGATCTGGTACGCGCCGCGCCACCAGGCCAGGTCCACATCGGCGACCTGGCCACGGTAATCGCCCATGTCGGCCAGTTTGTCGTTCAGGTAGTCGCGCACCAGGTAAGGCAGGGCCAGGTGCAGGGCTACCAGCAATACGACCAGGCTGCCCAGGCCGATCAGCGGCCAACGGTAACGGGCTCTCATCGGGGCGTCTCCAAGGCGGGATGTGCGGTTGACCGCAACGCGCCCAGCCGAGTTCGAACAGGCTTTACGGGCCACCGGCCGGGGCTTACCCTTGAGGTCTTTCCCTGCTGTTTTTCATGCCAAGGACCCCTGCCATGAGCCGTATCTTTGCAGACAACGCCCATTCCATCGGTAACACGCCGCTGGTGCAGATCAACCGCATTGCCCCGCGCGGCGTGACCATTCTGGCCAAGATCGAAGGGCGCAACCCGGGTTACTCGGTCAAGTGCCGCATTGGCGCAAACATGGTCTGGGACGCCGAGAGCAGCGGCAAGCTCAAGCCGGGCATGACCATCGTCGAGCCCACCTCGGGCAACACCGGTATCGGCCTGGCCTTCGTTGCCGCCGCCCGTGGCTACAAGCTGATGCTGACCATGCCCGCCTCCATGAGCCTGGAGCGGCGCAAGGTGTTGAAGGCGCTGGGCGCCGAACTGGTGCTGACCGACCCGGCCAAGGGCATGAAGGGCGCCATTGAGAAGGCCAACGAAATCGTCGCCTCCGACCCGGCCCAGTACTTCCTGCCGGGCCAGTTCGAAAACCCGGCCAACCCGGCCATCCACGAAAAGACCACAGGCCCGGAAATCTGGAACGACACCGACGGCGCGGTCGATGTACTGGTGGCAGGCGTGGGCACGGGCGGTACCATCACCGGTGTGTCGCGCTACATCAAACACACCCAGGGCAAGGCAATCCTGTCGGTGGCTGTCGAGCCCGTGGCGTCGCCGCTGATCACCCAGACCCTGGCGGGCGAGGAACTCAAGCCCAGCCCGCACAAGATCCAGGGCATCGGTGCCGGTTTCGTGCCGAAAAACCTCGACCTGTCGATTGTCGACCAAGTGGCCACGGTGACCGACGAAGAGTCCAAGGCCATGGCCATTCGCCTGATGCAGGAAGAAGGCATCCTGTGCGGTATTTCTTGCGGCGCGGCGATGGCGGCGGCGGTGCGCCTGGCCGAAAAACCGGAAATGCAGGGTAAGACCATCGTCGTAATCCTGCCCGATTCGGGCGAGCGTTACCTGTCGAGCATGTTGTTCAGCGACCTGTTTAGCGAGCAGGAAAACCAGCAGTAATCGGCGTTGCCGCTGACCCGGCGCAACGTTTGGCGGCCTGGTTTATTGCAAAATCTTCATGAATGCGATCCCGCCCGGGTTGTTTTTACTGGGGCGGGATCGGTTTATGATGGCAGGATGATTTTCAGGAGCCAGGCCGCGCAGCCCTGTTTCCTTTCCAAGGAGTGAAGCATGACCTTTTCCTTTGCAGCCAAGGCGGGTGTCCTGCTGGTGTTTTTCGGCAGTGTGCTGTTCGTGCACCTGCGCGGCAAGGCCCGCCTGCCGGTGTTGCGCCAGTTCGTCAACCATTCGGCGCTGTTCGCCCCCTACAACGCCCTGATGTACCTGTTTTCCGGCGTGCCGTCCAAGCCCTACCTGGACCGCCAGCGCTTCCCTGAACTGGACGTGCTGAAGGACAACTGGCAGGACATCCGCGAAGAGGCCATGCGCCTGTTCGATGAGGGCTACATCCGCGCCGCCGAAAAGGACAACGACGCCGGCTTCGGTTCGTTCTTCAAAAAGGGCTGGAAGCGCTTTTACCTGAAATGGTACGACAAACCGCTGCCTTCGGCCGAAGCCCTGTGCCCGCGCACCGTCGAGCTGGTCAGCAGTATCCCCAACGTCAAGGGCGCGATGTTTGCCCTGCTGCCTGGCGGTAGCCACCTGAACCCGCACCGCGACCCGTTTGCAGGGTCGCTGCGCTACCACCTGGGGCTGTCTACGCCGAACTCCGACGCTTGCCGCATTTACGTCGATGGCGAGGAATACGCCTGGCGTGATGGCGAAGACGTGATGTTCGACGAAACCTACGTGCACTGGGTCAAGAACGAAACCGACGTCACCCGCGTGATCCTGTTCTGCGACATTGAACGCCCGCTGAGCAGCCCCTTCATGACCCGCATCAACCGCAAGGTCAGCGCCTTCCTCGGCCGCGCTACCGCGCCGCAGAACACTGACGACGAGCGTGTGGGCGGGATCAACCAGGCGTATGCCTGGAGCAAGCGCTTCAGCAACAAGATCAGCACCCGCGTGAAGCAGTTCAAGCGCGCCAACCCCAAGGCCTACCGCGTGCTGCGGCCGGTGCTGGCGGTGGTGGTGGCTTACGCGTTGTACCGCTGGTTGTTCTGATTCTGCGTAATTGGGGCTGCTTTGCGCCCCTTTCGCGGCACAAGGCCGCTCCTACAGAAACCGCGCCGTGATGGGCTTGCGCGGTCCCTGTAGGAGCGGCCTTGTGCCGCGAATGGGGCGCAAAGCGCCCCCATACTCTCTCAAGCCGGTTCCAACGCCTCCACAACTTTCCCACGGCTCAGGTGCACCACCTTGTCCGCCGTATCGAAGTACCGGTCATCATGCGAAATCACGATGATGGTCTTGCCCAACCGCTTCAGGTCCGGCAGCAGCTCGGTGTAGAACACCCGGCGGAAGGTCGGGTCCTGGTCCGCCGCCCATTCATCGAACACCAGCACCGGCCGCCCATCCAGCCAGGCATTGACCAGCGCCAGGCGCTTGCGCTGGCCGGTGGACAGGTCGGTGGTGGTAAAGGCACCGTCGCGCACGCTCACCTTGTGGGCAATCTCCAGCCGTTCCAGGTAGCGCGTGGCATCTTCAGGCAGGCTGTGTTCGTGCTCCGGCAGGTCTTCGAACAGGTAGTAATCGGCGAACACCGTGGTGAACAACTGGCGATAGTCATCCAACCCTTCCGGGCCGATTGCCTTGCCATTCAGGCGCACTTCGCCGCGCTGCGGGGTGTATAGACCGAGCAACAGCTTGATCAGCGAGGTCTTGCCACAGCCATTCTCACCGACGATGAACAGGATTTCACCCGGCTCGATACTCAGGTTCACCGGCCCCACACGGAACGGTTCGTTGCCATCCACCGGCGGGTAGGCGTACTCGACGTTGTGCAGCTCCAGGTGCGCAGTAGCCGGGGCTTCGCGCTTGACCGGCGGCTCCAGCAGCAGGTGCGGCTCAGGCGAGGAAAAGCGCTCGGACAAGTCGGCAATGCGGCGGAACGCCACCTGCGCGCGGCCCAGGATTGGCAGGTTGCCAATCAGCGTTTCCAGCGGGCCTTTCATGTACAGCAGCACCAGCACGAAGCCGCTCATCACCGCCGGGTCGTTGCTTGGCCACAGCGATTGCAGGGCCAGGGTCAGGCCGATGACCACGAAGAACAGCATCGAGCCCAGGCTTTTGGCCACCACGAAGATGTTGATGGCGCGGATGTGGGTGTTGGCGATGAAATCGGCGGTGCCCTGAATGTTGCGCGTCAGCATGGCGTGGCGGCGGCGGCGGTCGATGCGCAGTTCCTTGGCGCCTTCGGCAATGGCCGAGTAGTGCTTCTGCAGGTTGTCTTCGGCATCGCGGGCGGCGTTGAAGCCGGCCACGCCTTTTTGCCGGGCGATGTACTGCACACCACTGCCGATACCGATGGCCACCAGGGTGATGACGAAGATAGGCCACGACAGCCAGGCCAGGTAGGCCATGCAGCCGGTCACCGTGGTGAGCGAGATGGCCAACGGGGCGAAGGCGAAGGCGAAATCGCTGATGGTGTCGACGTCACGGGTCAGCACCGGGATCAGGCGGTGGGTGCGGTAGCGCTCGATCTGTTCGATCGGCGCCGACAGCACCTTGGCGCCGAGGTCCTTGCGCAGGTGGGCGATGACTTTCTGGCCCACGTAGTTGGTGCCGCTGTCGGCCGCCACGCTGCTGACCAGTGCCAGCACGCACAGGCCGGCGAAGGCCAGGATCAGGCCATGGCTCATGCCGCCGTCAGCGTGCAGGCCTTGGTTGACGGTGGCCAGCAGGGCAGTCACGGCCAAGCCGCCGAGCATGCCCAGCAGCACCGAGACGATGACCGCCGGGCGGTAGGGTTTGAGCAGGCCCAGCAATTCGCGGATGGCCCCGGGAGAGGAGGTTTTCATGAAGCGTGATCTCGCTGGTGAGGTGGGGGCGGGGTCAGCTGCCGAGGGTCAGGGTGCCTTTCATCAAGGTGCTGTGGAACGGGAAGGAGCAATAGAAGCTGTAGTCGGTACCGGTCTTCAGCTGTTTGGTGTCGAGGGTGACGCTGTCTTTTTCGCCGCCGCCGATCAGGCGGGTGTGGGCAATTACCCGGGGGTCACCCGGCTTGATGTAGTCCTGCGCCTCGCCGGCCTTCTGGCCGTCATCAAGCACGGCCTGAATGTCGGCCTGGGTGCTCAGTACCCAGTTGTGGCCCATCACGTTCTTTGGCATGTCGCCGGGGTGGGTGAGGGTGACGGTGAACGAAGTGCAGGCCTTGGGGACGGTGATGGCGGCCTTGTCGAAGGTCATCTGGTCGGTGCCATGGATTTCCACGGCGCATTGCTCCGCCGACCAGGCGGCTGGGGCCGCAGCGAACAGGGCGAGGAGCAGAAGCTGGCGAGTCATGTACGGTTCCTGGGCGATAAAAGGGTGCACATCGTTCAGACGAACCGGCGCGGCTTCGCTTTACCTGCACGTGCTGCCCTGGTGAATTTCCTGCTGGCCCGCTCGTTCATCTAGTCAGGCGCCGCCATGGCGCAAAACCCGATTACGCCGCCAACGCGGCCCTGGCTTGAGGTGACCGTACATGAGTGAACTGCTGAGCTTTGCCATCGAACCCCTGGATGCCGCGCGCGGCAACTTGCCGTTGCTGGTGCGCGCGCCAGAGCCGGGCATCGACCTGCTGGACGCTTTTGCCGAATTGCAGCCGCTGGTCGACCGGCACTTGCTGCAGGCCGGTGGCATCCTGTTCCGCGGGTTCGAGGTAGGTGGAGCCGAGGCCTTTCGCCAGTTTGCTGCCTCCTTTGGCCACCCGCTGCTCAACTACGAGTTCGGCTCTACCCCGCGCAGCAACGTGACCAAGGGCGTTTACACCTCTACTGAGTACCCCGCGCACCAGAGCATCCCGCTGCACAACGAGCAGGCCTACACCCTGGAATGGCCGATGAAGATCTGGTTCTACAGCGTGATCCCCGCCGAGACCGGTGGCGAAACGCCGATTGCCGACAGCCGCGAGGTGTACCGGCGCATGCCGGTGCGTATTCGCCAACGTCTGGAAGAGAAAGGGCTGATGTACGTGCGCAACTACGGCAACGGCCTGGACGTGGAGTGGTCGCAAGTGTTCAACACCGACGACCCGCGCCAGGTCGAGGCCTACTGCCGGGCGCACGCCATCGAGTGTATCTGGAAGGACGACGGCGAACTGCGCACCCGCCAGCGCTGCCAGGTGGTGGGGCGCCACCCCGTGACCGGGGACAGTGTGTGGTTCAACCAGGCGCACCTGTTCCATGTGTCGAACCTGCAACCAGAAGTGCGCGAGTCGCTGATGGACATCGTCGAGGAAGAGGACCTGCCGCGCAATGTGTACTACGGCGACGGCACGACCATCGAGGATTCGCTGCTCGATGAAGTGCGCGGGGTGCTGGACGAATGCACCATCAGCTTCCCTTGGCTGGCGAACGACGTGCTGATGCTCGACAACATGCTCGCGGCCCACGCGCGCTCGCCGTTTACCGGCAAGCGCAAGGTGGTGGTGGCGATGGCCGAGGGGCATAGCGAGGTTTTGGGCTGACAGGTGCAGCACTGTTTTTGTAGGCGCGGCCTTGCGCCGCGAAAGGGGGGCGCAGCGCCCCCGGGGTGTCAGCTTCGCCACAAAATTGCCGGGGCCGCTTTGCGGCCCTTTCGCGGTACAAGGCCGCTCCTACAGGGATCGCGGCGCTCTCCCGAACGCGCCACTAAATCAGCCCCCCATGCCTTCGTCTGACAGTTACCGCTCGACTGCCAGGACACCGCTCGACATGAATGCTGATCAAACGCTCAAGCTCGCCCGTCGCTTCATCGAACTCAGCCCCGACAAGCGCCGCCTGTTCCTCAAGGCGCTGCAGGGCGAGGGCATGGACTTTTCCGTGCTACCGATTGCGCCAGGTGTGGAGGTGGCAGAGCGGGACCAGCTGTCGTACGCCCAGCGGCGCATGTGGTTCCTCTGGCAGCTCGACCCGCAGGGCGCAGCGTACAACCTGCCCATGGCTGTGCGCCTGCATGGCCCGTTGGACCTGGTTGCCCTGCAGCACGCCTTCGATGCCCTGATCGCCCGCCATGAAACCCTGCGTACGCGCTTTGTCGCCGACGGTGACGACGTGCGCCAGCAGGTTGATGCCGTCGCCGCCCCGTTACTGTTAAGCCAGGATGCCTTGGCCGGGCTGGATGAAGGTGCCCGCCAGGCCGCCGTCGAGTCCATCGCCGAAGCCGAAGCCCTGGCCCCGTTCGACCTGGCCTGCGGCCCATTGTTGCGAGTGCGCCTGTTGCAACTGGCTGCACAAGAGCACGTGCTGCTACTGACCTTGCACCATATCGTCGCCGACGGCTGGTCGATGAACGTGCTGATCGATGAGTTCCTGCACCTGTACGATGCCGCTGTGGCTGGCACGCAGGCCGCCCTGCCGCCGTTGCCGATCCAGTACCGGGACTACGCCCTGTGGCAGCGTAGCTGGCTGGAGGCCGGCGAGCAGGAGCGCCAGCTGGCTTACTGGCAGGCGCGCCTGGGTGACGACCATTCGGCGCTGGAGCTGCCATTGGACCGTACCCGCCAAGGCCGGCCCAGCTACCGGGGGGCACGCCACGAGTTCCCTATCGCCACAGACGTCGCCGAGCGCTTGCGCGGTGTGGCACGCAAGCACAACGTCACCCTGTTCATGGTCCTGCTGGCTGCCTTCAAGCTGCTACTGCAGCGCTACAGTGGCCAGGCAGCGATCCGCGTCGGCGTACCCATCGCCAACCGCAATCGGGCAGAAGGCCAGGGCCTGATCGGCTGCTTCATCAACACCCAAGTGTTGCACACCGAAATCGACCCGCTGCTGGATATTGCTGGCCTGCTGCAACGCGTGCGCGAAACTGCTGTGGGCGCGCAAAGCCACCAGGATTTACCGTTCGAGCAGTTGGTCGAGGCCCTGGAGCTGCCGCGCAGCACCGAGAGCCCGTTGTTCCGCGTACTGTTCAACCACCAGGCGCAGGTGGCGGATGTGCAGGCCATCGAAACCCGCTCCGGCCTGAGCCTGGCGCCGATCACGCTGGAGAAGCACAGCGCCCGCTTCGACCTGGCACTGGACACCCACGAGCGCGCCGGGCAGTTGCACGCGGCGTTCACCTACGCCACCGATGTGTTCGACGCTGTTACTGTCGAAGCCCTCGGCGAGCAGTGGCTGGCCCTGGTACAAGCGCTGGCCGATGAAGCCGGTGGTGCTGTCGGTGAGCTGGCATTGCCGGGCCTGGCCGTTGCCGAAAGTGAGCTGAAGCCGGTCGAGGCAACCCTGCTGGTGCACCAACGCTTTGCCGCTGCCGCCAGTCGTCACCCCGAACATACGGCGGTAATGGCCGCAGGCGAGCAAGCCAGCTTTGCCGAGCTTGATGCCCGAGCCGAAGCCATTGCTGGCCGCTTGAACCAGGCCGGGGTAGGGCCGGACACGCTGGTCGGCGTGTTGGCCGACCGCAGCGTTGGCATGCTCGCCAGCATCCTCGGCGTGCTCAAGGCCGGTGGCGCATACCTGCCGCTGGAGCCTGAACAACCGGCCGAACGCCTGGCCTACATGCTGGCTGACAGCGGCACGCGCCTGGTGCTGGCACCCGCTCACTGGCAGGCTGAACTGGCCGATGGCGTGCAGCGCATCGACTGGGCGCAAACGGGTAGCGCCAGTGCCGTTCGCCTTGCGCCCCAGCCGGCCAACCTGGCCTATGTGATCTATACCTCTGGCACAACCGGGCAGCCCAAGGGCGTGGCGATCAGCCACGTCGCCCTGGCCAATTATGTCGACGGCATTGCTGCGCGCCTGCCAGTGGAACGCATCCGCAGCATGGCGCAGGTGTCTACCCCGGCTGCTGACCTGGGCCACACCATGCTGTTCGGTGCCCTGTGCGGCGGCCACACCCTGCACATGCTGTCGCGTGAACAGGTACTGGACGCCGAAGGTTTTGCTGCCTACCTGGCCGAGCATCAGGTAGATGCGCTGAAGATCGTGCCGTCGCACCTGGAGGCGATGTTGGTGGCTGGCCGTTCGGCGCTGCCAGCGCAGTGCCTGGTGCTGGGCGGCGAGGCTATCAGCCCGGGCCTGTTGGGTAAAATTCGCCAGCTGGACCCGGTGCTCAAGGTGTTCAACCACTATGGCCCGACCGAGACCACCGTCGGCGTGCTGGTGGCGGAGTTGAACGAGCACGCCAGCCTCGGCCAGCCATTGGGCAACACCCGTGTTGCGGTGCTGGACCGTTGCCTGCAACCGCTGCCGGCCAAGGCCAAGGGCGAGCTGTACATCGGCGGCGCCGGCTTGGCCCGTGGTTACCTGAACCGCCCGGGGCTCACCGCCGAGCGCTTTGTCCCCGACCCAAACGGTAGCCACGGCCAGCGCCTGTACCGCAGTGGTGACTGGGTACGCCAAGGCAGCGACCTGCAATTTGCCGGGCGCATGGACGGCCAGGTGAAAATCCGTGGCTACCGCGTGGAGCTGGCCGAAATCGAAAGCCAGCTGCGTGCGCTGGACGGCGTCGCCAACGCGGTGGTGCGCGTGCATGGCCAGGCACCGCAACTGCAACTGGCCGCATGGCTGGTGCCCAGCCAGGTGCCGGCCGACAGCGTGGCCTGGCAGGACGCGATCCGCGCCACTCTCAAAGGCCTGCTGCCCGAACACATGGTGCCGGCCTACCTGGTGGTCCTGGAGCACCTGCCGGTCACCGTCAACGGCAAGGTCGACGTCAAGGCGCTGCCAGAGCCAGTCGCCACCCAGTTC
This sequence comes from Pseudomonas sp. MM223, assembly GCA_947090765.1. Taxonomy (NCBI): domain Bacteria; kingdom Pseudomonadati; phylum Pseudomonadota; class Gammaproteobacteria; order Pseudomonadales; family Pseudomonadaceae; genus Pseudomonas; species Pseudomonas sp. MM223. The sequence continues at coordinate 5,119,182 of OX352322.1, read as the reverse complement.
GTTTACCAGGCACCGCAGACCCCATTGCAAGTGCAGCTGGCGCAAATCTGGGCCGAAGTCCTGCAAGTGCCACAGGTGGGCCTGACCGACAACTTCTTCGCCCTCGGTGGCCATTCGCTGCTGGCCACCCAGGCTGTTTCGCGGGTGCGCAAGCAGCTGGGCGTGGACCTTGCGCTGCGTACCCTGTTCGACACCGTCGACCTGCAAGCTTTCGCTCAAGCCGTAGCCGAGGGCGAGCAGGGTGGCGGGCTGGATATCGAAACCCTTGATCGCCAGCAGCCGCTGCCGGTTTCCCGTTCGCAAAACCGCCAATGGCTGTTCTGGAAGCTGAACCCCGAAAGCCTGGCTTACAACACGCCGATGGCTGTGCGCATGCAGGGCAATCTTGACCGTGCAGCGGTGCAGGCTGCGCTGGACGCTTTGGTCGCCCGTCACGAATCGCTGCGCACGGTGTTCGTAGAGGCTGAGGGCTTGCCTTGGCAGCGCATCCTGCCGGCCACCTCGGTGCCGATCGGCTTCGAAGATATCAGCGGCCAGGACCACGCGGCGCAACTGCGCAAGCTGGAAGCCGAAGCGTTTGTCCCGTTCGACCTGGAGCACGGCCCGCTGCTGCGTGCCCGCCTGTTCAAGGTGAATGCGCAGGAGCACCTGCTGTCGCTGACCCTGCACCATATCGTTTCCGACGGTTGGTCGATGAGCCTGCTGGTGCGTGAGTTCGCCGCTGCCTACAACGCTGCGGCCACTGGCCAGGTGCACGCCGTCGAGCCGCTGCCGGTGCAGTACGCCGACTTTGCTGCCTGGCAGCGCAAGTGGCTGGCCGAAGGGCAGATGCAGGCGCAGATTGACTACTGGAAGGCGCAGCTTGAAGACGACTTCGAAGTGCTCGAACTGCCCGCCGACCGCATTCGCCCGCAGGTCAAAAGCTACCAGGGCAGCCGCTTCGATGTGCGCCTGCCGTTGGCGCTGACCGAACGCCTGCGGGCACTGGCAGTGGCGTCCAACGCCACGCTGTTTCATGTGTTCCTGGCGGCCTACGCCATTGTGCTGTCGCGCTACAGCCGCAAGGGCACGCTGAACATCGGCGTACCGGTCACCAACCGTAACCGCCTGGAGCTGGAAGGGCTGATCGGCTTCTTCATCAACGTGGTGGTGGCGCGTATTGGCGTGGATGGCAGCCAGCCGTTCCCGCAGTTGCTGGCCGCGATCAAGGAAACCACCTTGCAGGCCCAGGCCAACAAGGATGTGCCGTTCCTGGAGGTGGCCGAGGCGCTGTACCCCGACCGCGACCAGGGCGTTAACCCGTTCTTCCAGGTGCTGTACAACCACCTGCGCGACTTGGGCGAGCAGGTGTCCAGCAATGCCCTGCACGGCCTGAACGTCAAGGAAGTGGACCTGCTGGAGCCAGGCGCGCAGTACGACATTTCGCTCAATACCCTGGAGCGTTCCGATGGCGTGACGGCTTCGTTCAACTACTCCACCGACCTGTTCGACGCAGCGCGCATCGAGCGCATGGCCGGGCATTGGCAGGCGTTGCTGGAGGCCATCTGCGCCGAGCCACAGCGTTGCATTGCGGAGCTGGGCTACCTTGGCAACGCCGAGCGCCAGCAACTGACCCACGGTTGGAACCCGACGCCAACAGCCAGCAGCGGCCTGTGCGCGCACCAGTTGCTGGAGCGCCAGGCACGTGAGCGGCCAGACGCCTTGGCGCTGATTTTCGACGACCAGCAAATGACCTACGCCGAGCTGGACCGCAGCAGTAACCAGCTGGCGCATCGCCTGCGGGCGCTGGGCGTAGGCCCGGACCGCCTGGTTGGTGTGGCCGTGGAGCGCGGCCTGGGCATGGCCCTGGCGCTGATCGCCATCCACAAGGCCGGCGGCGCCTACGTACCGTTGGACCCAGACTACCCGCAGGATCGACTGGCCTATATGGTCGAGGACAGCAACATCGGCCTGCTGCTGGCCGATGCGCCTTCTCGTGATCGACTGCAACTGGGTAAGCAGTTGCCTTGTGTGGTGGTGGAGGCCGGCACCGAGTGGCTGCAAGCCTGGTCAGCCGAGCCGCTGGCGAACCTGGCTGCTCCGCAGAACCTCGCCTATGTCATCTACACCTCTGGCTCCACTGGCATGCCCAAGGGCGTGGCGATCGATCACCACGCCTTGTCGGTGTTCTGCCAGGTGGCGGGCGATTACTCGCGCCTGAGCCCGGACGACCGTGTTTTGCAGTTCGCCACGTTCAGCTTCGATGGTTTCATCGAGCAGTTCTTCCCGCCGCTGGCCCAGGGCGCCTGTGTGGTGCTGCGCGACTTGCGGCTGTGGGACACCGCCACCTTGCTGGATGAAATCAACCGCCACGGGGTAACCGTAGCTGACTTGCCGGCTGCCTATTGGCGCCTGCTGGCGCTTGAGCGCCGCACCCCCGAAGCCTATGGCCGGCTGAAGCAGATTCACGTGGGTGGCGAGGCAGTGCCGGAAGACGCCCTGCGCGCCTGGCTGGCCGATGGCCCGCCAGCCGTGCGCCTGCTGAATACCTACGGCCCGACCGAGGCCACCGTGGTTGCCACCACTTATGACTGCTCGCAGATGACCGAGCAGCAGATCAGCCTGGGTGGCGTACCCATCGGCCGCGCCTTGCCGGGCCGCAGCCTGCATGCGCTGGACGATGGCCTGGCGCCAACCCCGGTCGGTGTGCCCGGTGAGCTGTACATCGGCGGTGCAGGCAGCCTGGCGCGCGGTTATCACCAGCGGCCGTCACTTACCGCCGAGCGCTTCATCCCCGACCCGTTCGACCCGGTTGGCGGTGGCCGCCTGTATCGCACCGGCGACCTTGGCTACTACGACGAAAACGGCCAGCTGGCCTATCGCGGCCGGGTCGACCATCAGGTGAAAGTGCGGGGTTTCCGCATCGAACTGGGCGAAATCGAGCAGTACCTGCGGGCGCACCCGGATGTACGCGAGGCCACCGTGCTGGCGATTGACCTGCCCAGCGGCAAGCAACTGTGCGCCTATGCCGTACCCGCCGAAGGCCACAGCGGCGATTTGCGCCTGGCGCTGAAGCAGTACCTCAAGGCCAGCCTGCCGGACTACATGATCCCGTCTTACCTGGTGACCCTGCCAAGCATGCCGCTGACCCCCAGCGGCAAGCTCGACCGCAAGGCGCTGCCGCTGCCCGACCCGAGCCAGCCACAGCATGACTACCAGGCGCCACAGACCGAACGCGAGCAGCAGTTGGCCACGCTCTGGGCGCAATTGCTGAACGTGGCCCGAGTGGGCCTGAACGACAACTTCTTCGAGCTGGGCGGCCACTCCCTGCTGGCCGCTCAGGCGGTGTCGCGGATCAACGTGGAACTGGGGCTCGACGTGCCCCTGCGGCTGATCTTCAGCCACCCCGAACTGCGCGCGTTCGCCCTCGCATTGGACGAGCACGGCCTGTCGCTTTCCGACGACGGCCTGAGCGATATCGAACAAATGATGAACGCATTTACAGAGGCCTGACATGGAACTCACAGCAGCACAACGCATCGCCCAACGTTTCGTCGGCCTCCCCGTGGAGCAGCGCCAGCAGATCCTGGAAAAGATGCAGGCCAGCGGCCAGAGCTTCCGCCTGCTGCCCATCGTGCCCGCACGCCAGGGCCTGTCGCGCATCCCGCTGTCGTATGCCCAGCAGCGCCTGCTGTTCCTCTGGCAGCTGGAGCCTGACAGCCCGGCCTACAACGTGCCGATGGCGGTGCGCCTGAAAGGCGCGCTGGACCCGGCGGTGCTGCAACAGGCGCTGGATGCGCTGGTGCAGCGGCACGAGTCGTTGCGCACGCGCTTTGCCTCTGATGAGGGCGCCTTCCATCAGGAAATTCTCGATCACTGCCCGCTGCCGCTGGAGCGGGTGATGCTCGACGGCCAGCCCGATGAAGCTGCGTTGAGCGTGGCCGTGGACGCAGCCCTCAAGCAGCCGTTCGATCTGCTGACCGGGCCGCTGCTGCGGGTGACCTTGCTGCGCGTGGCGCAAGAGGAGCATGTGTTGGCGCTGAGCATGCACCACATCATCTCTGACGGCTGGTCGAGCGATGTGCTGGTGCAGGAGTTCATCCAGCTGTATACCGCCCTGGCCGAAGGCCGCCAGGCACAGTTGCCGGCCTTGCCGATCCAGTACGCCGACTACGCCATCTGGCAGCGCGCCTGGCTGGAGGCCGGCGAAGCAGAGCGGCAATTGGGCTACTGGCGGGCACAGTTGGGCGATGAACAACCCGTGCTGAGCCTGCCGCTGGACTTCGAGCGCCCGGCCACGCCAAGCCTGCGCGGCGCAGTGGTGCGCGTGGACATCACTGGCGAGCAGGCCGAAGCCTTGCGCAACCAGGCACGCAAGGGCGGCCACACGCTGTTCGTGCTGGTGCTGGCGGCCATGGCAGTGGTGCTGTCGCGTTACAGCGGCCAGGCCGACATCCGTATCGGCGCACCGAATGCCGGGCGCAACCGCAAGGAGCTGGAAGGCCTGATCGGCTTCTTCATCAACACCCAGGTGCTGCGCGTGCAGGTAGACGAGCGTGCCACCTTTGCCGCGCTGCTGGAGCAGGTCAAGGACGTGATCGGCGGCGCGCAGTCGCACCAGGAACTGCCGTTCGAGCACCTGGTGGATGCTTTGCTGCCGGAGCGCAACCTGGCCCACAACCCGCTGTTCCAGTTCAAGATCAACCAGCACGTGGCCGCCAGCGACACCGAGCGCAAACGCCTGGGCACGCTGGAAGTGGAAGGCTTTGCCCGTGACGGCGGCGACGCGCGCTTTGATCTGGCGTTCGACTTCTCCGACAAGGCCGATGGCATCGAAGGCTACTTCACCTACGCCACCGACCTGTTCGAGCAGGGCACCATCGAGCGTATGGCCGGCTCGCTGCGCCACGTGCTGGGCGCGTTGACCCGCGACCCGCAGCAGGTAATCGTCGAATGCCCAGAGGTTGCCGCTTCGCTGCCGGCTGCTGCGCAGTCTTATCCGCACGGTGACATCCTTGCGTTGTGGCGCCAGGCCATGGCTCAGGGGCAGGCCCATGGCGGCGTGCGCGCGGGTGAGCGGTTCATGACCCAGGCCGGGCTTGAGGCAGCGTCCAACCGACTGGCCGACTACCTGCGCCAGCGTGGCGTGGGTGCGGGCAACATCGTTGCCCTGTGCCTGCCGCGTTCCATCGAGTGGGTCAGTGCCTTGCTCGCGGTGCTCAAGACCGGCGCCGCCTACCTGCCGCTGGACGGCCAGCAGCCGCAAGAGCGCCTGCAGCAACTGATAGCCGACAGTGGTGCCGCGGTGCTGCTGCATGAGCCCGGTGATGATCGTTTCGCCGGCCTGCAAGGCGTGCAGGTGATTGCCTGCGAGCACACCACCTGGGCAACCTGCAGCGACAGCCCTGTCGAGGTGGCCATTGCGCCTGGGCAGCCGGCTTACCTGATCTACACCTCCGGCTCGACCGGCCACCCCAAAGGCGTGGTGGTTAGCCACGGCGCGCTGGCCAGTTATACCCAGGCCGTGCTGGAGCGCCTGCAACTGCCGGCCGCGGCCAGCATGGCAATGGTGTCCACTCCCGCAGCCGACCTGGGCCATACCGTACTGTTCGGCGCCCTGGCGTCCGGCCGCTTGCTGCACCTGCTGCCGCAGGAGCTGGCGTTCGACCCGGATGGCTTCGCCAGCTACATGGCGCAACACCAGGTGGGTGTGCTGAAGCTGGTACCGAGCCACTTGCAAGGCTTGCTGCAAGCCGCCCGCGCCGCCGATGTGCTGCCCGCCGAGGCGCTGATCCTGGGCGGCGAGGCGTGCAGTTGGGGGCTGCTGGAAAAGGTCCGCGAACTGCGCCCGAGCTGCCGGGTCATCAACCACTACGGCCCGACCGAAACCACCGTTGGCGTGCTCACCTTCGAGCCCGACCAGCCTGTAACAGGCTGCCGCACAGTGCCGGTAGGCCGCCCGCTGGGCAATGCCTGCGCCCAGGTGCTGGATGGCTACCTCAACCCACTGGCGGCGCAGGTTGCCGGTGAGCTGTACCTGGGCGGTCAGGGCGTTGCCCAAGGCTACCTGGGTCAGCCAGCGCTGACCGCAGAGCGCTTTGTGCCCGCCGAAGGCGGCACCCGCCTGTACCGCACCGGTGACCGCGCCCGCCTGACGGCGGATGGCCTGGTCGAGTTCATCGGCCGCGCTGACGACCAGGTAAAAATCCGCGGCTACCGCGTGGAGCCGGGCGAAGTCGGCCGGGTATTGGCAGGCTTGCCGGGTATCAACGACGCCGTGGTTCTGGCACTGCCGCTGGAAGGCGATGCCGAACGCCTGCAACTGGTGGCCTATGCTGTGGCCGATGGCGGCGTGACCGTGCAGCAGTTGCAGGCGCAACTGCAAGCCTGCCTGCCGGACTACATGGTGCCGGCGCAAATCCTGTTGCTGGAGCGCCTGCCGCTGACCGCCAACGGCAAGCTCGACAAGCGTGCACTACCGGCACCGGGTGCAGTCAGCCGTGGTTATGTGGCGCCGGAAGGTGAGATCGAGGAGAAGCTGGCCGCTGTCTGGGCCGATGTACTGAAGCTGGAGCAGGTCGGTAGCAGCGACAACTTCTTCGAGCTGGGCGGCGACTCGATCCTCAGCCTGCAGATCATCGCCCGTGCCAAGCGCCAGGGTATCAAGATCACCCCCAAGCAACTGTTCGAGCAACAGACCATCGCCCAGCTGGCTCAGGTGGCCAAGCGCATCGAGGCCAAGCAGCCGGTAGCCGCAGCGGCACCCGTGGACACTGCCATCCGTGGCGAGGCCGCGTTCCTGCCAGCCCAGGTGCGTTTCTTCGAAATGGATATCGCCCAGCCCGCGCACTGGAACCAGTCCGTGTTGCTCAAACCGGCCGACCCGGTACAGGTGCAGCCACTGGAAGCGGCCCTGCGCGCCGTGGTTGAACAGCACGATGCCCTGCGCCTGCGCTTCACCCGGGGCAACGACCAGTGGCAAGCACGCTTCCAGCCGCTGGACAACGCGCCGCTGCTGCGCCAGCGCACGCTGGCCACGCTGGACGAACTGGACGCTGCCGGCAACGACGTGCAAGCCAGCCTGAACCTGGAGCACGGTCCGCTGCTGCGCGCCGAACTGTTCGACTTTGCCGATGGCCAGCAGCGCCTGCTGCTGGTGGTTCATCACCTGGTGGTGGATGGTGTGTCGTGGCGGGTACTGCTGGAAGACCTGCAAGAGGCCTACAAGCAGTTGCTCAACGGCCAGGCCATCAGCCTGCCTGCCAAGACCAGCCCGGTGAAAGCCTGGGCCGAACGCCTGGCCGCCCACGCCAGCAGCCCGGCCGTGCAGGCACAGCAAGGCTACTGGCAGCAGGTGCTGGCCGGCGACCATGCCGAGCTGCCGTGTGACAACCCGCAGGGCAGCCTGGACAACCGCCATGCCCGCACCGCTGCCACGCGGCTGGATGCCGAGCGCACCGCCAAACTGCTGAAGCAGGCACCGGCCGCCTACCGCACGCAGGTCAACGACCTGCTGCTGACTGCACTGGCGCGCACCCTGTGCCAGTGGAGTACCCAGGACAACGTACTGGTGCAGCTGGAAGGCCATGGCCGTGAAGACCTGTTCGACGACCTCGACCTCAGCCGCACGGTGGGCTGGTTCACCAGCCTGTTCCCGGTGCGCCTCACTTCCGCTCACGATCTGGGCCAGTCGATCAAGGCGGTGAAGGAGCAGTTGCGCGGGGTACCGGACAAAGGCATCGGCTACGGCCTGCTGCGCTACCTTGGCGCCCCCGAGGTGCGTGAGCAACTGGCGAGCGCCGCCCAACCCCGCGTCACCTTCAACTACCTCGGCCAGTTCGACGCCAGCTTCGATGGCCAGGCCAGCGCACTGTTCACCCCAAGCGGTGAGGCTGCAGGCCGAACCCAATGTGCCGCTGCGCAGTTGGGCAACTGGCTGAGCATCACTGGCCAGGTGTACGGCGGCGAACTGTTCCTGGAATGGACCTACAGCGCCGACGTTCACCACCCGGCCACCGTCGAGCACTTGGCCCAAGCCTACGGGCAGGCCCTGACGGAACTGGTCGAGCATTGCTGCAATGTCCAACACCAAGGCGTGACGCCCTCTGACTTCCCGTTGGCTGCACTGACCCAGGCTCAACTGGACAGCCTGCCGCTGGCCGCCGGGCAGATCGCCGATGTGTACCCGCTGTCGCCCATGCAGCAAGGCATGCTGTTCCACACCCTGTACGACCAGCAGGCCGGCAACTACATCAACCAGCTGCGCGTGGACGTGCACGGGCTGGATGTACAGCGCTTCAAGCAGGCCTGGCAGGCCACGCTCGATGCCCATGACATCCTGCGTACCGGCTTCCTGATGCAGGGCGAGCTGGAGCAGGCGGTGCAGGTGGTCCGCAAGGCTGTCGAGCTGCCGTTTACCGAACACGACTGGCGAGGCCAGCCGGCGCTGGAGCAAGCCTTGCAGGCGTTGGCCGAAGGTGAGCGCCAACGCGGCTTCGACCTGGCCGCAGCGCCGCTGCTGCGGCTGGTGCTGGTACGCACGGGCGATGAAAGCCACCAGCTGATCTACACCAACCACCATATCCTCATGGACGGCTGGAGCACCTCGCGCCTGCTGGGTGAAGTGCTGCAACGCTATGCCGGTGTGGCGCCGCAAGCGCAGGCCACGCACTACCGTGATTACATTGCCTGGCTGCAAGGCCAGGACGCAGCGGTGGCCGAAGCCTTCTGGAAGGCTCAGCTCGCCACGCTGGACGAACCGACCCGGTTGGCCCAGGCCATTGCCGGCAGCGCAGGCATCGCCGGCACGGGCTACGGTGACTATCGCCTGGCCTTCGACCGTGAGCAGACCGCGCGTATCGAAGCTTTTGCCCGGGCCAACCGGGTTACGGTCAACACCCTGGTGCAATCGGCCTGGTTGCTGCTGCTGCAGCGTTGCACCGGCCAGTCCAGCGTGTGCTTCGGCGCCACCGTCGCCGGCCGCCCGGCAGACCTACCCGGCGTGGAAGAGCAGATTGGCCTGTTCATCAACACTTTGCCGGTGATTGGGGCACCGCGTGCCGAGCAGACCGTGGCCGAGTGGATCGGCCAGGTGCAGGCCGGCAACCTGGCGGTGCGCGAGTTCGAGCACACGCCGCTGTACGACGTGCAGCGCTGGGCGGGGCAGGGCGGCGACGCGCTGTTCGACAGCATCCTGGTGTTCGAGAACTACCCGGTGTCCGAGGCGCTGCAACAAGGCGCCCCTGGTGGCCTGCGCTTTGGTGAGGTGGCCGTGCAGGAGCAGACCAACTATCCGCTCACCCTGGTAGTAGAGCTGGGCGCGACCCTGTCGATGCAGTACAGCCATGACCGTACGTTGTGGAGCGACGACACCATTGGCCGTTTGGCGGGTTACTTCACCCACCTGCTTCAGGCGCTAACTGATCGTGCTGATGCCGTTATTGGTGAACTGCCAATGCTGGCCCAGGCAGAACAGCAACTGATGATCGAAGGCTGGAACCACACCCAAGCGGCCTATCCGAACGAGCGCAGCATTCATTCGTTGATCGAAGCCCAGGTATTCGCTACCCCGGACGCCCCGGCGCTGGTGTTCGGCGAGCAGACCCTGACCTACGCCGAACTCAACCGCCGTGCCAACCAGCTGGCGCACAAGCTGCGCGAGCTGGGCGTTGGCCCGGATGCGCTGGTGGGCATCGCCATGGAGCGCAGCCTGGAGATGGTTATCGGCCTGCTGGGTATCGTCAAAGCTGGCGGCGCCTACGTGCCGCTGGACCCGGAATACCCGCAGGACCGGCTGGCTTACATGTTCGAGGACAGCGGCATCGCCTTGCTGCTGACCCAGTCGCACCTGCGTGAAACCCTGCCGATCCCGGTCGACCTGCGCAGCCTGGACCTGGATGTCGAAGATCTCACTGGCTACAACGACACCAACCCCAACATTGATGTGGCGCCGCTGAACCTGGCCTATGTGATCTACACCTCCGGCTCCACTGGCCGCCCGAAAGGCGCCGGCAACAGCCACCAGGCGCTGGTCAACCGGCTGTGGTGGATGCAGAAGGCCTACGGCCTGGACACCAGCGACAGCGTGTTGCAGAAAACCCCGTTCAGCTTCGACGTGTCGGTGTGGGAGTTCTTCTGGCCGCTGATGACCGGTGCGCGTTTGGTGGTGGCCCAGCCAGGGGCGCACCGCGACCCGCAACTGCTGGTTGAAACCATCAACCACTATGGCATCAGCACGCTGCACTTTGTGCCTTCGATGTTGCAGGCGTTCATGACCCACGAAGCGGTCGAAAGCTGCACCAGCCTCAAACGCGTGGTGTGCAGCGGTGAAGCACTGCCGGCCGAGCTGGCGCGTCAAACCCTGCAACGCCTGCCGGCGGCAGGCCTGTACAACCTGTACGGCCCGACCGAAGCGGCCATCGACGTCACCCACTGGACCTGCCAGCCGGATGAAAGCATCAGCGTGCCGATCGGCCAGCCAATCGACAACCTGAAAACCCACATCCTCGAAGGCAGCCTGCAACCGGCCGTGCGCGGCAGTGCGGGCGAGCTGTACCTGGGTGGTGTGGGCCTGGCGCGTGGTTATCACCAACGGCCATCGCTGACCGCCGAACGCTTCGTGCCGGACCCGTTCAGCGACAACGGCGGCCGCCTGTACCGTACAGGCGACCTGGCGCGCTACCGCGCCGATGGCGTGATCGACTACGCCGGGCGTATCGACCACCAAGTGAAAATCCGCGGCCTGCGCATCGAACTGGGCGAGATCGAAGCGCGCCTGCTGGAACTGCCAAGCGTGCAGGAAGCCGTGGTGCTGGCGCAGGACGGGCCGAGCGGCAAGCAGCTGGTGGGCTATGTGGTGCCTGCCGACAGCACGCAAGACGAAGGCGCATTGCGCGACAACCTGCGCGAAGCCCTCAAGGCCGGCCTGCCGGACTACATGGTACCAGCGCACGTGCTGTTGCTAGGCAAGCTGCCAGTGACGCCAAACGGCAAGCTGGACCGCAAGGCCCTGCCACAGCCGGATGCCAGCCAGTTGCAGGGTGAATACGTGGCGCCGCAAAGCGAGCTGGAGCAACAGATCGCGGCAATCTGGGCGGATGTGCTGAAGCTGGAGAAGGTCGGGCTCACCGACAACTTCTTCCAGCTCGGTGGGCATTCGCTGTTGGCAACACAGGCGGTTGCGCGCCTGCAGATGGAGCTGGGGGCGGACACGCCACTGGCCCTGGTCTTCCAGACCGACAACCTTCGGGACTATGCCGCAGCCATTGGCGAGGCAACCGCTGACAACACGGCCGACCTGGACGAGTTCCACGACTTCATGAATGAGCTTGAGGCAGTTTGAGATGAGCACCGATAACCGCAATACCGACCTTGTTCACCGCTTCATTCGGCTGCCACTCGAACAGCGCAAGCTGTTTCTGGAAAAGCTGGCGTCCAAGGGCAGCAGCCTGGCCCAGCTGCCCATACCGCAGGTCCGTGGTGACTTCGCGCAGTTACCGCTTTCCTATGCCCAGCAGCGTCAGTGGTTCCTTTGGAAGCTGGACCCTGGCAGCGCGGTGTACAACATTTCTTCGGCCCTTCGTTTCAAGGGCGCCCTGGATCAGGTAGCCCTGCAGCGCGCCTTCGACAGCCTGATGGCCCGGCACGATGCGCTGCGTACCACCTTCCGCCAACAGGGGGAGCAGGTGGAGCAGGTTGTTCACCCACACCTTGCCTTACCGGTTGCTTACGAACACCTGAGTGTTCCGGGCGAGGATGCTCTGCGCGAGCAGGTGGAACGCGTAGCCCGCCTGGGCTTCGATCTGGAGCAGGGGCCGCTGCTGCGGGTGAAACTGCTGCAACTGGATGCACACGAACATGTGCTGGTGCTCAGCCTGCATCACATCATTGCAGACGGCTGGTCCATGTCGCTGATGGTGGAGGAGCTGGTGCGCTTGTACGCGGCCCACTGCACAGGCGCTGATGGCCAGCTGCCGGCACTGCCCGTTCAGTACGCCGACTATGCCATCTGGCAGCGTAGCTGGATGGAAGCCGGTGAGCAGGCGCGGCAACTGGCTTACTGGACGGAACAACTGGGCGGCGAGGACCCGGTGCTGGAGTTGCCGATGGACCGTCCGCGGCCAACGGTCAGCAGCCTCAAAGGGGCGCGGTTGACCATTGACCTGCAACAGGCGCAAGCCACTGCGCTCAAACAGTTTGCCCAACAGCAGGGCGTGACCCCGTTCATGCTGCTGCTGGCCAGTTTTCAGGTGCTGCTGCACCGCTATTCGGGGCAGGCCGATATTCGTGTCGGCGTGCCTGTGGCCAACCGCAACCGTGTTGAAACCGAGCACCTGATAGGCCTGTTTGTGAATACCCAGGTGCTGCGGGCCGAGTTCGACGTGCAAATGACCTTTACCGCCTTCCTCGCCCAGGTCAAACAGCGGGTGATTACCGCCCAGGCCCATCAAGACCTGCCCTTCGAACAACTGGTGGAGGCCTTGCAGCCCGAGCGCAGCCTTAACCACAGCCCGCTGTTCCAGGTGATGTACAACCATCAGACCCAGACCAAAGGCGAGGGTTTCAGCCTGCCAGGGCTGGAGGTAGGTGCGGTGGCCTGGGACAACCACACGGCCAAGTTCGACCTCACCCTGGAAACCTTCGAGCACGAAGCGGGTATCGGTGCCGCGCTGATCTACGCCACCGACCTGTTCGATGCGTCAACCGCTGGCACCATGGCCCGTCATTGGCAGAACCTGCTGGCGGCCATCATCGCTCAGCCTGCCCAGCGTATCGCAGACCTGGCCCTGCTGGACGACACTGAGCATCAGCAGATTGTCGAAGGCTGGAACGCGACCCAGGCCAGCTACCCGGATAGCCGCTGCATTCATCAGCTGTTCGAGGCGCAGGTGGCGAAAACCCCGGATGCCCCGGCACTGATTTTTGGCGAGCAGACCCTGAGTTATGGCGCTCTCAACCGCCGGGCTAACCAACTGGCGCACAAACTGCGCGAACAGGGCGTCGGGCCGGATGTGCTGGTGGGCGTCGCCATGCAGCGCAGCCTGGAGATGGTTGTCGGGCTGCTGGGCATTCTCAAGGCGGGTGGCGCCTATGTACCGTTGGATCCGGAGTACCCGCAGGATCGCGTGGAATACATGCTCGAAGACAGCCAGGCAATCCTGTTGCTGTCGGAAACCCGCCTGATCGCGCGCATGCCTTGGCAGTTCCAGTCTCGTACGTTACTGCTCGACCAGTTGACGCTGGACGATTACCCCGACACCGACCTGGCCTGTACGACCACCGACCGCAACCTTATCTATTGCATCTACACCTCAGGCTCCACGGGTAAGCCGAAGGGTGTGCAGATCGAGCACCGCAGCGTGGCGGCCTTGATTGGCTGGTCGCTGTCGGTGTACAGCCAGGCAGACCTGAGTGGCGTGCTGTTCTCCACCTCGATCTGTTTCGACTTGTCGGTATGGGAGTTGTTCGTCACCTTGTCGGCAGGTGGTTATGCGGTGCTGGCTGCCAATGCCCTGGAGCTGCCAACCCTGGCTGCCAAAGACCGGGTGAGGTTGGTGAATACCGTGCCCTCGGCCATCAAGCAGTTGTGTGAGGCTGGCAGCATTCCGCCTTCGGTAAAAATCATCAACCTGGCTGGCGAAGCACTGAAACAATCTATTGTCGATGATCTCTATCGGCTGGATCACGTAAGCGATGTGTACGACCTGTATGGCCCCTCCGAAGACACCACGTATTCAACGTGGACGCTGAGGGTTGCCGGTGGCAGGCCCAACATCGGACGACCTTTGGATAACACGGCGGCCTACGTGTTGAGCGGCACCTTGCAGCCGGTGCCGGTGGGCGCTGTCGGAGCTGTACCTGACCGGTGTCGGCCTTGCCAGGGGGTATCTTGGCCGCCCAGGGCTCAGCGCCGAGCGATTCATCCCCAACCCGTTTGACGAGCAGGGCAGTGGGCGCCTCTACCGTACCGGTGACCTGGCGCGTTATCGCGGCGATGGTGTGCTGGAGTATGCAGGCCGCGTAGACCATCAGGTCAAGGTTCGCGGGTTCCGTATCGAGCTGGGTGAAATCGAGGCGCGCCTGCAGCAACACGAGGCAGTGCGTGAAGTGGTTGTCATGGCCGTCGAGGGGCCGGGTGGGCAGCAATTGGCAGCCTATGTAGTGCCAGCCCTTTCGACAGTGATGGACGATGTCGCTGCTCAGGCGGCTTTACGCGAAAACCTGCGGGTGGCATTGCGCAACCACCTGCCGGAATACATGGTGCCGTCTTTCTTCTTGTTGTTGGGCCGGTTGCCGTTGACCCCCAATGGCAAGCTGGACCGCAAGGCGTTGCCGCGCCCTGACGCGAGCCAGTTACGAGACGTTCATGTACCGCCAGTCACGCCACTGGAGCAACAAGTGGCAACCATCTGGGCTGAAGTCCTTGAGATCGGCCAGGTAGGCCTGAGTGATAACTTCTTTTCGCTGGGCGGGCACTCGTTGATCGCCACCCAGGTGACCAGCCGCGTCCAGGAGCAGGCAGGGTTGCCGGTCAGCCTGAAAACGCTGTTCGAAAACCCGGTGCTGGGCGATTACTGCGTAGCGCTGGAGCAGATCTCACCACAGGCAGACCCCGTTCAGAGCGAACTGGCTAAATCCCTGGAGGCCCTGAAACGTCTATCTACGGAGGAAATTGAAAAGCTGGTTTCTTAGGAGATTTTTACTGTGCAAGAGCCTGCTTGAGTCTGTAAAGCTACTATCCACCAAAGAGCGTCAGGCCCTGGCAGCCTTGCTCAAGCAGCAAGGGGTGAACCTTTACGGCGTCACCCCGATCTTCAAGCGCGACCCTGAAGGGCCGGTACCCCTCTCCTATGCTCAGCGGCGGCAGTGGTTCCTTTGGCAACTGGAGCCCGCCGCCCCGACCTACAACATTCCCGCAGCCTTGCGCTTGCAAGGCGTGCTGGATGTCGATGCGTTGCAACGCAGCTTCGACGCGTTGATCGCTCGCCATGAAACCCTGCGCACCACCTTCAGCGAAGAAGGCGAACGCACCGTCCAGGTCATCCACCCTGCACAGGCGCTGGAACTTGATATCCAGGCGCTGCAACACGCCGATGAGCAGGTTGTACGCGAGCAGATAGAAGCCGAGGCGCGCCGCCCGTTCGATCTGCAACAGGGGCCTCTGCTACGGGTGAAGTTGCTGCGCCTGGCGCAGGATGAACACGTGCTGGTGCTGACGATGCATCACATCGTCTCCGATGGCTGGTCGATGCCGGTCATGATCGATGAGCTGATGCAGCTTTATGCGGGCTACAGCCAAGGCCAGGACGTGCAACTGCCCGCCTTGGCGGTTCAATACGCCGACTACGCGATCTGGCAACGCCAATGGATGGAGGCGGGCGAGCAGGAACGGCAACTGGCGTACTGGAAGGCAGCGCTTGGCGACGACCAGCCGGTGCTTGAGTTGCCAACCGACCGCCCGCGCGCTGCGTCCAACAGCTACCGAGGCGCCAGGCACGAAATCCGGCTACCTGAAACCTTGGTGCAATCGCTCAAACAGCTGGCGCAACAGCAAGGCGCGACGCTGTTCATGCTGCTGCTGGCCAGTTTCCAGACCTTGCTGCACCGTTACTCCGGGCAATCCGACATCCGCGTGGGTGTTCCGGTCGCCAACCGTAACCGCGTAGAAACCGAACGGCTCATCGGCTTTTTCGTCAACACCCAGGTGCTGCGCGCCGAGTTCGACTTGCAGATGAGCTTCAGTGACCTGCTGCAACAGGTCAAGCAACGTGCGCTGGGCGCGCAAAGCCACCAGGACTTGCCATTCGAGCAGTTGGTGGATGCCTTGCAGCCTGAGCGCAGCCTCAGCCACAGCCCATTGTTCCAGGTGATGTACAACCACCAGATGCAGGCCAAGGGCAAGCAGCGCAGTGTGCAAGGGCTGCGCGTCGAGGGGCTGACCTGGGACCACGACACGGCCAAGTTCGACCTGACCCTGGACACCTTCGAGTACGAGCACAGCCTGGGCGCTGCCTTGAGCTACGCCACAGACCTGTTCGATGCCGCGACCATCGAGCAGATGGCGCAGCATTGGGTGAACCTGCTCGAAGCAATCGTGCGCCAGCCTGGGCAGCGTGTGGTAGACCTGTCGCTGGCAAGCGAGACGCAGCAGCGCCAGACCGTTCAGGCCTGGAACCCGGCGTTGACGCATTTCCCTGCCGAGCAGACCCTTCACCAGTTGATCGAAGCCCAGGTCGAAATCGCCCCGGATGCCGTGGCCTTGGCCTTCGGCGCGCAGGCCATGAGCTACAGCGAACTCAACCGCCGGGCCAACCAGCTGGCGCACAAACTGCTGGAGCTGGGGGCCGGGCCGGATGTGCTGGTTGGCCTGGCCGTGGAGCGTGGCCTGGAGATGGTCATCGGCCTGCTGGGCATTCTCAAGGCTGGCGCTGCCTATGTGCCGCTCGACCCGGAGTACCCGCAGGACCGCCTTGCCTACATGTTCGAGGACAGTGGCATTCGCCTGTTGCTGACCCAGCAGCATCTGCGTGACGCGCTGCCGGTACCGGAAGGCGTGTGCACCCTTGTGCTGGACGGCGAAACCGGCCTGAACAACTACAGCGAAGCCAACCCCGCCCGCCAAGTGAGCCCAGACAACCTGGCCTACGTGATCTACACCTCAGGTTCGACCGGCAAGCCCAAGGGCACGTTGCTGCCACACCGCAACGTGGTGCGCCTGTTTGCCGCCACCCGGCAGTGGTTCCACTTCGATGCCAGTGACGTGTGGACGGTGTTCCATTCGTACGCCTTCGACTTCTCGGTATGGGAGTTGTATGGCGCGCTGCTGTACGGCGGCAAGGCTGTCATCGTGCCCAAGGATGTGGCGCGTTCCAGCGAAGACTTCCATGCCTTGCTGGTGCGTGAGCAGGTCACCGTGCTCAACCAGACGCCTTCGGCTTTCAAACCACTGATCCCGATTGCCTGCGAAGCGGCGAAAGCAGGCCAGGGCCTGGCCCTGCGGCATGTGGTGTTTGGCGGTGAAGCCCTGGAAGTCAGCAGCCTTAAACCTTGGTTCGACGTGTTTGGTGACCGCCAGCCGCGCATGATCAACATGTACGGCATCACCGAAACCACGGTGCATGTAACCTACCGGCCGATCACCCTCGAAGACCTGCACAAGGGCGCCAGCAGTCCGATCGGCGAGGTCATCCCCGACTTGTCGTGGTACCTGCTTGACGCGGCATTAAGCCCGATCATGCCTGGCTGTACGGGGGAAATGCTGATTGGCCAGGCAGGCCTGGCACGGGGTTACCACGGCCGCCCTGGTTTGACTGCCGAACGCTTCGTGCCGAACCCGTTCGATGACAACGGGGGGCGCCTGTACCGTTCGGGCGACCTGGCGCGCTACCGTACCGATGGGGTTATCGAGTACATCGGGCGTATCGACCATCAGGTGAAGATTCGCGGTTTCCGCATTGAACTGGGCGAGATCGAGGCGCGTCTGCTCGAACAACCCGCCGTGCGCCAGGTGGCGGTGCTTGCAGTGGATGGGCCCAGTGGCAAGCAGTTGGTGGGTTATGTGGTGCCGGTCGATGTAGGTGCTGTGCAAAGCGCCGAGCAGCAGGCCGTGCTGCGTGACCGCTTGCGAGGCGAACTGAAAGCCAGCCTGCCCGAGCATATGGTGCCCGCACATTTGCTGTTCCTGGAGCAGTTGCCGCTGACCGGTAACGGCAAGCTCGACCGCAAGGCCTTGCCTGCCCCGGACGCCAGCTTGCTGCAGGGCGAGTACGTCGCGCCGCAAACCGAACTGGAGCAACAGATCGCGGCCATTTGGGCGGATGTGCTGAAGCTGGAGAAGGTTGGCCTTGCCGATAACTTCTTTGAGCTGGGCGGTGACTCGATCATGTCGTTGCAGGTGGTCAGCCGCGCTCGCCAACAGGACATACAGTTCACGCCCAAGGAGCTGTTCCAGCACCAGACCGTGCAAGGCTTGGCGGCCATAGCCCGGCGTGAAACCGCTACGGCAATCGACCAAGGGCAGGTGGAAGGCAGCATGCCGCTGACACCGATCCAGCAGTGGTTCTTCGAATCGGATATCGTCGAGCGCCACCATTGGAACCAGTCGGTGATGCTGCGCGCCAGCGAGTCGCTGGATGAGCAACACCTGCATGCGGCGTTGGCGTGCGTGGTCGAGCATCACGACGCTCTGCGCCTGCGCTTCGAGCAAGTTGGCGGTGCCTGGCAAGCCGTGTTCGGCACTCAACAGCCAGCCCTGCTCTGGCGTCGCCAGGTTGCGGATGCCGAGGCACTGGAGCAAGTGGGCAACGAAGCCCAGCGTAGTCTGAACCTGGAACATGGCCCTTTGTTGCGGGCAGTGCTGGGCGACCTGCCTGATGGTAGCCAGCGCTTGTTGCTGGTGATTCATCACCTGGTGGTGGATGGCGTTTCCTGGCGCGTGCTGCTTGAGGACTTGCAGCAGGCTTACCAGGCACTGGCCGCTGGTAAAACGCCTGGGTTGCCAGCCAAGACCAGTGCGTACAAGGCCTGGGCAGAGCAATTGCAGAGCTATGCAACAGGGCCCGTGTTGCAACAAGAGCTGGCTTACTGGCAAGGCCAGCTGCAGGGCGTTGACGATGATTTGCCTTGTGATCATCCCCAAGGTTCCAACCTGGAACGTTGCGCTGCCTCTGTCGTCACCCGCCTGGACGCACAATGGACCCACAAGCTGTTGCATGAGGCCCCGGCAGCCTACCGCACCCAGATCAACGACCTGTTGCTGACCGCGTTGGCGCGTGTGGTCGCGCGCTGGACCGGTGGGGAGCAAGTGCTTGTGCGCCTGGAGGGGCATGGTCGGGAGGACCTGTTTGACGGCATCGACCTGACCCGTACGGTAGGCTGGTTCACCAGCATGTACCCACTGAAGCTCAGCCCGCAGGCCCAATGGGCAGGCTCGATCAAGACCATCAAAGAGCAGCTGCGCGCAGTCCCGAACAAAGGGATTGGTTACGGTGTATTGCGTTATCTGGGCGGCGAAGAGGTTCGCCAGGTGCTTGGCCAACTGCCCAAGGGCGAGATCGTCTTCAACTACCTGGGCCAGTTTGACAGCAGTTTTGACGCCGCCACAGGCCTGTTGACCCCAGCACAGGAAAGCGGTGGCCGTGGCCATGATGATGCCACGCCTTTGGGCAGCCAGCTGGCCATCAATGGTCAGGTCTTTGGGGGGGAACTCAAGCTTGGCTGGAGCTATAGCCACGAGCGTTTCGAGCAGTCGACCGTTCAGCAACTGGCCGATGACTATGCAGAGGAACTCAAGGCACTGGTCGAGCACTGTTGCCAGGCACAGAACCGCGGGATAACCCCGTCGGACTTCCCGCTTGCCGGGCTGACCCAGGCCCAACTGGACAACCTGCCGGTGGCTGCTGCACAGATCGCCGACGTCTATCCGTTGTCACCCATGCAGCAAGGCATGCTGTTCCATAGCCTCTATGAAGAGGGCAGTGGCAACTACATCAACCAGATGCGCGTCGATGTCGACAACCTGGATGCACAGCGTTTCAAGCAGGCCTGGCTGGATGTGCTGGCTGCGCACGACATACTGCGTACCGGTTTTGTCTGGCAAGGTGAGCTGGAGCGAGCGGTGCAGATTGTGCACAGGGCCGTCGGCTCGCCGTTCATCGAGCTCGACTGGCGAGGCAACTCGCTGCTGGAGTCGGCATTGCAGACGCTGGCCGATGATGAGCGTCTGCAAGGCTTTGATCTGGCCGAGGCACCGTTGCTGCGCCTGGTACTGGTGCGGATAGACGAACACCGTCACCATCTGATCTACACCAACCACCATATCCTGATGGATGGCTGGAGTACTTCGCGCTTGCTGGGGGAGGTGCTGCAACGCTATGCCGGGCAATCGATGCCATCGCAGGCGACTCATTACCGGGATTACATAGCCTGGTTGCAACGCCAGGATGCTGGCGCAGCTGAAGCATTCTGGAAGGGGCAACTCGCGGAACTGGAGGCGCCGACCTACCTGGCGCAAAGCATCCAAGGCACTGGCCTTACCCGTTCAGCAAGCGGTCAGGGCGAGTACCATCAGCGTTTTGACCGTGCGCAAACCCAGCAGATCGAGGCCTTCGCCAAAGCCAATCGGGTTACGGTCAACACACTGCTGCAGTCTGTCTGGCTGCTGTTGCTGCAACGCTATACCGGCCAGGCTACCGTCTGCTTCGGTGCTACGGTGGCCGGGCGGCCGGCTGACTTGCCAGGGGTGGAGGAGCAGATTGGTCTGTTCATCAATACGCTGCCGGTGGTCGGCACGCCACGTGCAGAGCAGACAGTCGCACAGTGGGTTGCGCAGGTTCAGGCAAGCAACCTGGCCGCGCGTGAGTTTGAACACTCCCCGCTGTATGAAGTGCAGCGTTGGGCAGGGCAGGGTGGAGATGCCCTGTTCGACAGCCTGCTGGTATTCGAGAACTACCCGGTCTCCGAGGCGCTACAACAGGGGGCACCTGGTGGCCTGCGCTTTGGCGAGGTAGCCAATCGTGAGCAGACCAATTACCCATTGACGTTGCTGGTGAGCCTGGGCACCACGTTGTCGATCCAGTACAGCCATAATCGCAGCCATTGGAGCGAGCAAGCGATTGAGCAAGTTGCGCGGCACTTGAGCAACCTGCTGACCAATCTGGTTGAGCACGCCGGGCAGCCTGTTGCCGAACTCGCTTTGCAAAGTCAGCAAGAGCAGCGGCAACAAGTACGTGACTGGAACGCTACGGATGCAACATTCCCGGGTGAGAGCAGTATCCATCAGCTGGTCGAGGCCCAGGTATTCGCCAACCCGGACGCCCCGGCACTGGTGTTTGGTGAGCAGACCCTGAGCTACGCCGAGCTCAACCGCCGTGCCAACCAGCTGGCGCACAAGCTGCGCGAGCTGGGCGTTGGCCCGGATGCGTTGGTGGGCATCGCCATGGAGCGCAGCCTGGAGATGGTTATCGGCCTGCTGGGTATCGTCAAAGCTGGCGGCGCCTACGTGCCGCTGGACCCGGAATACCCGCAGGACCGGCTGGCTTACATGTTCGAGGACAGCGGCATCGCCTTGCTGCTGACCCAGTCGCACCTGCGTGAAACCCTGCCGATCCCGGTCGGCCTGCGCAGCCTGGACCTGGACGTCGAAGACCTCACCGGCTACAGCGAGGCCAACCCGAACATCGATGTGGCACCGCTGAACCTCGCCTACGTGATCTACACCTCCGGCTCCACCGGCCGCCCGAAAGGCGCCGGCAACAGCCACCAGGCGCTGGTCAACCGCCTGTGGTGGATGCAGAAAGCCTATGGCCTGGACACCAGCGACAGCGTGCTACAGAAAACCCCGTTCAGCTTTGATGTGTCGGTGTGGGAGTTCTTCTGGCCGCTGATGACCGGTGCTCGCCTGGTCGTGGCCCAGCCGGGCGCCCACCGCGACCCGCAGCTGCTGGTGGAAACCATCACCCACTACGGCATCAGCACGCTGCACTTCGTGCCGTCGATGTTGCAGGCGTTCATGACCCACGAAGCGGTCGAAAGCTGCACCAGCCTCAAACGCGTGGTGTGCAGCGGTGAAGCACTGCCGGCCGAGCTGGCGCGTCAAACCCTGCAACGCCTGCCGGCAGCGGGCCTGTACAACCTGTACGGCCCGACCGAAGCGGCCATCGACGTCACCCACTGGACCTGCCAGCCGGATGAAAGCATCAGCGTGCCGATCGGCCAGCCAATCGACAACCTGAAAACCCACATTCTCGAAGGCAGCCTGCAACCGGCCGTGCGCGGCAGTGCGGGCGAGCTGTACCTCGGGGGCGTCGGCCTGGCGCGTGGTTATCACCAGCGCCCATCGTTGACCGCCGAACGCTTCGTGCCGGACCCGTTCAGCGACCACGGCGGGCGCCTGTACCGTACCGGCGACCTGGCGCGCTACCGCGCCGATGGCGTGATCGATTACGCCGGGCGTATCGACCACCAAGTGAAAATTCGCGGCCTGCGCATCGAACTGGGCGAGATCGAAGCGCGCCTGCTGGAGCTGCCAAGCGTGCAGGAAGCCGTGGTGCTGGCCCAGGACGGGCTGAGCGGCAAACAATTGGTGGGCTATGTGGTGCCAACCGACAGCACGCAAGACGAAGGCACACTGCGTGACAACCTGCGTGAGGTGCTGAAGGCTGGCCTGCCGGACTACATGGTGCCTGCGCACTTGTTGCTGCTCGACAAACTGCCGGTGACGCCGAACGGCAAGCTGGACCGCAAGGCCCTGCCACAGCCGGATGCCAGCCAGTTGCAGGGTGAATACGTGGCGCCGCAAAGCGAGCTGGAGCAACAGATCGCGGCGATCTGGGCGGATGTGCTGAAGCTGGAAAGGGTCGGTCTGACCGACAACTTCTTCGAGTTGGGTGGCGATTCGATTGTGTCTCTGCAACTGGTCAGCCGAGCACGCAAGGCAGGCCTCCACTTCACCCCCAAGGAACTGTTCGAGCACCAGACCGTGCAGAGCCTGGCCGTAATTGCACGCCGGCACGCCGACGTGGCGCAGGACGAAAACCAGGTTGCTGCAATGTCGCATGATGCGCTGGGCGCATTGACGCAGGCACAGCGGGACCAATTGCCGGTGCCGGTGGCGCAGATTGCCGATCTCTATCCGCTATCGCCGATGCAGCAGGGCATGCTGTTCTACACCCTGCAAGGGCCAGAAGCCGGGCTGTACATCAACCAGACGGCGGTCTCGGTAGCTGGGTTGGACATTGATCGGTTTGCTGATGCCTGGCGGCAGGTGATTGCCCGGCATGACATTTTGCGCACGGCATTCTGGTCGAGCCCGCAACTGGACGAGCCGATGCAACTGGTACTGCATGACGTGGCGTTGCCATTGCGGGTACTGGATTGGCGGCAGCAGGACTGCTCGGCGCCAGCACTCAAGGCATTGGCAGCAGAAGACGCTGATCAAGGCTTCCAGCTGTCGAGTGCGCCGCTGATGCGGCTGACACTGGTGCGCCTGGACGATGGGCGTTTGCACCTGATCTGGACGCGGCATCATATTTTGATGGACGGCTGGAGCGATTCGCGGCTGTTGGGCGAAGTGCTGCAAACCTACCACGGTCAGGCGTTCCAACGCCCGGTGGCGCGTTTCGGTAACTACATCCGCTGGCTTGGCGATCAGCCGCAGGAAAAACTCGAACAGTTCTGGAGTGCAACCCTCAGTGGCCTTGAAACGCCGACCCTGCTGTCGGGTACTGTCCTGCCCCGTCCTGACAGGGAACTGTCCGGCCATGCCGCCCTGTACCTGCGCTGGGATGCTCAGAAAACCCAGCGCCTGCGCGAGCAAGCGCAAAGGCTGCGGGTGACACCTAACACGCTCATCCAGGGCGCCTGGTTGCTGGTGTTGCAGCGTTATACCGGGCAGTCGAGCGTGTGCTTCGGTGCGACGGTGGCGGGGCGTCCGCCGAGCCTGGACGGCGCTGATGAGATGCTGGGGTTGTTCATCAACACCTTGCCGGTGGTGCAGGCGCCGGAGCCCGAACAGCGGGTGGATGAATGGTTGCAACAACTGCAGGCCTACAACATTGAGCTGCGCGACCATGAGCATGCCGCCTTGGCCAATGTCCAGCGCTGGGCCGGTCGCCCGGGGCAGGCCTTGTTCGACAGTATCGTAGTGTTCGAAAACTTCCCGGTTGATGAACGCCTTGCACAGAACAGCAGCGATACCCTGGCGTTCGGTGATGTCAGCGCGCGGGGCGTTACCAACTATGCAATGGACTTGTGCGTGGAGCTGGGCAACACCCTGATGGTGGAGTTCATGTACTTGCGCAACTGTTTCAGCGAGGCCGGCACCGACGCATTGCGCGGCAGCTTCGAGCGATTGTTGGAAGCCATGCTGGAGAAACCGCAGGCTACGTTGGGAAGCCTGGATATGCTAACCCCGGCGCAGTTGCAACTGGTACAGGGGCGCAATGGCTTGCCTGGTTGCCCGCAGAACGAGTTGCTGCTGGCCGAGCAGATTGCGGCGCATGCCCAAACTTGCCCCGATGCGGTCGCCGTCGCCTGCGCAGGGCAGCAATTGACTTATCGCCAGTTGGAGCAGCGTGCCAATCGGCTGGCGCATCAGCTCATCGCCATGGGCGCGCGGCCAGAGACCACTGTCGGCATTGCCCTGGAGCGTTCGGTCGATGTGATCGTGGCTTTCCTGGCCGTGATGAAGACCGGTGCGGCTTATGTGCCGCTGGACATCGATTACCCGCAGGAGCGCCTGCAGTGGATTGTCGACGACGCTGGCATGCATTTGCTGATTACTACCAGCGGCCTGCGAACGCGCTTCGCTCAGGTGGAACACTGTGTGGCACTGGATGTGCAAGTGCTCGATAGCTTGCCGGTGACGCCACCGCAGGTAAGCAAGCAGCGGGACAACCTCGCCTACCTGATCTACACCTCTGGCTCCACGGGCAAGCCAAAAGGAGTGGCGGTCAGCCACGAACAAATCCGCATGCATTGCCAGGCAATCGCTTCGTTGTACGAAATGGATCGAGCCACGCGCGAACTGCTGTTCATGTCATTTGCCTTCGATGGCGCACAGGAACGCTGGTTGTCGACGTTGTCATCCGGTGGTTGCCTGGTGGTTCGTGATAATCGCCTATGGACGGCGGAAGAAACCTGGCAGGTGCTGCATGAGCAGCGCATTGATATTGCCTGTTTCCCACCGGCCTACCTTCAGCAACTGGCAGAGTTTGCCGAAGGCCAGGAACTGGCCGCGCCACCTGTGCGCGTGTATTGCTTTGGCGGGGATGCAGTACCCAGTGCCCTGTTCGAGCAGGTCAAACGCAGTTTGCGGCCGCAGTGGCTGACCAACGGTTACGGCCCGACCGAGACGGTGGTGACGCCACTGTTGTGGAAGGTGTCACGTGAGCAGGCTTGCGAGGCGGTGTATGCGCCGATTGGCGAGCGTGTGGGTGCGCGCACGCTGTATGTGCTTGATCAGCACCTCAACCCGTTGCCAGACGGTGTAGCGGGCGAACTGTACATCGGCGGTGAAGGGGTGGCGCGTGGTTATCACCAGCGCCCGTCCCTGACTGCCGAGCGTTTTGTCGCGGACCCGTTCGGCCAGGGCTTGCGCCTGTACCGCACGGGTGACCGGGTTCGTCGTCGTGCCGATGGGGTGATCGATTTCATTGGGCGCATGGATAACCAGCTGAAGGTTCGCGGTTTCCGTATCGAGCCTGGTGAAATCGAAGCGCGCCTGCGTGACTTGAGCGCAGTGAAGGATGCCGTGGTGGTCGCGCGTGAAAGCGCCACGGGCAAACAGTTGATCGGCTACGTGGTTGTCCACGAGCAGGCCAGCTCTGCTCAGGCGTTGCGGGAGGCGTTGAGCGTCGAGTTGCCAGACTACATGGTGCCTGCGCAACTGGTGCTGATGCCGGCGTTGCCGCTTACGCCCAATGGCAAGATCGACCGTAATGCATTGCCCGCCCCCGAGTTTGTTGGCCAGCGGGTGCAGATCGCACCGCGTAATGCCATTGAGCGGGCGCTGGTGGAGATTTGGCAGCAAGTGCTCGATGTAACCAGCGTGGGTGTGGAAGACAACTTCTTTGAATTGGGGGGCGACTCGCTGCGGGTGCTCAAGATGCTGTCCAGGGTACGCGCGTGCGAGGCGCTACCCATCGAGCTGAAGCTGCGCGACGTCATTGCCAGGCCGACCATTGCTGAACTGTCTGGCTACTCGGACACAGAGGCCAGCCTGGACCCGGTGCTACTGCTCAACAGCCGCGTTGCCGGGGTTGCTCCGCTGTTCTGCCTGCATGCCGGCTTTGGCACTGTATTCGACTATGAGCCATTGGCTCGGCGCCTGGAGGGCCGCTGTGCCGTCTATGGCATTCAGTGCCGCATGCTGCTGGATCACACCTGGGTAGATGATTCGATTCAGGCAATGGCCATCGATTATGCCCAGTACATTCGTCAGAAACAGCCAGAAGGCCCTTATCAGCTGGTCGGCTGGTCGCTCGGTGGTTCGCTTGCGGTGCTGGTGGCCAATGAACTGGAAAGCCAAGGGCAGAAGGTTTCGATGCTGAGCCTGGTGGACAGTTTTATTCCTCAGCCTGGCCAAGTGGAGCCTGATGCTGACTGGCATGACGATTTGCAGGGTTTCCTGGGCGTGATTCTGGGCATCGACAAGCATGGGCTGAGGGTGCCAACGGTCGTGGCCGGTTGCGACAGCGCCGGTTTGGAGCGGGTCATCGAGGCGGTGCGTGTGGCCCAGACCGGGCAGTCGGCTTACGCCGAAATTGGCAGTGCAGAACTGGCACACACCTTTGTGGTAGCGATGAGGCTCAAGGCGCTGTCGCAGCAGATGGCCGCGCTACCTGTTACTGCTGCAGACGCCTCGTGCTGGTGGGCGGGGGCTGGCGGGTTCGAAGGCAGGATTGCCGGTAACGCGCGGCACGTTGGAGTGGATGCAGGGCACTACGACATCCTCAAACACCGTGACGTACTCGATGGATTGATTGCCATGCTGGCTGCCGAGGAAAAGGTGAGCGGTTAAACCAGGCCGCCCCTTCCCGAGGGGCGGTTGCCATTTGCAGAAGCCCGTTGCGTACCCTTTGAGGGCATGCAGCGGGCTTTTTCATTACTGCGCAGTTATCGGTTTGCAGCAGAGCGAAGCTTGAACAGGATGCGGGGTGATGCCCGGGCAATAAAAAACGGCGCTCCCCGGTCTAGGGAGCGCCGCTGATGCAACGCCGTCTGTAGTGGCTATGCCTGCATGGTGCGTCGAGCGGTTGCTGAGTCAATGACTCAGAAGTCGTACCGCAGGTTCAGCATGGTATTGCGTGGTGCGCCATAGTGGCCGTAACTGCCGGCCATGCCTGCGTAGTACTTCTCATCGAACAGGTTGTTGACGTTCACCGTGGCCGACAGGTTGTCGTTGATCTGATAGCGAGCCATCAGGCTGGCAACGGTGTAGTCATCTTGCGTGACGCGAGTACCCAGGCGGGCGTAGTTGAGGGAGGAACTGGAGTTCCAGTTTGCACCGCCACCAATGGTCAACTTGTCCCAGTCACCTTGCAGGCGGTAGGTAGTCCAGAGGCGGAAGGTGTCCATGGGCAATTGGGTGGTCAGGCGGTTGCCATCGGAGTCTTCGGTTCGCGAGTGGCTGTAGCCGGTCTGGATGTTCCAACCTGGTAACACCTCGCCGGACAGCTCCAGATCGATACCTTTGGTTTCTGCACCGTCAACCGCGCGATAGGCCTGGGCACCACCTGGTGTCGTGTTGGTGCCATCTTCTTCCGCAAGGTTGTCGCGCTCGATCTTGTAAATGGCAACGTTGGCATTCAGGCGGCCCTCGTAGAATTCGCCTTTCCAGCCCAGCTCGTAGTTTTTCCCGGTCACCGGTTCCAGCGTCTTGCCGGAAACATCGACGGAAGATTGCGGCCTGAAGATGTCCGTGTAGCTCGCGTACACCGATTGCTCTGCCGTCAGGTCATAGACGATACCGGCATAGGGCGTGACAACCCCGTTCTCACGCATCTTGCTGGTTGGAGCACGGGCTGGCAGGACACTGAGGTTGTAGTCGTAACTGTATTTCGAGACTCGGGCGCCCAGGATGAAATGCAGGTCGTCGGTGACATTGAAGCGCCCGGCCACGTAGTAACCGCTTTGCCTGGAAGAGACGTTGTAGTCCAGGAACGGCACGTAGCTGTCGTCCGCCGGCCGGGCCATCTCATTGTTCCAGTTGTAGTAATCGATCGTGGTGGAGGGTGCGTCGGATTCGTCGTGCTGGTTTTCGTATTCCTGGAAGTTGTAGCCAACGATCAGTTCATGGCTTTGCCCAAGCAGTTCGAACGGCCCCTGAAGCGTGACATCGACACCTGTCTGCGTCTGGGTTGCCTTGGCTCTGGCTGGGATGATAGGTACTGCACCGGTAGCCTGGTTGATGTACGCCACGTTGGTCGTGGTGCGCAGGTACGCAGAGTCGGTATCGCGATCAACGTCCATGTAGTTGGCCGCGATCTTGAACTGCCAGTCGTTGGCCAGTTGCTGTTCAAGGCCGAAGGTGTAGTTAGTGGTCTCGATTTCATCGTACATCCAGCGCGCGCCGGAGCTCTTCGAGCGCGAGAAGTCGGCGGGTTGGCCGTTGCTGAACAGGATAGGCACACCTGGGGCACCATCGGCGCGGTACTTCTGATGGTCGATGCTGAAACGGCCCACGGTGGTGTCGGTCAGGTCTGCCTCAAGCACCCCGTAGACCAGATCGCGCTTCTGGCTGTACCAGTCCATGAACGTATCGTTGTCTTGCTTGGCGGCCACGAACCGACCACGCACATTGCCGTTTTCCGTCAATGGCCCCGAGACGTCCGCTTCGGCGCGGTAGTAATCCCACGAACCTACACCTGCCTGAATGTGAGACTTGAACTCACGGGTTGGGCGCTTGCGTATCAGGTTCACCACGCCGCTCGGGTCTCCTGCGCCGGTCATCAGGCCGGTCGCACCGCGGATGATCTCGACGCGGTCGTAGAGGGCCATGTCCAGCAGTGTGCTGGGCATGTTACGGGTCTGGTTTTCCTGCGTGGTGGTCACGCCATCAATCTGGTAGGTGTTGATCGCGCTGCCACGGGAGTAAATGTTGAACCGTTCACCGCCGTCTTGGGACATGGTAATGCCCGGTGTCTGGTTGAGTACATCCGTCATGGTGGCCAAGTGTTGGTCATCCATGCGCTGGCGGGTGATCACGGTGATCGTCTGCGGGGTTTCGCGTATCGACAAGTTCAGCTTGGTGGCGGTATTGGTCACGCCAGTGGTGTAGGAGCCAGTGCCTTCGGTAGTGGCCCCCAGGCCCTTGCTATTGACGTTGGTCGCCGAAAGCTCGACCTGGCCGTCCTTTGCAGCTGAACCCGCCGTTACTGTTACCGTGTTGCCGTCGATCTGATAGCGCAGCCCGCTGCCACCCAACAGAATGCGCAGCGACGTCGCCAGGTCGTGTCGGCCCTTGAGTGCCGAGGAGCGCAAGCCACCGATATCTTCCGGGCTATACAGCAACTGCGTATCGGTCTGCTTGGCCAGCGCCTGCAACGCCGAGTTCATCGACTGTGCCGGAATATCCAGCGTCCATTCCTGCGCCTGCACCTGGGCAACCATTGCAGTGGACAGTGCCAGCCCCAGGCCGACGCGCGACAACGCGTGCCGGGGGCGAAGGGAATGACGGATCAGTAACGCTTTGGCAAGCGGGTTGAGCGGGCCGGGCAAGGACTTGGACATCTATTGCGGTCTCGTTGGCAGATGGGTTTTTTTAATGTCAGCTATGTGACGCAGCACCTGTAAAAAACCGGAACGATTCTTATTGGCTGTTTTTTTAAACGGTGCTGCGTTAACCGCGTCACAACTTCACAATTCACGTGCTACGCGAAAACCGAGGAAGTCGCCGCGGGTGGTCTTGAGGCGGTCGTTGCGGTTGGCCGAACGGGAGAAGATCGGCGGCTCGCCCCAGTCGTTGCCGCGCATGTGCGCGCGGATGCATTTGGGGTCCTGGATCCAGGCGCTGCCGTCGGTGGGGGCGCCTTCGTAGCTTTCGTGGTAGCAGTCGGCAACCCATTCGTAGACGTTGCCGTGCATGTCGTACATGCCAAAGGCATTGGCCGGGTAGCTGCCCACTGGCGCGGTGTAGGTGTAGCCATCGCGCGGGCCGTAGGTGTTGGCGTGCTTGCTGATTTCGTACTTGCCCGGCGCGTCGAAGGGGAAGGGGAACGGGCCGGTGGAGCCGCCGCGGGCGGCGTATTCGCGCTCGGCCTCGCTGACCATGCGGTAGGGTTTGCCGGTGGTCTTGGCCAGCCACTGGGTGTAGGCCTGCACTTCGTCGTAGTCCACGCACACCGCCGGCTGGCGGGGGCCTTGCTTGTAGCTGGGCTTGCTGGCCTCGCACCAGCGGCCGGGGCGGTCGTCACCGCTTTTGATGACGGTGCCGGTGGCCTTGATGTAAGCGTCCAGCTCGGCGGCGGTCACCTGGTAGCGGCTCATGGCGAAGGGCTTGGCGAAGGTCACGGTGTGCAGCGGGCCTTCGTCGGGCTGGCGGCCGACTTCGTCGTCGGGGGCGCCCATCACATAGCTGCCGGCGGGTAGCACGACCATCTCCGGGCAGTCCTTGCAGTCCTTGAAGACATCGCCGGGCTTGGCGGCGTGGGCGTAGGCGCTGAACAGCAGCAGGCAAGTGATCTGGGCTGGCCGGTAGAGCCAGGCTTTTGCGTTCATGGGGGATCCTCGGAACGGGTGAATGCGTGCTGCGTTTCGCATTCAGACGAGCCGGGGCGGTGGAAAATTAACCAGTGGCAAGGATGACACGATTACTTTTGTGGGAGCGGCCTTGCGTCGCGAAAGGGCTGCACAGCAGCCCCAGCAATTTGTGCAGCACCTCCAAAACCTGGGGCTGCTTCGCAGCCCTTTCGCGACGCAAGGCCGCTCCCACAAATGGAACGCTGCTTGTGGTTGCCAGCCATGGGGCACCGGGCTATAGTCCAACCCATTGTTCAAATCCCGAAGACCTGTTCATGCCAGCCAACCCTTCCACCACATGCTTTGCCATCGCGCCAGTCGCGGGCATGGTCGTGCGTGGCAGCCAGCAGCCGGCCATGATCAGTCACTACCCACCACCTGTCAGTGGCGTTGTAGGCGGCGTAGCTCCGCCTCCTTGCGTGGTTGTGCTGGGCTGATCGGCTGCTTGCCGAACCCCTTCGCACACGCAACCTACTGAACACGGTCGGCTACTTCCCCTGCTGAAGTTCACGCCCACCGTTCGGCTTATTTGCCCGAATACAGGTGCATACATGTCTGTCTTTTCCAAAACTTCCGTGGCCTCGGCGGCCACTACCAGCCTGTTCGTCTTGCTGTGGAGCAGCGGGGCGATTGTCTCCAAGCTGGGCCTGGCGCATGCCAGCCCGTTCGCCTTCCTGCTGCTGCGCTCGGCGCTGGCCCTGGCCGGGCTACTGCTGATCGGCCCGCTGCTAGGGCTGCGCTGGCCGCGCAGCCGGGGGGCCATCCTGCGTGCCCTGGGTACCGGGTGTGTGCTGCTGGGCGCCTACCAGATCTTCTATTTGCTGGCGCTCAATACCCATGTAACCCCTGGCGTCATGGCCACGGTGATGGGGGTTCAACCCATCCTGACCGTGGTGCTGATGGAGCGCCAGCGTTCGTGGAGCCGCCTGTTCGGCCTGGGGCTGGGGTTGGCTGGCTTGATCATGGTGGTCTACCAAGGCATCAACCTGGGCGGGGTGTCGCTGGCGGGGATGCTGTTTGCCCTGCTGGCGCTGGCCAGCATGACCTTGGGCTCGATCCTGCAAAAGCGCATCACCGACAACCCCATGGGCACGCTGCCGCTGCAGTACCTGGCCGGCTTTGCCATGTGCGCGCTGTTTGCACCGTTGCAACCGCTGCATGTGGAGTGGACCGGTGGCTTTGTCGGTGCGCTGTTGTGGATGGGCCTGGTGGTCTCGCTGCTGGCGACCTTGCTGCTGTACCGGCTGATCGCCAAGGGCAACCTGGTGAATGTCACCAGCCTGTTCTACCTGGTACCGGCAGTGACCGCGGTGATGGACTTCCTGATCTTTGGCAACCGCCTGGCACCCCTCAGCCTGCTGGGCATGGGGTTGATCGTGGTGGGCCTGCTGTTCGTGTTTCGCAAGCCCGCTGCGCGCTTGGCAGAGGCGTAGGCGTTAGCGGAATTCTTCGGGGATGGCGTGGTGCAATACGCCTTCCTCGAAGTCCAGCAGGCCGGCTTCGCGCTGGGTGAGCAGGTAGTAGAGCAGGGTGTCGAGCGAACGTTGCGGCGGGACCTCGACAGCCAGCATTTTCACGGCCTGCTCGGTTTCGCAGTTGCAGCCGAAGTCCTGCAAGGCTGCGCATACCTGGCCCAGGGTTTCCGGGGGCTTAACCAGCACCCGGAACACCGAACTGCCGCTGCTGCTGCACAGTGCATCGAACCAGGTTTCGCCGTTTTCTTCACGGGTGGTGATCACATCACCTGGTGCAATGCCGTAAACATGGAAGGGGATGTTGTCGACGGCATAACCACCTTCCACGGCCTTGGCCCACAGGCCCTCGACAGAGGCCGGCGGGTAGCCGTTCTCGTCCTGTTCCAGGCGGAACAGGACCTTTTTGTACACGTTGTTCATCGTGGGCCCCGCCTCAGCTGCGCGCCGGGCGCAGTACCAGCCACAGTGCCATGCCAATCAGCAAGCCGCCGTACAGGTGCCCCATGGAGAGCGACTCGTCCAGCAGCCATGCCCCCCACAATACGCCGAATACCGGAATGAGGAAGGTCACGGTACTGGCCTTGACCGGGCCGATTTCTTCCAGCAAGCGGAAGTACAGGATGTAGGCGAACGCCGTGCACAACAGGCCCAGGCCCAGCAACGACAGCCATACCTGCCAGCCGCCCCAGCTGACAGGCGGCTGGCTCAGCGCGCTCCAGGCGAACAGCGGGCTTAGCAGCAAGGTGGCGCCGAGCATGCTGCCCAGCGCTGACAGACGGCTGTCCAGGCCACTGATCCAGCGACGTGCAAGGAAACCGGCAAAGCCGTAGCAGGTGGTGGCCGCCAGGCAGGCGAGGGCGCCTTGCAGCAGGGCCATGTCCAGCGCTACCGGGCCGGCGCCGCTGAGGATGCCGACGCCAAACAGGCCAAGGAAGATGCCGCACAACTTGGGCAAGGTCATGGGCTCACGGAAGAACAGCATGCCGATCAGCACGCCCATCAGTGGCGTGGTAGCGTTGAAGATGGCCGAGTAGCCGGCTGGCAATACCTGGGCGGCGACGGAATAGAACGTGGCGGGGATACCGGAGTTGATCATGCCCAGCACCAGGCAGGCGCCAAGCTTGCCCTGAAAGTCCCAACGCACGCGGGCGACGGCGAGGATGGCGACCAGGCCCAGGCAGGCAATGGACACGCGGAAAAACGCGGTCGGCACTGTGCCCAGCTCGGGGGCGATGATGCGCATGAACAGGAAGCTCGCCCCCCAGACGGCAGCAAGGGTTAGCAGGCGGGCTAGGGCGATGGGGCTCACGGCGGTCTCCAGAGGCAGGGCAGGGGCGCGAGTCTACGCGAGGGGGCGGGGGGATTCTTGTGCTTTCTTGCGGTGTAATCCTGTACCGGCCCAATCGCCGGCAAGCCAGCCTCCCACAGGTACGGTGCAGACCCTGAGGGCAGTGGTATCCCTGTGGGAGCTGGCTTACCGGCGATTGGGCCGGTACAGCCACCGGAAACTCAAGGTGAGACTAAGCTCTGTTACTCAACCCTGCACCGAGATTCACCGCATGACCCAGCACTGGCCTGCCGGCGAGATCGCCCGGATGATCCTCGATGGCTTCGACGACTACCGCGAGCATTTTCGCCGCATCACCCTCGGTGCCCGCGAGCGCTTCGAACAGGCGCGTTGGCAAGAGTGCCAGCGCGCAGCCGCCGCGCGGATAAACCTGTATGAGAAGAAGGTCGGCGAGGTCAACGGCTGGTTGCGCGATGCCTTCGATGACGAGGTGCTGCTGGAGGTCGAGCAGTGGCCTTTGGTGAAAAGTGCCTATATACGGCTGATCGACCCGCGTCTGGACGATGAACTGTCGGAAACCTGGTACAACTCGTTGTTCTGCAGCCTGTTCAGCCATGACCAGATCAGCGACGGCTGCATGTTCATCCACACCACCCGGCCGTCGATCCGCAGCTACCAGCGCGCTGCACAAACCACTACCTATCGCCCCGATGGCAACCTCAAGGGCCTGCTGCGTGCGATTTTGTCCGACTATGCATTTGCCTATGGCGACGTTGAAAGCGATGTGTCACGCCTTGAGGAGCAATTGCGCGAATGCCTGCCGGACTGGGTGTGCAAAGACCCGACGCTGGCGGTGGAGCTGTTTTCGCCGGTGCTGTACCGCAACAAGGGGGCCTACCTGGTCGGCCGGCTGTACAACAGCGATGAGCAGTGGCCGCTGGTAATCCCGCTGCTGCACCGTGAAGGGCACGGTATCGAGGCCGACGCGCTGATTACCGACGAGGCCGAGGTGTCGATCATCTTTTCCTTCACCCGCTCGTACTTCATGGTCGATGTGCCGGTGCCGGCCGAGTTCGTCAACTTCCTCAAGCGCATTTTACCGGGCAAGCACATTGCCGAGTTGTACACCTCCATCGGTTTTTACAAACATGGCAAGTCGGAATTCTACCGGGCGCTGATCAACCACCTGGCCGGCAGCGACGACCGCTTCGTCATGGCGCCCGGGGTGCGCGGCATGGTCATGAGCGTGTTCACCCTGCCGGGCTTCAACACCGTGTTCAAGATCATCAAGGACCGCTTCTCGCCGTCAAAAACCGTCGACCGCGCCACGGTGATCGACAAGTACCGGTTGGTGAAAAGCGTCGACCGCGTCGGCCGCCTGGCCGATACCCAGGAATTTGCCGATTTTCGCTTCCCGCGGGCAAGTTCGAGCCGGAGTGCCTGGCCGAACTGCTGGAGGTGGCACCGTCGACGGTGGTGCTGGAGGGTGACACGGTACTGATCCGCCACTGCTGGACCGAGCGGCGCATGACGCCGCTGAACCTGTACCTGGAGCATGCCAGCGAAGGCCAGGTGCTGGAGGCGCTGGAGGATTACGGCCTGGCGATCAAGCAGCTGGCGGCGGCGAACATTTTCCCTGGCGACATGTTGCTGAAGAACTTTGGCGTTACTCGGCATGGCCGGGTGGTGTTCTATGACTATGACGAGATCAGCTTCCTGACCGAGGTGAACTTCCGCCATATTCCGCCGCCGCGTTACCCGGAAGACGAGATGTCGGGTGAACCGTGGTACTCGATCGGGCCGCATGACGTGTTCCCCGAAGAGTTTCCGCCGTTTCTGTTTGCCGATATTGGCCAGCGGCGCTTGTTCAGCCGCTTGCATGGGGAGTTGTATGACGCGGATTACTGGAAGGGGCTACAGGCGGCGATTCGCGAAGGGAAGGTGATTGATGTGTTTCCGTACCGGCGCAAGGCTCGGTAATAGCTTGGCCTGTCTTGGCCCTATCACCGGCAAGCCAGCCCCACCGGATTACCACAGGGCTGAGCTTTCTCGGGTGCCTGTGGGAGCTGGCTTGCCGGCGATAGGGCCAGGACAGGCAACCAGCGACTTCAACCTTTCAAACACTTCAACTCACTGAAGTCGGTGCGCACCTTGCCCAGCTTTTCTTGCAAAAACCGCCGCTGTTGCGGGGTACTCTGCTGCACCAGATCCACCAGCAAACTACGCGCCTGTTGTTCGGTATTTTGAAACGCTGAGCGGTATTCAGGCGTCCACAAACTTTCCTTGCGCTGTAACAGCGTGGCCAGCCGCAGTTCGAAGCTGGCGTCGTTGCGCTGGTTCATCGCCAGCAGCAATTGCTGCTGCCAGTGGGCACGGTTGGCAATCCATTCGCGGTTCTGGTCGCCCAGCGCCTGCGACCAGGCCTGTACCCGCTGTTTCTGCGCTGGCGTCAGCTCGCCCAGCCACGGCGTCAGGCGTTTCTCCATGCGCTCGGTACGGCGGGCGATCTGTTTGGGCAGCGGCGTATCCACATACTGCTTCTGCCGTTCGCTGATGTCCTCACGGAAGGCGTCGCGCATTTCCGCGACCTGGGTGTCGCTCATGCCGCGCAACAGCTCGGTAGCCGACGGGGTGATTTCCTCGGCCACCCGGCCAATCGCCTCGCGGGCCTCGCGGGTACGTTGTTGCAGGGCCTGGTCGGTCACCTGGTCGTCGGCGACCATGTCGCGTACCCGGTCCAGCCAGTCGAGGTAGCCGGGCAGTTGGGTCTTGCAATGCCAGGCCAGGTGTTCGCGCAAGCGGTCGTCGAGCAGGGTTTTCTGCTCGCGGTTCATGTCCAGGTAATCGTCCAGCGACCATGGCACCAGGCGGTCGAGGTTGCGATAGGCCAGGTCGATACGGCTGCAGGCGGCCAGGGCCAGGGCGAAACCGACGGCGATAAGCAGGGCTTTGGGCAGGCGTGCAGGCATGTGCTGTTCCTTGCAGTGGCGGCCAATCGGTAGAGGTAAGGGTAGCCGCAGGGTTCCATTGCATCGCGGCAATGGCAGTTTCCTTCCATCGGCAATGCCACTATTATTGCGACTAATTCTTATCCGCATCGTTACAAGGATGATTGCGTGTACAAGGTCCCGCCTGCACCGCACGATGACATGCACTGCCTGTACCGCGACCACAGCGGCTGGCTGCAAGGCTGGCTGCGCCGGCGCCTGGGTGACCGGGAGCGGGCGGCGGACCTGGCCCAGGACACCTTCGTGCGCCTGATTGCCAGCACGGTGGCCCACCCGTTGCGCGAGCCGCGCAATTTTCTGGCGACAGTGGCCAAGCGAGTGATGGTCGACCATTTGCGCAGGCGCTCGCTGGAGCAAGCCTATCTGGAAGCCATGGCTCTGGAGCCGGAGCTGGTGGAGGCGTCCCCGGAGCACCGGGTCGTGCTGCTGGAAACGTTGCTGCAACTTGATGCCATGCTCGATGGCCTGAACCACAAGGTGCGCCAGGCGCTGTTTCTTTCCCACCTCGAAGGCTTGAGCTATGCCGAAATTGCCGAACGCCTTGGCGTGTCTGTCAGTTCGGTGACCAAATACATCGCCAAGGCCACCGAGCAATGCCTGCTGTTCGCGCTGGATGCCGAACTGTGAGCCCGGCGCAGCAACGCCAGGCGCTGCGCGATGCGGCGCAGTGGCATGCCCGCTTGAGTGCCGGGGCGGACTACCCGGCGCTGTATCAGCGTTGGCAGGCCTGGCACCAAGGCGACCCGGTGCACCAGTGGGCGTGGCAGCGGCTGGAGGCGTTTCACGCCGAGTTGCGCAACGTGCCGGCGACCGTGGCACAACGGACGTTGGCGGTGGAGCCGCCGCTGGCAGGCAGGCGCACTGTGCTCAAGGGGCTGGTGCTTGGCCTTGGTGTCTCGGGCCTGGCCTGGACTGGCTACCGTCAGACGCCGCTTTGGCTGGCTGATGTGCGTACCGCCACGGGTGAGCGGCGCCAGCTGCGGCTGGAGGATGGCACCCAGCTCACGCTGAACACGGCCAGTGCCGTGGACATTCGCTATGACCACCAGCAACGGCTGATCATCCTGCGCGCAGGCGAGATCATGGTGACCACGGCCAAGGACGCACGGCCACTTAGCGTGCGCAGCCAGCAGGGCGAGATGCGCGCGTTGGGTACGCGTTTTGTGGTGCGCCAACTTGACGGGCACACCGAACTGGATGTGCTGGAACACGCCGTTGCCGTGCGCAACCGGGCAGATGCCGAGCCGTTGCGGGTTGAGGCGGGCATGAGCCTGCGTTTCGGGGCCGGGCCATTGCCCGCGCCACAGGCGCTCGACCCCAACAGGGACGAGTGGGTGAATGGCCGGTTGGTGATCGACAACTGGCCGCTGGGCCGGGTGCTGGATGAGTTGCAGCGCTATCGCCCGGGTTTCATCGAGTGTTCGAAGGAGGTTGCGCACTTGCGCCTGTCCGGGGCCTTCCCGCTGGACGATACGGCGCGGGCGCTGGAGGCCATCGCCCAGGCGCTGCCCGTGCGGATCGAAACCCGCACGCGGTTCTGGGTGCGGGTGCGGCCAATAAGTTGACGCGCTATACGCGGTCGTTGTGGGAGCGGCCCTTTCGCGACACAAGGCCGCTCCCACAAAAGCGGGACTGCGTGTGGCCGTTGAATCTTTAAAAATATTTCTCGTTTGCATTGTCGGTTTTCCGGTTTCACACGACCCCTCCTGCAAACCGCCAACACAGGCATTTGAAGGAGCCCCCCATGCACCCCCGTGTTACCCGCCACAGCTACCCCAGAAAACCCCTTGTCGTTGCCATGCTCAGTGCCGCCTTGCTGCTGCAGGCTGGGGTAGTTCATCCACTGACCAGCGCCGGGCAGGCCAGTGCCGCCGAAGCCGCTCGCAGCTATGCCATCGCAGCCGGGCCGCTGGGCGCGGTGCTCAGCCGTTTTGCCAGTGATGCCGGGGTGGTGTTGTCGTTCGACGCCGACCTGACCCAGGGCAAGCGCAGCCAGGGGTTGCAGGGGACGTACAGTGTCGAGCAGGGCTTTGCTCGGTTGCTGGCGGGGAGCGAGCTGCAAGTGATGGCCGCGAGCAATGGCAATTACGTGCTGCTGCCGCGCTCGACGGACGGCGCGCTCGAACTGGGCGCGACCAGCATCAATGCCATGGGGCTGGGGGCTATCACTGAGGGGACCGGGTCCTATACGACCGGGTCGACCAGCACGGCGACCAAGATGAACCTGTCGATCCGCGAGACGCCACAAACGATTACCGTCATCACGCGCCAGCGCATGGACGACCAGCACTTGGCGAGCATGACCGATGTGCTCAATCAGACGCCGGGCATCACCATGTCCCAGGACGGCGGCGAGCGCTTTAACATCTATTCGCGTGGCAGTGCGATCAACACTTACCAGTTCGATGGTGTTACCACGTTTCAGGACAACCAGACTCGCAACATGCCCAGCACCTTGCTGGATGTGGCCCTGTATGACCGAGTGGAAATTGTCCGCGGTGCAACGGGCCTGATGAGCGGTGCCGGTGACCCCAGTGCGGTGGTGAACCTGATCCGCAAGCGCCCGACGCGAGAGTTCAAGTCCTACATCCAGGGCGGCGCCGGCTCCTGGGATTACTACCGCGCCGAAGCCGATGTTTCCGGCCCCCTGACCGAAGAGGGCAACGTGCGTGGACGTTTTGTCGCCGCGCAGCAGAACAACCATACCTTCATGGATTGGTACACCCAGGACCGCAGCATCCTGTATGGCGCCCTGGAAGCTGACCTGACCGATACCACCCTGATTCGATTCGGCATTGACCGGCAAACATACAAAGTCAACGGAGCGTCGGGTGTTCCGCTAATTTTCACCAACGGCCAGCCCACCCACTTTTCCCGTTCGAAAAGCTCTGACGCTCGCTGGGGTTACGATGACTACGAAACCACCAACTACACCATGACGCTCGAGCAGCAACTGGCCAACGACTGGCAGCTGAAAGTATCGACCCTTTACATGGACGTTGATCGCAACACGTTCTCTTCCTACGTTTCGACCAGAACCAACACCTCGTACCTGCAACCTGATGGCTCGACGACCATCAGCGCTGGTGTGGCTTCAGCAGATCAATACCAGAAAGGTGCAGACATTTCCCTGCAAGGGCCTTTCCAGCTGTTTGGACAGGCCCACGAGCTCATCGTTGGTTACAACTACCTGGAATATGAAAACAAACACCGCGAATACGCCGGGCCTGATCAGGACATCAACTACTTCACCTGGGAAAACGTGACACCCAAGCCAGGCAAAGACGAGCTTTCGCCAAGCATCAAATACGATATCTTCAACCGTCAAAGCGGTTACTACGTTGCGGGGCGGTTCAATTTCACCGATGACCTGCACCTGATTCTGGGCGCGCGGGCGTCCGACTATCGCTTCGACTATAGCCTTGGCATCATCGATAGCCCTAACGCGCCGAGCACCTACAACATGAAAGAACATGGTGTGGTGACGCCGTATGCAGGCCTGGTCTACGACCTGACAGATGAGCAGTCGGTGTACGTCAGCTATACCGACATCTTCAAGCCGCAGAGCAATATCGACGCCAGTGGCAAGCCACTTGACCCGGAGGTCGGCAAGAACTACGAAATGGGCTGGAAAGGCGAATTCCTGAATGGCCGCCTGAACGCCAACGTTGCCGTCTACCTGGTCCAAAGGGACAACTTCGCCGAGGAGACCACCGAACGTGCGCCGAACGGCGGCAACGCGTACAAGGCGGTTGATGGTGCGGAAACCAAAGGTGTGGACCTAGAGCTCTCGGGTGAAGTGCTGCCCGGTTGGAATGTATTCGCCGGTTACAGTCACTCCCGCACCGAGGATGCTGCTGGCAACAGGCTGACCACTCAGCTGCCAATGGACACGTTCCGCTTTTGGAACACCTATCGCCTGCCAGGTGACTGGGAGAGGCTGACCATGGGAGGTGGCGTGAACTGGAATTCCAAGTCCACGCTGCAATATGCGCGCTACAACAGTCATGTCACCCAAGATGACTACTTCGTCACCAGCTTGATGGCACGCTACAAGATCAACGATAACCTTGCCGCCACGTTGAACGTCAACAACCTCTTCGACAAGAAGTACTACGCCGGCATGGCTGGCAGCTATGGTCACTACGGTGCCCCGCGTAACGCCACGGTGACGCTGCGCTACGACTTCTGATCCTGCGGACCAGGGGGCAACCGTCCGGAAGCTTTGACACCACCCCGTGTCTGTCTGGAAAATAGCCCCCTTGTCTTGAGGATCATCAGAAATGGCTCTGCTTGGGCGTTACAACAGTTTGCAAATCGTGAAGCACGTGGACTTCGGTCTGTACCTGGACGGCGGCGCCGATGGCGAGATCCTGCTGCCCGGGCGCTACATTCCGAAAAACGCCGAAACCGAGGTGGATGACTGGCTGAACGTATTCATCTACCTGGACAGCGAAGACCAGCTGATCGCCACCACCGAAAAACCCAAGGTGCAGGTGGGTGAGTTTGCCAGCCTCAAGGTCAAGGACATCAACGGTGCGGGCATCTTCCTGGACTGGGGCCTGTCCAAAGACCTGATGATGCCGTACTCGGAAGAAGCACGGCAGCTGAAGATTGGCGATTACTGCGTGGTGCACGTCTACCTCGACAAGCGCACCCGCCGTATCACCGCCACCTCACGCCTGGATCGTTACCTCGACGTCACCCCGGCCGACTATAAAGTCGGGCAACCGGTCGAGTTGCTGGTGGCCGGCGAAACGCCAATGGGTTTCAAGGCCATCATCAACAACCGCCACTGGGGCCTGATCCACAAGAACGAGGTGTTCAAGTTCTTGCGGTCGGGCATGCACGAGAAAGGCTTCATCAAGGAAGTGCGCCACGACGGCAAGATCGCCCTGAGCCTGCAACCGGTAGGTGCGGCCCTGGCCGACAGCCTGCAAGAGCAGATCATGGCGCGCCTGGAGGCCGAAGGTGGGGTGTTGGCCGTGTGCGACAAAAGCGACCCTGCACTGATCAGCAAGCTGTTCAACGTCAGCAAGGGCAACTTCAAGAAGGCCATTGGCGCGTTGTTCAAGCAGGGCCTGATCGTCATCCATGACGACCGTATCGAAAAGGCCTGACCGCCTTACGCCTGTACGAAGTTGCGGAAGTCCAGCTGCTCGCCGCCCGGACGGGTGTCGCGCAGCAGCGAGTCGCGGTCGGCGCTGAGGGCCAGGCTGATGGTGGAACGGCGCTTGCCGGGCTTGCGCACTTCCATCTGCTCCAGGTGAGCCTTGAGGAAGTTGGTGGGCACCTTCAGGTGCTGCAGCTCATCGCTTTCTGGCGTGTGCAGCAGCAGGTTGACCCAGTCGGCCTGGCCCTTGCCCAGCAGCTTCACGGGCACTTCGAACCACCACAGGTTGCGTTTGTTGTCCAGGATGGCGAACAGGGTGTTGCTGCTGTTCAGCACCGGCTTGGCCAATGCTTCGTTACGCCGGGCGATGGCGGCGGGTTTGTCGAGTTTCATGCAGGTTCCTGCGGGTTGACGCTATGAAGGCCTGCATTGTGAGGGGTGGCACGGGGCGGGGCAAGGTTTGATGAAGACCTTTGCGTTGGGTCTGACGCGGTCGATGTAGGAGCGGCCTTGTGCCGCGAAAGGGCCGCGAAGCGGCCCCGGCAGTATCGGCTTTGATGCTAGAACCTTGGGGCTGCTTTGCAGCCCTTTCGCGGCACAAGGCCGCTCCTACAACGGCCGTATTAACCTGTGAGGGGCGGTGCTGTTAGCGCCGAACGGGTTGGCTCAACTCGGAAGTTGCCCCATCGGCAGTGGTCACGGTCGCGGTAAAGCTGCGCAGCCCGCCGATGTTCTCCAGCACCTGCGCAAACCGCGCCTGCCCCTGCTTGTCGCTGTTCACCAGCACTTCCCCAAGGTATTGCTCGGCCTCTGTGCCATCCGCTTCGGCATTGCCAAAGAACTCCACCCGCAACAAGCTCGACACCGGCCCCTGCACTTCACCGCGCAACACATTGCCTTGCAGCGCAATCAGCCGTGGCGCCTGCTGGTTATGGTTGGGCAGCGGCTGGCAAGGCTTGGGCTGGCCTTTGGCGTCGCAGATGATCGCCTGGTCTTTCTTCGGCAAGTCGGCCCCCACCCCGCGTGAACCCACGTACAGCGCGTGGGCCTGGGCCGGCACGCCAAACACGATGGCGCCGGTGCGTTGGTCGGGCACGCACGAACCGCCCGCCTCGCAGCGGCGGATATCCTGGCTGTTACCCCAGATGCGGTTGCCACTCAGGCGTGTGGCGGTGGTGTCCGGTTCCGGGCGCAGCGCCACGCCGATGCGGTTGCCGTGGATCAGGTTGCCGTCGAGCATGTTGCCCTCGCCGGTGACGCTGACGCCGATCGAGTTGCCGCTGAAGGTGTTGGCGGCCAGGTAGTTGCGCTTGCCCCAATTGATCTGCAGGCCGTCGGAGTAGTTTTCGAAGCGGTTGCGCACCACGCTGTTGTCGTTGCCCAACAGAATCTCGATACCCTGCGAGGGTTCGGGGTTGGCCGCAGTGCTGCGGAACAGGTTATCGGCCACCAGGTTGAATGCCGCGCCGCGGGTCAGCCCAGGCCGTCGCCATTGTCGATCAGCTGGTTGCGCAGCACCTTGTTGTTGTTTGTGGTGGTGGCGGTGGGGTTACCGGCACCGTCGTCACCGGTCAGCATGATGCCCGCGCCGCCTTTGTTGGCGACGATACGGTTGTCTTCGATCACGTTGCCGCTGGCGCGGTTGACCAATATGCCGATGCAGAAATTGCGTACTTCCAGGCCGCTCAGGTGCACGCCCTGGGTGTCGCGCAGCACCAGCCCGGGGTTGGTGGTGGTGCGCACGTTGGTGCCGAACTGGCCGGGCAGGGCGCCTGGGCAGGTGCGTACGCCCTGGTCCTTGATGTACGCCGAACCGTCGATGGCGATGTATTGGCCATCGAGTGCCCAAGGCAGACCGGTGATGCGTACCGGGCCTTTGATTTCCGGTAGCGCACGGCTGGGGCGGATGACGTACGGCGGTTTGCCGACGGCGGCAATGTCGATGCTGTAGTGGCCAGGGTTCTGGTTGCTGGTTTCGATGGCCCAACGCAGCGAACCGGGTTGGCCGTCATCGGTGTAACGCTCGACACGCAGGGTTTCGGGGCTGGCCGGTGCGGCGGCCAGGGCGGGCAGAGGAAGCAGTGGCAGCAAAGCCACCAGCGCAGGCATCAGACGCATGGGTGCGGGTATCCGGAAAACATTGTTTTTATCGAGTGCCAGCCTGCTTTGGGCGGACGTTTGCGGGGATTCTAGGGCAGCTGTGATGGCTGCGTAGGTGCGCCGGGGTGATTTGGTGCGGTATTCGCCCGCAGTTTTACCGCTCGGCTTGTGGCTGGAAAATCCGTTGAAACTCCCAGCGAGGGTGGTGGGTCCACCTTCTGTCGACACGGTTCACGTGTCTCCATTTGCAGGAGTTTTGCCATGAGCGGTACTAAAGACAAAGCGAAAGGTCTGGCCAACGAAGCAATCGGCAACGTGAAACAGGGTGTTGGCAAAGTGACCGACAACGACAAGCTGCGCGCAGAAGGCAAGGCGCAAGAGCCTGAAGGGCGAAGCGCAGCAGATCAAGGGCAATGTGAAGGATGCTGTGAAGAAGCCTTGATTTGAGCTCGCTTGTTCCGGCCCCTTCGCGGATAAACCCGCCGTTGTAGGAGCGGGCTTGCCCGCGAAGGGGCCATTACAGGCATACACAATTTTTGACGCATTGGCCGGGAGCAGCACAGCAACGGTATGGTCTATTAGACTTGTCTGTTGAATCGATCGAGC
The DNA here is from genome assembly GCA_947090765.1 of Pseudomonas sp. MM223. Taxonomy (NCBI): domain Bacteria; kingdom Pseudomonadati; phylum Pseudomonadota; class Gammaproteobacteria; order Pseudomonadales; family Pseudomonadaceae; genus Pseudomonas; species Pseudomonas sp. MM223. The sequence goes on along the minus strand of OX352322.1, from coordinate 5,075,376 downwards.
GGCGAAAGGAGACGCTATGATTTTTCCCGCCCTGCAGGGCCTGCCCTTGCACCGCGTGCTGGTGCGCACCATCAAGGAATTTCTTGATGACGAGATGTCCACCTATGCCTCCGCGCTGGCTTACCAGGCGCTGTTCTCGCTGTTCCCGTTCCTGCTGTTCCTCATTGCCCTGATTGGTTTCCTGCATTTGCCGGACTTCTTTTCGTGGCTGCGCCTGCAATCGGAACTGGTGTTGCCGCCCCAGGCGCTGGAGCAGGTGAACCCGGTGATCGACCAGTTGCAGCAGTCCAAAGGCGGGCTGTTGTCGGTGGGTATCGTGATTGCCTTGTGGACCGCGTCGGCCGGCGTGCGCCTGATGATGAGCGCGATGAACGCCGCTTACGATGTGCCCGAAGGCCGCCCGGTATGGAAGCGCATCCCGCTTTCCATTTTCTACACCGTCGGTTTGGCCGGCATGCTGCTGGCGGCCGCAGCACTGATGGTGCTGGGCCCGCAAGTGATGGAATGGATCGCCGCCCAGATCGGCATGCAGGAGTTCATCGTTACACTCTGGACCATCCTGCGCTGGCCGGTAATCATCATGCTGCTGATGGTGGCGGTGGCCCTGATCTACTACGTGATGCCTGACGTGAAACAGAAGTTTCGCTTCATCACGCCCGGCTCGGTGCTGGCGGTGGTGGTGTGGATCGTGGCGTCCCTGGGCTTTGCCTACTACGTAAAAACCTTTGCCGACTACAACGCCATGTACGGCAGCATTGGTGCAATCATCGTGCTGTTGCTGTATTTCTATATTTCCGCTGCCGTGTTGCTGCTGGGCGCGGAGATGAACGCGGTGATCGAGCACATGTCGAGCGAGGGTAAAAACCCTGGCGAGAAGGATTTCGAAGGGCACAAGGCCCCGGAAACCATCACCGTGCTGGGCCATGAACACCCGCAACCGAGCCAGCACCAACCTTCCGAGCCAAACCCCAGATGATCCGTGACATTCTAAAGATGGGCGACGAACGCCTGCTGCGCATCGCCCCGCCAGTGCCCGAGCACATGCTCGGCACTGCCGAACTGCGGCAACTGATCGATGACATGTTCGAAACCATGCACCATGTGGGCGGCGTAGGCCTGGCCGCGCCACAAATTGGTATCGACCTGCAGTTGGTGATTTTCGGCTTCGATCGCAGCGAGCGCTACCCGGATGCCGAAGCGGTGCCGCAGACCATTTTGATCAACCCGGTCATCACGCCGACGTCCACAGAGGTAGAGGACGGCTGGGAGGGTTGCCTGTCGGTACCGGGCCTGCGGGGTGTGGTGCCACGCTTCAAGCATATCTGCTACGAAGGGGTCGACCCCCAGGGCAACCCGATCAACCGCTTTGCCGACGGCTTCCATGCGCGGGTGGTACAGCACGAGTGCGACCACCTGATCGGCCGGCTGTACCCGTCACGTATCCAGGACTTTGCCAAGTTCGGCTATACCGAAGTGCTGTTCCCCGGGCTTGAGGTCAGCGACGACTGACCCCGCTGCAGGGCTATCAGGCGTTTGCTGCGCTGGTAGCGCTGCAGGCGGCTGGCCAGGGTTTCGGGCAGTTGCCCGGCCATGTGGAAACCCAGGTGCTCATAGAACGGCACCAGGTCCGGGTGGCAGAACAGCCAGGTCGGCCCCTTGGCCTGTTTCAGCGCCGCCTCAATCAATTGCCCGGCCACCCCTTGGCCGCGCTGGTGCGGGTCGACAAACAGCCCCGTCAGCCATAGGCCTTCGCCCACCGCGCTCAAGCTCAAGCCTGCAACAATGCCCGGGGCCCTTGCCACCCACAGTTCAGCGTCGCCCGCTGCACGCATGCGCGAGCCGTGTTGGCGGTAAAAGTGGTCCAGCAGCCGGCGTTCTGTGGCCGAAAGTGTCGAGCAGTGAATATTTTTTAATGACATGGCGAGTCCTGCCCTGAACGCTGGCCAAAGGCTCTGGCATGAGATTTTGCGGCCAATTTGACGCAGATTGTTGCAAATACGGCAAGGGTGAATATCCGACTTCAGGGTTCAACTATTGCCAACCGGGAGTAGAATTTTACTCATCCCCCCTGGCAGTACGAAGCGGGATCGGTACTTCGTGCCATCTTCACCGTAGATGGCAACTTCTCCGCGCCATTGATGGCATTAGAAGTCAATCGATCAGCTTGAATGCTCAAAAGGCAAACCCACATGAAACCATTACTGATTCTTGCATTGGTCGGTATGTCCTCGTTCGCCCTTGCCGACGAGGCCAAACCTGTCTCCAGCGAGCCTGTGGCCCAGCAGTACGACTACACCATGAACCTGGACATCAAACGGGTGATCAACCTCTCGACCATCCCCAACGTCTGCGAAGTGGTGCCTGCGACCATGACCTACGAAGACCACCAGGGCCAGGTGCACACCATCCAGTACCGGGCAATGGGTGAAGGTTGCCAGCAGGGTTGATCGACAGGTATTCGATGTAGTTGCCGATGGCCTCATCGCCGGCAAGCCAGCCCCACAGGGTTGTCGCAGCATTTGCATGTTGTGCTACCCCTGTGGGAGCTGGCTTGCCGGCGATGAGGCCATCAGCATTCAGAATAATCTCCAAGGCCTGTCGATTCCTCCGCTCACCGTTCGACCATAGGTGAAGGCCCACTCCACACCGTGCCCAAACCCTATGTCCTGTCGGAGGAACCCCCGATGAGCACCGCAGCCGAAACCGAGATCCGCCAACTGATCGAGCGCTGGATGCAGGCCGTGCGCGATCGCGACATCCCCAACATCACCGCCCCCTATGCCGATGACATCGTCGCCTTCGATGCCATCCAGGCCCTGCAATTCAAAGGCAAGGCCGCCTATACGGCGCACTGGGAAATGTGCATGGGCATGTGCACTGGCCCCATGGTCTTCGAACTGGCCGAACTCACCGTACACGCCGCTGGCGACCTGGCCCTGGCCCACTGGCTGAACCGTTGCGGCCCGGGCGATGACGAGAGCCAGTGTGGCTTCATGCGGGCGACTGTGGGCTATCGTCGTCAAGGTGGCCAATGGCAGGTAATCCACGAGCACTGGTCGGCGCCTTTCGACATGGAAACGCAAAAAGCGCTGTTCGATCTCAAGCCCTGAGCCGTTATCGCTAAATGCACTTTGCCGCTGCCCTGGAGGCGACCATGAAATACCTGTGCCTGGTCTATTGTGACGAGGGGCTGCTGCACAGCCTGCCCGACAGCCCGGAAGATGCCGAATGCATGGCCTACGCCGAAGCCATCCATGGCTCGGGGCGAATGCTGGCGGCCGAGGCGCTCAAGCCGGTGCAAACCGCCACCACGGTGCGCATGCGTAACGGGCACATGAGCCTGACCGATGGCCCGTTCGCCGAAACCAAGGAGCAACTCGCCGGCTTTTACCTGGTAGAGGCCCGCGACCTGAACGAAGCGCTGAACATCGCCAAAGGCATCCCTGCGGCACGGGTCGGCAGTGTCGAGGTGCGACCGGTGCGCGAACTGCAACCCTGACCGCTATGGAGAACAACAACATGAGCCTGGCACCCCCTGCACAAGCGCAACACGAATTGACCATCAGCCGCCTGATCGACGCACCACCGGCCAAGGTGTTTCGTGCCTGGACCGAGCCCCAATGGTTGATGCAGTGGTGGGGGCCGCACGGCATGACCACTCCGGAGTGCGAAATGCAGCTGTGGGCCGGCGGCCTGTTCCGCACCCTGATGCGGGCGCCGGATGGCAGCGAATACCCGAATCAGGGCGTTTTCCTGGAGATCGCCGCACCACGGCGGTTGGTCTTCACCGATGCCTTCGGGCCTGGCTGGGTGCCCTCGAACAAGGCCTTCATGACCGCCGTGATCAGTTTTGACGAAGAGCAGGGCAAAACCCGCTACACCGCCCGCGCCTGGCACTGGAATGCCGCCGATTGCCGGGCCCATGAAGAAATGGGCTTCCACCAGGGCTGGGGAGAAAGCCTGGACCGCCTGGTGGAGGTGGTGACCCAGCGGATGCCCGACTGATGACGGCACTGGCGCAGGTGCGCGCTGAAGTCGAGGCGGTGTACCGGCAGGAGTCGCGACGCATCCTGGCGACATTGATCCGCCTGTTGGGTGATTTTGACCTGGCCGAGGAGGCCATGCATGATGCCTTCTTCATTGCCGTCGAGCGCTGGCAGCGTGACGGCATCCCCGATAACCCACGGGCGTGGCTGGTTTCCACCGGGCGTTTCAAGGCCATCGATGCGCTGCGCCGCCGCGCCCGTTTCGACCGCTCCCAGGCAGACCTGAGCATGCTGCTCGACGGCCAGGCGCAGGACCCCAGTGAAGAAGAACTGCTGGCGGACGACCGCCTGCGGTTGATTTTCACCTGCTGCCACCCAGCACTGTCAGCTGATGCCCAGGTACCGCTGACCCTGCGCGAAGTGTGTGACCTGACCACCGAGCAGATCGCCCGCGCCTTCCTGCAAAGCCCGGCCACCATTGCCCAACGCATCGTCCGCGCCAAGGCCAAGATCCGCGATGCCGGCATCCCGTACCAGGTGCCGGAGCTGAACGAACTGCCCGAGCGCCTGGAGAGCGTGTTACGGGTGATCTACCTGGTATTCAACGAAGGCTACTCGGCGTCCTCGGGCGAGTCACTGCTACAGCAGGATCTGAGCGATGAAGCCATTCGCCTGGCGAGGCTGCTGGTGCAATTGTTGCCTGATGCGGAGGCGATCGGCCTGCTGGCCTTGATGCTGTTGCAGGCGTCCCGGCAGCAGGCGCGAACCGATGCCCAGGGCAACCTGGTGGTGCTGGAACATCAAGACCGCAGCCTGTGGGACCGGCAACGCATTGACGAGGGCTGCGAGCTGGTGCGCCAGGCCCTGCAAAGCCGGGCGTTTGGTGTTTATACCGTGCAGGCGGCGATAGCCGCCGTGCACGCTGGCGCAGCAACGGCAGAGGAAACTGACTGGGCGGAAATTGTCGGGCTGTATGACGTGTTGCAGCGGCACTGGCCGTCAGCTGTGGTGGAGCCTGAACCGGGCGGTGGCACTGGCGAAGCGGGACGGGCCGGAGGTTGGCTTGCGGGCGGTCGAGGGGATTTTGGCGCGGGGGGAGTTGCTGGACTACCACCTGGCGCATGCGGCGCGGGCCGAGCTGCACTACCAACTGGGGCAGGTGGAGGAGGCGCGTGCGGCCTGGCGACAGGCACTGGCGCTGACCCGGCAGGCGCCGGAGCGCAGGCACATTGAGCGACGTTTGCAGGCTGTTGAATAATGTTGGCTTTACCGGCCCTATCGCCGGCAAGCCAGCTCCCACAGGGTCACCACAATGCCCAGGCCTGTGGTGACCCTGTGGGAGCTGGCTTGCCGGCGATAGGGCCGGTGCTGGCTAAATCAGCCTTCAGCTAGCCACGAAATTCGGCGGCGACACCAGCTCGACTGTCTGCTGCTTGCGCGGCGCCAGGATCTCGGCCTCACCCTGGACCACCAGCTCATCGTTCTGGTTGTACACATTGGTGGCGATGCGCACCTTGAACTTGGGCAGCTTCTCGAGAATCTCCAGGCGCACGGTCAGGGTGTCGCCAATTTTCACCGGCTTCTGGAAGCTCATCTGCTGGCCCAGGTAGATGGTGCCTGGGCCAGGCAGGGTGCAGGCCACTGCTGCACTGATCAGCGCGCCGCTGAACATGCCATGGGCAATGCGCTCGCGGAACATGCTCTTGGCGGCAAACTCGGCATCCAGGTGAACCGGGTTGTGGTCACCGGACATCGCAGCAAACAGCTGGATGTCGCGTTCTTCAACGGACTTCTTGTACTCGGCCTTCTGGCCGACTTCGAGGGCTTCGTAAGGCGTGTTGGTGACCTGGGACATCGGTGCTTCCTTAAGCGTTGGGCGAGGGCGGCTATCATTCACTGCGCACAGGGCGGCCAAGGGCCAGCGCCTGTTCAAGCCAGCCGAGAATATCGGCGGTGACCTCGTCACGGTTGGTTTCGTTGAGTACTTCGTGCCGCGCATCAGGATAGACGCGCAGCTGTACATGTCGATTGCCGGTCGCGCGCAGGGCGTCGGCCAGATGGGTGAGACGCTTGCCGGCACTGACCGGATCACATTCTCCACCGATTACCAGCATGGGCAGGTTCGGATCGATCTGCGCGAGGTTACTCGGCTGGCTGATTTGCGCCAAGCCTTGCAGCAGGTCGAGCCACAGCTGGTTGCTGCAGCGAAAGCCGCACAACGGGTCGTTGACGTACAGGTCGACCTCGGCCGGGTCGCGGCTGAGCCAGTCGAACGCCGTGCGGTTGGGCTTGAAGGCTTTGTTGAACGAACCGAACGACAACCATTCGATCAGCGCACTCTTGCCCTGCGGCCCTTGGCGCCAGCCCTCCAGCCGGGCAATCAGCCGCGCCACGCGGTACAGCGCCGCCGGCTGGTAGTTGGAACCACTGAGAATCGCCCCGTGCAGGCTGGCACTGTGGTGCAGCAGGTAGGCCTGGGCGATGTAGCTGCCCATGCTGTGGCCGAACAGGAACAGCGGTGTGCACGGGTACTGCTGGCCGATGTGCTGGGCCAGCCGACCCAGGTCGTTGACTACGGCATTCTAGCCATGATGGCGGGCGAACAGGCCGAGGCTGCCCAGCTCGGCGGTGCGCCCGTGGCCGCGCTGGTCGGCCGCGACCAGGGCAAAGCCGGCCTCGCTCAGCGCACGCCCCAGGCGCTGGTAGCGCCCGGCATGCTCGGCCATGCCATGGGCCAGCAGCACCACGGCTTTTACCGGTGTGGCCGGCAGCCATTGGTGCACGTACAGGCTGCAGTGCTCGCTGGCGGGTAGCCAGAAGGCGTCGTGAGGCATGGCGGGTCCTTGTGCGCACGGGTACCCGAACAGTGTATGCACAACCGGCCGGATTGCAGGAAGGGCACAAATAAGATTCACAATGTTAATGGCGGCACTTGGCGTATATGCCGCCTTGGGCTTACCTGCTAACGTCGGAACAACGCCTTTTCGCCTTCAGGCGATCAGGTCAAGGACTAAAGGACGCAGTGCAGGTCCAGGCAGAGGAACAATAATAAATGCAAGCCGACTTCTGGAATGACAAGCGCCCGGCGGGCGTGCCTTCCACCATCGACATCAATGCCTACGCCTCGGTCGTCGAGGTGTTCGAGCGCTCTTGCAAGCGCTTTGCCGACCGCCCGGCATTCAGCAACCTGGGCGTGACCCTGACCTACGCTGAGCTGGAGCGCCATTCGGCAGCCTTCGCTGCCTGGTTGCAGCAGCACACCGACCTCAAACCGGGTGACCGCATCGCGGTGCAGATGCCCAACGTGCTGCAATACCCGATCGCCGTATTCGGTGCCATGCGTGCCGGCCTGATCGTGGTCAACACCAACCCGCTGTACACCGAGCGCGAAATGCGCCACCAGTTCAAGGACAGTGGCGCACGTGCGCTGGTGTACCTGAACATGTTCGGCAAGCGTGTGCAGGAGGTGCTGCCCGATACCGGCATCGAGTACCTGATCGAGGCGAAAATGGGCGACCTGTTGCCCGCCGCCAAAGGCTGGCTGATCAACACGGTGGTCGACAAGCTGAAGAAGATGGTACCGGCCTACCAGCTGCCCCAGGCGATTTCGTTCAAGCAAGTGCTGCGCCTGGGCCGCGAGCAGTCGCCCAAACCGGTGCCGTTGAGCCTGGACGACATTGCCGTGCTGCAGTACACCGGTGGCACCACGGGCCTTGCCAAGGGCGCCATGCTCACCCACGGTAACCTGGTGGCCAACATGTTGCAGGTGCTGGCCTGTTTTTCGCAGCACGGGCCGGACGGGCAGAAGCTGATCAAGGACGGCCAGGAGGTGATGATCGCACCGCTGCCGCTGTACCACATCTATGCCTTTACCGCGAACTGCATGTGCATGATGGTCACCGGCAACCACAACGTGCTGATCACCAACCCACGGGACATCTCTGGCTTCATCAAGGAACTGGGCAAGTGGCGATTCTCCGCGCTGCTGGGGCTGAACACCTTGTTTGTCGCGCTGATGGACCATCCTGGTTTCCGCCAACTGGATTTCTCGGCGCTGAAGGTCACCAACTCTGGCGGCACGGCGCTGGTCAAGGCCACCGCCGAACGCTGGGAAGCGCTTACCGGGTGCCGCATTGTCGAAGGCTACGGCCTGACAGAAACCTCGCCGGTGGCCAGCACCAACCCCTACGGCAAGCTGGCGCGTCTGGGTACGGTGGGCATCCCGGTCGCGGGTACTGCGTTCAAGGTGATCGACGATGACGGCAACGAAATGCCGCTGGGCGAGCGGGGCGAGTTGTGCATCAAGGGCCCGCAGGTGATGAAGGGTTACTGGCAGCAGCCGGAGGCCACGGCCCAGGCCCTGGATGCGGACGGCTGGTTCAAGACCGGTGATATCGCGGTGATCGACCCGGACGGCTTCACCCGCATCGTCGACCGCAAGAAGGACATGATCATCGTCTCGGGTTTCAACGTGTACCCCAACGAGATCGAGGACGTGGTGATGGGCCACCCCAAGGTCGCCAACTGTGCAGCCATCGGCGTGCCGGACGAGCGCTCCGGCGAGGCCGTGAAGCTGTTCGTGGTGCCGCGCGAGGGCGGTGTTAGCGTGGATGAGCTCAAGGCCTACTGCAAGGCCAACTTCACCGGCTACAAGGTACCCAAGCACATTGTGCTGCGTGAGTCGTTACCGATGACGCCTGTGGGCAAAATTCTGCGGCGGGAGTTGCGTGACATAGCTTGAATTAGCTGCAAGCTGCAAGCTGCAAGCTAGAGCCTTGGGCACGCTCTATCTTGCCGCTTGAAGCTTAAAGCTTGTCGCTTTAAGTTAAATACTCTAAAAATGACCTGTATTGTTCATTGAGTCATTTTTGTGACTGTAAGGCCTGTTTTGGCCTCTAGGCGACCCCAGGCAAAGCTGTTACTCTCGGCCCGCTTTCAGACGATCCGGTTTGCAACGAACCGCCGTCTCATATCAATAATAAGCGCATCGACGCGCCAATCGAACTTCGCTGTTGCTGAAGGAGTGGGCTTCCATGATCGAAAATTTTTGGAAGGATAAGTACCCAGCCGGGATTACGGCGGAAATCAATCCTGACGAATTCCCCAATATCCAGGCAGTACTCAAGCAATCCTGCCAACGCTTTGCCGACAAACCGGCCTTTAGCAACCTGGGCAAGACTATCACTTATGGCGAGCTGTATGCGCTGTCGGGGGCGTTTGCCGCCTGGCTGCAGCAGCATACCGACCTCAAGCCGGGTGACCGCATTGCCGTGCAACTGCCCAATGTCCTGCAATACCCGGTTGCGGTATTCGGTGCCATGCGTGCCGGGCTGATCGTGGTCAACACCAACCCGCTGTATACCGCGCGGGAGATGGAACACCAGTTCAACGACTCTGGCGCCAAGGCCCTGGTGTGCCTGGCCAACATGGCCCACCTGGCCGAGAAGGTGGTACCCAAGACCCAGGTCAAACATGTCATCGTCACCGAAGTGGCCGACCTGCTGCCGCCACTCAAGCGCCTGTTGATCAACAGCGTGATCAAGTACGTGAAGAAGATGGTGCCGGCCTACAGCCTGCCGCAGGCCGTGCGCTTCAACGACGCCCTGGCCCTGGGCAAGGGCCAGCCGGTGACCGAGGCCAACCCGCAGGCCAACGACGTGGCCGTGTTGCAGTACACCGGTGGTACCACCGGCGTGGCCAAGGGCGCCATGCTCACCCACCGCAACCTGGTGGCCAACATGCTGCAGTGCCGGGCGTTGATGGGGTCCAACCTGCACGAAGGCTGTGAAATCCTCATCACGCCGCTGCCGCTGTACCACATCTATGCCTTTACCTTCCATTGCATGGCGATGATGCTGATCGGCAACCACAACGTGCTGATCAGCAACCCGCGTGACCTGCCGGCGATGGTCAAGGAACTGGGCAAGTGGAAGTTCAGCGGCTTTGTCGGCCTCAACACCCTGTTCGTTGCCCTGTGCAACAACGAGGCGTTCCGTGCACTGGACTTCTCGGCGCTGAAAATCACCCTGTCGGGCGGTATGGCCCTGCAACTGAGCGTGGCCGAGCGCTGGAAGGCCGTTACCGGCTGCGCCATCTGCGAAGGCTACGGCATGACCGAAACCAGCCCGGTAGCGGCGGTGAACCCGGCAGAAGCCAACCAGGTGGGCACAATCGGTATTCCGGTGCCATCGACCCTGTGCAAGATCATCGACGACGCCGGTAATGAGCTGCCGTTGGGCGAGGTGGGCGAGCTGTGTGTCAAGGGCCCGCAGGTGATGAAGGGCTACTGGCAGCGCGAAGACGCCACCACCGAGATCCTCGACAGCGAAGGCTGGTTGAAGACCGGTGACATCGCCCTGATTCAGGCTGACGGTTACATGCGCATCGTCGACCGCAAGAAGGACATGATCCTGGTCTCGGGTTTCAACGTGTACCCCAACGAGCTGGAAGACGTGCTGGCAGCCTTGCCAGGCGTGTTGCAGTGCGCGGCCATCGGCGTGCCGGACGAGAAGTCGGGTGAAGTGATCAAGGTGTTCATCGTGGTCAAGCCGGGCATGACCGTGACCAAGGAGCAGGTGATGGAGCACATGCGTGCCAACGTTACCGGCTACAAGGTGCCGCGCATGATCGAGTTCCGTGACGCGCTGCCGACCACCAACGTGGGCAAGATCCTGCGCCGCGAATTGCGCGATGAAGAACTGAAGAAGCAAGGCCTGAAGAAGATCGCCTGACGCCCCGGTCCCTGTAGGAGCGGCCTTGTGCCGCGAAAGGGCCGCAAAGCGGCCCCAGGTTTTCAGTGGTGTTGCTGAAATTGCCGGGGCCGCTTTGCGGCCCTTTCGCGGCACAAGGCCGCTCCTACAGAGGTTGCACCGTTTTCAGGCTCAGCGCAGTTTTTCCAGCATCTGGTAGTACCACATCCCTGCCGCCAGCAGCGGGTTCCCCAGCAAATCCCCCATCGGCACCCGCACATGTTTGCACTGGGCAAAGGTGTCGAACTTTTCCAGCGTCCCGGTCAATGCCTCGGCCATGATCTCGCCCATGATGTGGCTGGTGGCAATGCCGTGCCCCGAATAGCCCTGGCAGTACCACACGTTATCCGACAGCTTGCCCAGCTGCGGGATGCGGTTGACCACGATGCCCATGGCGCAGCTCCACTGGAACTCGATCGGCACGCCTTTGAGGGCCGGGAAGGTGCGCTCGATGCACGGGCGCAGTTCGCCTTCGATGTCGCGTGAATCCTTGCCCGAGTAGTTGGCGCCACCGCCGAACAGCAGGCGCTTGTCGGCGGTCAGGCGGTAGTAGTCGAGCACGAAGCGGCAGTCGTACACCGCCAGGTCCTGCGGGTTGATCTGCTCGGCCAGCTCACCGAGCGGCGCGGTGGTGACGATGCCACCCATGGCCGGGAAGATCTTGCCCTTGAGCTGGCGCTTTTCCAGTTTGTGATACACATCGCCGGCCAGCATCACCTGGCGTGCCTCGACCCGGCCGTGGGCGGTGACCACCGCCGGGCGGGGGTCGTGGACGATGTCCAGCACCTCGGAGTTTTCGAAAATCAGTGCACCCAGGCTGTGAGCAGCGCGGGCCTCACCCAGGCACAGGTTGAGCGGGTGCAGGTGCAGGTTGCGCAGGTTCTTCAACGCACCCAGGTACAGCGGGCTTTGCAGGTGCTCGGCCACCGCAGCACGGTCGAGCAGTTGCACGTACTCGCCCATGCCCCGGCGCTGCGCCTCGGCCTCGAATGCGCGCAGCTCGTTCATGTGCGAGGGTTTCATCGCCGCATGCAGGTGGCCGTGCTTGAGGTCGCAGTCGATGCCATAGCGCGCCACGCGCTGTTCGATCACTTGGTGCCCGCGCCAACGCAGGTGCCAGATGAAGTCGTCGACTTCGGCGCCCAGGTGGCTACGCATCTGCGTGCGCATGGCCTCGTCGCCCGACAGGCTGCCGGTGACCTGGCCGCCATTGCGCCCGCTGGCGCCCCAGCCGATGCGGTTGGTTTCGACGATGGCCACCTTCAGGCCACGCTCGGCCAGTTCCACCGCTGTGGCGACGCCAGTGAAGCCGCCGCCGATGATGGCCACATCCACCTGCACCGTGCCCTTGAGTTGCGGGTATTCGGTGTGGTCGTTGAGGGTGGCGCTGTAGTAGGACGGCGCACGCTGCGCCGGGCCTTTGTTCAATGCTGCGTTCATGGGTGTTCCTTGTTATCTAGGGGCTCAGGCCTGGTGCAGGTACCAGCGCCAGTCCTGCTCGCTGACTTCGGCCATGAACTGGCGGTACTCGGCGCGTTTGACCTTCAGGTACACGCCAAGGAAGTCTTCGCCCAATGCTTCGCGGGCCCAATGGGAATGTTGCAGGGCGTCGAGGGCGGTCAGCCAGTCGGTGGGCAGGTGCTCGGTGGCCTGGGCATAGCCGTTGCCTTCCACTGGTGCGCCTGGGTCCAGTTGTTCGCGGATGCCGCGATGGCTGGCGGCGAGGATCGCCGCAGCAGCCAGGTAGGGGTTGGCGTCGGCGCCGCAAATGCGGTGCTCCACATGCCGGCTGTTGACCGGGCCGCCTGGCACGCGCAGGCTCACGGTGCGGTTGTCCACACCCCAGGTCGGCGCCAGCGGCGCATAGCTGTTGGCCTGGAAGCGGCGGAACGAGTTGGCGTTGGGGCAGAACAGCAGCAACGAATCGTGCAGGTGGCGCAGCATGCCGGCCACGGCCTGGCGCAGCAGCGGGGTGCCGGCTTTGTCTTCACTGGCAAACAGGTTGTGGCCCGCGCTGTCGGCCAGGCTCAGGTGCATGTGCATGCCGGTACCGGCCAGGTTGGCAAACGGCTTGGCCATGAAGCAGGCCTGCATGCCGTGGGCATGGGCCACGCCTTTTACCAGGCGCTTGTAGCGCACGGCCTGGTCCATCGCTTGCAGTGCATCACCGTGTTCGAGGGTGATTTCCACCTGGCCAGGGGCGTATTCCGAAATAGCGGTACGCGCCGGAATGCCTTGGGCCTTGCAGGCGGCGTACAGGTCGGCGAGGAACGGCTCGATCTGCTCCAGTTCACGCAGGCCATAAACCTGGGTAGTGCGCGGGCGGCCACCATCGTTGTCCAGTGCCGGTTGTGGGCGGCCCTGGGCGTCACGCTTCTGGTCGAGCAGGTAGAACTCCAGCTCGCAGGCCATCACCGGGTGGTAGCCGTCGGCTTTCAGCGCTTCGATGGTGCGCAGCAGCACATGACGAGGGTCGGCGATGCTGGCTGGCAGGCCTTCGCTCGGGTGCATGCTGACCTGTACCGCGGCGGTGGGCACCCGGCGCCAGGGCAAGCGCACCAAACTGCCTTCAAGCGGGTAGGCGCGGCAATCGATGTCGCCCACGTCCCACACCAGGCCCGAGTTTTCCACGTCGTCGCCGTTCAGGGTCAGGCCAAGGATGGTGCTGGGCAGTGGCCGGCCGGTCTGGTACACGGCCAGCAGTTCATCACGGTGCAGCAGCTTGCCGCGTGGTACGCCGTTGGCGTCGAGGATGAACAGTTCGAACAGCTCGATATCGGGGTTGTCGGCCAGGAAACGGGTAGCCTGCTCTACAGGTGCAAAGTGCATGATGAATTCGCTCACGGGCGCACAGGGCCACCGCACAAGCAGGCGGCCCAGTTGAATCAAACGGCCAGACGAAGGCCGGGTTTGGTCACAACGGCGTGAGCGAAGTATCTGGTGGGCGCGCGTGGCGGCAGTGCCAAAGGGCCCAGAAGGCGAGGATGATGTGCACCAGCGGATTTTCCCCGGCACGGCTCCGGGCCTTCGGTAGCGAAGGGCGGGACGACGGTGGGGCGATGGGCTGGGCGGGAGTCATGCCTTTGATACTCACATGCGGCGTAAGGTTGATTAAAGCAGTGAATGGCAACCTTTACATATGCCCTTGCTAAACTTTCAGCCGCTATACGATCCCTGTAGGAGCGGCCTTGTGCCGCGATGGGCTGCGGCAGCAGCCCCGGCTATTTGTGATGGGCCGCAGATCCTGGGGGCTGCTGCCGCAGCCCATCGCGGCACAAGGCCGCTCCTACAGGGGGCGTGCTAGCCTGGACAGCAAAGTAGGCCCAAATCTGCGACAATCGCGCATTCTTCGAATGCCGATCATGAAAAAGCAGGCTCACCTGCATCACTAAAAAGCCCCATGACTGACCACGCCATCGACAAACTGCTGCAAAACCTCGACCACGCCATGATCGCCGACCGCCATCGCCTGCGCCGGCAACTGCACGAACTGCGCAAGCGCCCCGACGAGGCGAAGCTGGCGCAGTGGGTGGAAAAGGTCCAGGCCTCCTGCGCCCAGGTCACCGCACGCCAGCAGAGCGTGCCGACCGTGCGCTACGACGACAACCTGCCGATCGCCGCCAAGCGTGATGAGATCAAGAAGGCCCTGGCCGAAAACCAGGTGCTGGTGATCGCCGGTGAAACCGGTTCGGGCAAGACCACCCAGCTGCCAAAAATCTGCCTGGAGCTGGGCCGTGGCAGCCATGGCCTGATCGCCCACACCCAGCCACGCCGTATCGCTGCGCGCAGCGTGGCGGCGCGGGTTGCCGAAGAGCTGGGCACGCCCCTGGGCGGTCTGGTGGGCTATCAGGTGCGTTTCGAAGACCAGAGCGATTCCAATACCTTGGTCAAGCTGATGACCGACGGCATCCTGCTGGCCGAAACCCAGCACGACCGCCTGCTGGAGCGCTACGACACAATCATTGTCGACGAAGCCCACGAACGCAGCCTGAACATCGACTTCCTGCTCGGTTACCTGAAAACCTTGCTGCATCGCCGGCCGGACCTGAAGCTGATCATCACCTCGGCGACCATCGACCTGGAGCGTTTCTCCAAACACTTTGATGATGCGCCAATCATCGAGGTGTCCGGGCGTACCTTCCCGGTAGAAACCTGGTACCGCCCGCTGACCAGCGAGCAGGACGAGGAAGGCAACCAGATCGAGGACGACCTCACCGTCGACCAGGCCATCCTCGCTACCCTGGATGAGCTGGCGCACCATGAGCGCAGTGAGGGCAAGGGCCCGGGCGATGTGCTGATCTTTTTGCCGGGCGAGCGGGAAATCCGCGATGCCGCCGAAATCCTGCGCAAGGCGCAACTGCGTCACACCGAGATTTTGCCGCTGTACGCGCGCCTGTCGCCGGCCGAGCAGCAGCGCATCTTCCAGCCGCACACCGGGCGCCGCGTGGTGCTGGCCACCAACGTTGCCGAAACCTCGCTGACCGTGCCTGGCATCCGTTATGTGATCGACACCGGTACGGCGCGCATCAGCCGCTACAGCTACCGCGCCAAGGTGCAGCGCCTGCCCATCGAGGCCGTGTCGCAAGCCAGTGCCAACCAGCGTAAAGGCCGCTGTGGCCGGGTCGAGCCCGGTATCTGCGTGCGCCTGTACAGCGAAGAGGACTTCAACAGCCGGCCCGCGTTCACCGACCCGGAAATCCTGCGCACCAACCTGGCGGCGGTGATCTTGCAGATGCTGCACCTGCGCCTGGGCGCGATCGATGCCTTCCCGTTCATCGAGCCGCCGGATGGCAAGGCCATCAGCGATGGCTTCAACCTGTTGCAAGAGCTGTCGGCGGTCAACCGCGAAAACCAGCTGACACCGATTGGCCGCCAGCTGGCGCGCCTGCCGGTCGACCCGCGGCTGGGCCGCATGCTGCTCGAAGGTGCACGGCAGGGCAGCCTGCAGGAAGTGCTGATCGTCGCCAGTGCGCTGTCGGTGCAAGACCCGCGCGAACGCCCGCCAGAGCGCCAACAGGCTGCCGACCAGGCCCACGCGCAGTGGAAGGACGTGGACTCCGACTTCGCCGCGCTGGTCAACCTGTGGCGTGGCTTCGAAGAGCAGCGCCAGGCGTTGACGGCCAACCCGCTGCGCAACTGGTGCCGCAAAAACTTCCTGAATTACTTGCGCCTGCGTGAATGGCGCGATGCCCACCGCCAGCTGGCACTTATTTGCCGTGACCTGCAGTTGACGGTGAACAAGGAGCCGTGCGACTACCTGAAGATGCACAAGGCCATCCTCAGTGGCTTGCTGAGCCAGATCGGCCAGAAGACCGAAGAGGGCGACTACCAGGGCGCCCGCCAGCGGCGCTTCTGGGTGCACCCGTCGTCGGGCCTGGGGCGCAAGCGCCCGCAGTGGGTAATGGCCGCCGAACTGGTCGAGACCACCAAGTTGTACGCGCGCATGGTGGCCAAGATCGAGCCGGACTGGATCGAGCCGCTGGCCGGCCACCTGGTCAAGAAGAACCATTTCGAACCGCACTGGGAAAAGAAGCGTGGGCAGGTAGTGGCCTATGAACAGATCACCCTGTACGGCCTGATCCTGGTTGGTCGCCGCCCGGTGCACTATGGCCCGATCGACCCGGTTACCTCGCGCGAGCTGTTTATCCGCGAAGGCCTGGTGGGGGGCGAAATCCAGTCGCGGGCCAAGTGCCTGGCGGCCAACAAACGTCTGCTTGAAGAACTTGACGAGCTGGAGGCCAAGGCCCGCCGGCGCGACATCCTGGCAGACGAAGAAACGTTGTACGCGTTCTACGAAGCGCGCCTGCCGGCGGAAATCCACCAGACCGCGACCTTTGACAGCTGGTACCGCATGGGCAGCCAGAAGGACGCCAACCTGCTGATCATGCGCGAGGAAGACGTGCTGGCCCGCGAAGCCAGCGAAGTGACCGCAGCGCAGTACCCCGACAGTATGCAGGTGGGCGAACTGCGCCTGCCGCTGAGCTACCACTTCGAGCCCGGCCACCCACGTGACGGCGTGACGGTGCGGGTGCCGGCACCGCTGTTGCCAAGCCTGCCTGGCGAGCGTCTGGAGTGGCTGGTGCCAGGCTTGCTGGAAGCCAAGTGCGTGGCGCTGGTGCGCAACCTGCCCAAGGCCCTGCGCAAGAACTTCGTGCCGGTGCCAGACTTCGTCAAGGCCTCGCTGGCGCGTATGACCTTTGGCCAGGGGGCATTGCCGCAGGCCTTGGGCCAGGAGCTGCTGCGCATGACCGGTGCGCGGGTGTCCGATGAAGCTTGGGACGAATCGGTCAAGCTGGTCGAAGGCCACCTGCGCATGAACATCGAGGTGGTCGATGGCCAGGGCAAGTTCCTGGGCGAAGGCCGCGACCTGGCCGCGCTGACTGCACGCTTTGCCGCTGCCAGCCAGGCTGCGCTGGCTGTGCCGCGTGATGCCAAAAGCGAACAACCGGTGCAGGCCAAAGCCTTCAGCGAAGTGAAGCAGACTGCCCAGCAAAAAATTGCCGGCCTGTCGATGACCGTGTACCCGGCGCTGGTGGAAGACAACGGCACCGTACGCGAAGGGCGTTTCTCGACCCAGGCCGAAGCCGAGTTCCAGCACCGCCGCGCGTTGCAACGGCTGTTGCTGCAGCAGTTGGCCGAGCCGGCCAAGTTCCTGCGCGGCAAGCTGCCGGGGCTGACCGAACTGGGCCTGCTGTACCGTGACATGGGCCGGGTTGAAGCGCTGGTCGAAGACATTCTGCTGGCCAGCCTGGACAGCTGCATCCTCGATGGTGAAGAGACGTTACCACGTGATGGTGCGGCCTTGGCCGGGCTGGCCGAGCGCAAGCGCGGCAGTTGGGCCGAGCATGCCGAGCGCCTGGCACGCCAGACGTTGGAAGTGTTGAAGCTGTGGCATGGGTTGCAGAAGCGCTTCAAAGGCAAGATCGACCTGAGCCAGGCGGTGGCACTGAACGACATCAAGCAGCAGCTGGGCAACCTGGTGTACCCGGGCTTTGTTCGTGAAACGCCCGGGGTCTGGTTCAAGGAGCTGCCGCGTTACCTCAAGGCGGTGGAATTGCGCCTGGAGAAGCTGGGTTCGCAAGTGCAGAAGGACCGTGTCTGGTCCGGCGAGCTGGCCAACTTGTGGGCGCAGTACAAGGCCCGTGCCGACAAGCATGCCCAGGAGGGCAAGCGTGATGAGCAACTGACGGTGTACCGCTGGTGGCTGGAGGAATATCGGGTGTCGCTGTTTGCCCAGCAGCTGGGTACCAAGGTGCCGATTTCCGACAAGCGATTGAGCAAGCAGTGGAGCCAGGTGGAGGGCTAAACTTCCACAGTTGTGGCAATATTGATGCAATTCGGGGCCGTGCTGCGGCCCCTATGGGAGCGGGTTTACCCGCGAACGAGGGCACAGCCCTCGCCCTTGAATTGGCACTAAAGTGCCATTGTCCTGTCATATTTCCAGCCAGCGCCCCGTGGCGATGGCCTTTGACCAGAGGAACGACCGTGCATAACGTCGTGATCAGCGGCACCGGCCTGTATACCCCGGCCCAGAGCATTTCCAACGAAGAACTGGTGGCCTCCTTCAACGCCTGGTCGCAGCAGTTCAACCAGGACAACGCTGCCGCCATCGAGCGCGGTGAAATCGAAGCGGCGCCGGTGTCCGATGCGGCGTTCATCGAAAAGGCCTCGGGCATCAAGAGCCGCTTCGTCATGGACAAGGCCGGTATCCTCGACCCGCAGCGCATGAAGCCACGCCTGCCAGAACGTACCAACGACGAACCCTCGGTGCTCTGCGAAATGGCCGTGGCTGCCGCCCGCCAGGCCCTGGAGCGCGCCGGCCGTACACCTGCCGATGTCGACGGCGTTATCGTTGCCTGCTCCAACCTGCAGCGCCCGTACCCGGCCATCGCCATCGAAGTGCAGCAGGCGCTGGGCATCGAGGGTTTTGCTTTCGACATGAACGTGGCCTGCTCCTCGGCCACCTTCGGTATCCAGACGGCTGCCAACAGCGTGGCCCTGGGCCAGGCGCGTGCGGTGCTGATGGTCAACCCGGAGGTGTGCACCGGCCATCTGAACTTCCGTGACCGTGACAGCCACTTCATTTTTGGTGATGCCGCCACCGCGGTACTGATCGAGCGAGCCGACCAGGCCACCTCGGCGCACCAGTTCGACATCGTCAGCAGCAAGCTGTGGACCCAGTTTTCCAACAATATCCGCAACAACTTCGGCTTCCTCAATCGTGCGGCGGAAGAGGGCGAAGGGGCTGCGGATAAACTGTTCATCCAGGAAGGCCGCAAGGTGTTCCGCGAGGTTTGCCCAAAGGTGGCCGAGCTGATCGGTGAGCACCTGCAGGAGAATGGCCTGCAACCGAGCGATGTGAAACGCTTCTGGCTGCACCAGGCCAACCTCAGCATGAACCACCTGATCGTCAAGAAGCTGCTGGGGCGTGAAGTGGCCGAGGAAGATGCACCGGTGATTCTCGACCGTTATGCCAACACCAGTTCGGCGGGGTCGGTGATTGCCTTCCACCTGTACCAGGATGACCTGCCCAAGGGCTCGCTGGGCGTGTTGAGCTCGTTTGGTGCGGGGTATTCGATTGGTAGCGTGATTCTGCGTAAACGCTGATTGCTTGCTTGAACCGAGATTGCCGGGGCCGCTTTGCGGCCATTCGCGGCACAAGGCCGCTCCTACAAGGGATCGCGTACCCCTGTAGGAGCGGCCTTGTGCCGCGAATGGGCTGCAAAGCAGCCCCCCTCACAATTTCCCAGGCAAAAAAAAGCGGGAAACGCCGGATGGGGTCGGCATTTCCCGCTTCAGCGTGAAGCAGAGGAGGGTGTCGCTTAGAACTTGGCTTCCAGGTCTACCTGCAGGGTGTCTACGTCGGCATCGCTGTTCGGCAGGTTGGAGTAGTCGGTCTTGGCCATCATGTAGGCCGCGCCCAGGGCGAAGTTCTTGTCTATTTCGTAACCCACTTTGAACTTGTGGCCACGGGAACCGGTGAAGCCGTTACCGAAGTCGGAGTCGGTGAACAGGCTGACTACACCGTTACGCTGCACGTCGCGGTAGTTGTAGTCCAGGCTCCAGGCACCGATCTTGCTCTTCAGGCCGGCCAGCCAGGCCTTGTCCTTGCCGTCGGTGCTTTCGGTGTTCTTGACGAACTGGCCGTAGGCCGACAGCGGGATGGCGAAGCCGGTGAAGTCGACCTGACCGAAACCTTCAACCAGGTTGAATTCGTCAGTAGTGTTACCCAGCGAGCGCAGGGCAGCCGAGGCCTTGTCGTTGTCGTAGCCGTAAACGCTACCGCCGACTGTAACCTTGACGGTGTCAGCCGCGTTGAACTTGGTACCCAACTGGGCCGCATACAGCTGTGCGTCGTGCTTGAACTGCACGCCGTCGCCGTCGACGTTGTCTTTCAGGTTGTAGTGGCCAATGCTGCCGAACACTTCGGCCGGGCCGAGGTTGGTCTTGTAGGTGGCTGCCACGCCTTCCGGGTTGATGTCGCTGTCCCAGATGATGTCGCCCATGCTCACCCATGGCTGCATCATCTTGCCGCCGATCAGGTGCAGGTTCGGTACGGCAGTCGGGTGCCAGTCGAGGTAGGCCAGGTCGACCCACAGCGATTTCTTCTCGAAGTAGTTGTCCAGGCTCTGGTTGGTCGAGCGGGCATCGGCGCTGCTGCCGGTGGCCACACGCACACCGGCGTCGACCTGCGGGTTGATCTCGCTGTAGAAGCCGACACGGGCACGCACGCGCTCACGGTCCTGGTTGCCGCTACGGGAGATCGGGTTGTCGACGTTGACGTCTTCGTAACGCAGGCGCACATCACCCTTGATCTGGGTCTTGGCGGCCCATGCCACTTTTTGTTCAAAGGAGCTCATACGTTCGGACTGAGCTTTCTGGTCGGCCTTTTCCTTGGTTTCTTTTGCCAGGTCGCCCTGCAGTTCGTTGTACTGCGCCTGGTTGATCGAGCCGTTGGCGCGGAGCATTTCGAGCAGCTTGGCGTCGACAGCAGCACTGGCCGGGGCGCTCAGAGCCAGCATCATGCCGGTGAGGCTCACTCCGGTAAGTGTAGAAACAAGACGCATAAGGTTCTCCCTACTGAAAAAAATGGGGGAGGCTCAAGCGCCTGCCCCTGCGTTGGCATGTCTTCGGAAAGGGCCTGAATAGACAGGTTCTGGGGTTCCGGAAAACAGGCGCAAGTATTGCGGGGGCCAATGACAGATTAATGTCTAATTAGTGGCACTGTTGTTAAGTAATTGAGAATAAAAGGATCAGCCCGGCGTTCGTCATTTGAGTGCCGGGCGTTCCTTGGGGATACTGAACGTCTTCAGACAGCGAGCCGAAACCGTGACCAGCCTGTACAGCCTTGCTCATTTGCGTGATCTTCCGGCGGCCACCTGGGATGCCCTGGTGCCGGCGGGCCAACCGTTCCTGCGCCATGCTTTTCTCAGTGCCATGGAGGACAGCGGCAGCGTGCAGCGCAACACCGGCTGGGCCGCCGAGCACCTGGTGCTGGAGCGTGACGGGCAGGTGCGGGCGTTGTTGCCGGCGTACCGCAAGTGGCACTCGTTTGGCGAGTATGTGTTCGATCATGGCTGGGCCGATGCCTGTGAGCGGGCCGGCATCGCCTACTACCCAAAGCTGCTCGGCGCTGTGCCGTTCAGCCCGGTCAGCGGCCCACGCCTGCTCACGGCCGACCCGGCGGACGGTTTGTTGATGCTGCAGGCCATGCCGGAGTACCTGGGCAAGGGCGGGCTTTCCGGTGTGCACATCAATTTCACCGACCCGGCACTGGACGCGCAGCTGGCTGGCCTGCCGGGCTGGATGGAGCGCCTGGGTTGCCAGTTTCACTGGCAAAACCGGGGGTATCGCGACTTTCAGGACTTTCTCGACAGCCTGAGCTCTCGCAAGCGCAAGCAGATGCGCAAGGAGCGTGAACAGGTGGCCGGGCAGGGTATCGAATTCCGTTGGTACCGCGGCGATGAACTGGATGAGGCTCAGTGGGATTTCGTCTTTCTGTGTTACGCCAACACTTATGCGGTGCGCCGTCGTGCCCCCTACCTGACTCGCGAATTCTTCAGCCTGTTGGCCGAGCGCATGCCCGAGGCACTGCGTGTGGTGATGGCCCGCCAAGGTGGGCGTGATGTGGCG
This sequence comes from Pseudomonas sp. MM223, assembly GCA_947090765.1. NCBI lineage: Bacteria > Pseudomonadati > Pseudomonadota > Gammaproteobacteria > Pseudomonadales > Pseudomonadaceae > Pseudomonas > Pseudomonas sp. MM223. Next base: position 5,053,508 of record OX352322.1, on the reverse strand, counting down.
ATGGCGTTGAGCCTGGTGGGGGGCGACAGCCTGTTTGGCCGTTACTGGGGGTGCCTGGATGAATTCGACCGACTGCATTTCGAAACGTGTTTCTACCAAGGCATGGACTTTGCCATTGCCGAGGGTTATCAGCGTTTCGATGCCGGGGCGCAGGGTGAGCACAAGCTGATACGCGGGTTTGAGCCGGTGTTGACGCGGTCCTGGCATTACCTGCTGCACCCGGGGTTGCGGCGGGCGGTGGAGGATTTTCTGGCGCAGGAGCGGGAAGGGGTGAGGGGGTATGCCAGGGAGGCGCGGGGGATGTTGCCTTATCGTCGGGACTGATCCATTTGTATTGTCTGTACTGGCCCTATCGCCGGCAAGCCAGCTCCTACAAGTACCCACAGTATTCAAGCCTGTGGTAATCCTGTGGGAGCTGGTTTGCCGGCGATAGGGCCAGTACAGGTTTCAGTCGACCCCGACAAAGCCCCCGGTCTGGTGATGCCACAACCGGGCATACAACCCTTGCTGTTCCAACAACTCAGCATGGCTGCCGCTCTCGACAATCCGCCCCTTGTCCAGCACCACCAGCCGGTCCATCCGGGCAATTGTCGACAGCCGGTGGGCAATGGCGATCACGGTCTTGCCCTGCATCAGCGTCTCCAGGCTTTCCTGGATGGCTGCCTCCACTTCCGAGTCCAGCGCTGAAGTAGCTTCGTCCATGATCAGGATCGGCGCATTCTTCAACAGCACCCGGGCAATGGCGATGCGCTGGCGCTGGCCGCCCGACAACTTGACCCCGCGCTCGCCCACATGGGCATCGAAGCCGGTGCGCCCCTGGGCATCCGACAGCTGGGGGATGAACTCGTCGGCGCGGGCACGGCGAACCGCCTCGTGCAACTCTGCCTCGCTGGCGTCGGGGCGGCCATACAGCAGGTTGTCGCGGATCGAGCGGTGCAACAACGAGGTGTCCTGGGTGATCATGCCGATCTGTGCGCGCAGGCTGGCCTGGCTGACTTCGGCAATGTTCTGGCCATCGATGAGAATGCGCCCGCCCTGCACGTCATACAGGCGCAGCAGCAGGTTGACCAAGGTTGATTTACCCGCGCCGGAAGGGCCGATCAGGCCGATTTTTTCACCCGGGCGAATGTTCAGGTCCAGCCCTTCGATCACGTTGGCAGCCTTGCCATAGTGGAAATCGACATCATCGAAATGCACCGCCCCGCGGCTGACCTTGAGCGCCGGCGCGTTGGGCTGGTCGGTGACGGTAACCGGCTGGGCGATGGTCTGCAGGCCATCCTGGACCATGCCGATGTTTTCGAAGATGCCGTTGACCACCCACATGATCCAGCCTGACATGTTGACGATGCGGATCACCAGGCCGGTGGCCAGGGCGATGGCGCCAACGGTGATCAGCGACTGGCTCCACAACCACAGCGCAAGGCCCGTGGTGGTCACCACCAGCAGCCCGTTGAGGGTGGTGATGACCACGTCCATGCTGGTGATGACTCGCGAGGCCAGCTGGGTTTTCTCGGTTTGCTCGCGGATCGCTTCACGCGCGTACTGCTGCTCGTAGTCGGTGTGTGCGAACAGCTTCAGCGTCGCGATGTTGGTGTAGCCATCGACGATACGCCCCATCAGCTTGGAGCGGGCGTCGGACGAAATCACCGAGCGTTCCTTTACCCGTGGCACGAAGTAGAACAGCGCGGCGATGTAGCTGATGATCCAGGCCAGCAGCGGCAGCATCAGGCGCCAGTCCGCCTCGGCGAACAGCACCAGCGAGGTGATGGCGTAGATCAGCACGTGCCACAGCGCATCCACCGCCTGCACGGCGGAGTCACGCAACGAGTTGCCGGTTTGCATGATGCGCTGGGCAATGCGCCCGGCGAAGTCGCTCTGGAAGAAGTTCAGGCTCTGCTTGAGCACATAGGTGTGGTTTTGCCAGCGGATCAGGCTGGTCATGCCGGGGTTGATGGTCTGGTGCACCAGCAGGTCGTGCAGGCCGAAGAACAACGGCCGCAGCAGCAGGATCACCACCAGCATCCAGATCAGTTCACCGCTGTGCTCGCTGAAGAAGCTGGCATTTGGCGTGCCCTGGGCCAGGTCGATGATGCGGCTGAGGTAGCTGAACATCGCCACCTCGATCAACGAGGCGAACAGGCCGACCACCAGCAGGGCGAGGAAGCTTGGCCACACCTGGCGCAGGTAGTACAGGTAGAACGGCCACACCGTGGATGGCGGTGACTCGCTGGGCGCTTCGCGAAAAATATCGATCAGTTGTTCGAAACGGCGGTACAGCATGGGTGACAACACTCCTGTTCAACCCGACCCTCAGGCGGTTTCACGTCCCTGTGAAGCCTGCGGTCAGTCGATGCGTTTGGCCGACTTGATGTAGACCGGGTCGGCCGGTACATCACGCATGCCTTTTTTGATGGTGGTTGGCGAGTTGACGATCTGGTCGACCACTTCCATGCCCTTGGTCACCTTGCCGAACACGGCATAGCCACGGTCACGGCCCGGGTTGAGGAAGTCGTTGTCGGCCACGTTGATGAAGAACTGGCTGGTGGCGGAGTTCGGGTCCGAGGTGCGCGCCATCGACAGGGTGCCGCGGGTGTTCAGCAGGCCATTGCTGGCTTCGTTCTTGATCGGGTCGTTGGTGTTCTTCTGCACCATCTGGTCAGTGAAGCCACCGCCCTGCACCATGAAGCCCGGGATCACCCGGTGGAAAATCGTATTGTTGTAGAAACCGCTGTCGACGTATTGCAGGAAATTCTTCGTGCTGACCGGTGCCTTCTCGGCGTTCAGCTCGATTTCAACCTGGCCGAAGCTGGTGTCCAGCAAAACGTGCGGGGTCTTGTCGGAGGCCATGACGCTGGTGGCGAAGGCGACCGAGCAGGCGGTGAGCAGGAGTTTTTTCAGCATGGGCTCAAAGATCCTTGAGAGGTGGAAGCGGCTGCAAGGAACTGCAGCAGGGTCTGGTTGAAGACCTCGGGTTGATCGAGGGGCGTAGCGTGCCGGGAATCGTCGACGACGACCAGCCTGGCGTTGGGCATCAGGGCCACGTAACGCTCTTTCAGTTGTATCGGGGTGTAATCGTGGTCGGCGGCGATCACCAGGGTAGGACAGTGGATTTGCCTGATGCGTTCCTGCACGCCCCAGTCGACGATGGCGTCGAAGCTCTTGAGGTAGGCGCGCTTGTCGTTGCGTGCCCAGCGCTGGGCCATCTTTTGCCGCAAATCTGCTTGCTGGGGCTTGGGGAACAGGCGCTCGGCCAAGCCCTTGCCGACGGTTTCGACACTGAGCAGGCGCGCCAGGCCCCAGCGCTTGAGCCACCAGAGCCAGTCACTGCGGGTGCGGCGCTTGACCTCGGGGGCGCTGTTGACGATGCACAGGCTGCGCAACCACTGCGGGTGGTCGACCGCGAACTGAAAACCCACCATGCCGCCCATGGACAGGCCGACGAAGTGCACCGGGCCCGTGTGCAGGTGTTCGAGCAGGGCCAGCAGGTCGGCACTGAAGGTGGCGATCTGGTAGCCGTCGTGGGGTTTGTCGGAGCGGCCGTGGCCGCGGATGTCCATGACGATCACCCGGTAATGACGGCTGAGCACCGGCACCTGCAACTCCCAGTCCTGGCAGCTGGAGCCCAGGCCGTGCAGCAACACCAAGGGCTCGCCCTGGCCATATTCCTCGTAATGCAGTGCGCATCCTTCGTGTTCGAAATAGGCCATGGGCGCGGTCCTCTCAGGCTTGTGGGGGGGCTGCGAAGGGCACGTCCAGTGGCGCGGTGTCGAAGTTGCGCAGCAGGTCGATGAGAATCTGCGTGGCCGGGCCCAAGGTCTTCTCTTTGCTCGAATAAAGGTAGAACAGTGGGTGGCGGCTGCCACCCTGGTCCAGCAGCAGCGGTTTGAGCACGCCTTCGCGCAGCTCGCGCTCGATCATGTGCCGGGGCAGCCAGGCAAAGCCCAGGCCGCTGCTGACAAAGGTGGCGGCGGTGCCCAGGCTGCCGACGGTCCAGCGCTGTTCGGCACCCAGCCAGCCGACGTCGCGTGGCTGCGCGCGGCCGGAGTCGCGGATAACCACCTGCAACTGGCTTTCCAGGTCCTGGAAGGTGAGTTCCCGGCCAAGGCGGTGCAGGCTGTGTTCAGGGTGGGCGACGGCGACGAATTCGACCGCGCTCAGTTCGGCCCCCAGGTAGCCGCCAATGCTGTAGCTGCTGATGGCCAGGTCGGCGATGCCTTCGTGCATCACTTCTTCTACGCCAGACAGCACTTCTTCACGCAGGCGTACCCGGCAGCCGCGGCTTTGCGGCATGAACGCGGCCAGGGCACGTACCAGGCGGGCACTGGGGTAGGCGGCATCGACCACCAGGCGCACCTCGGCTTCCCAGCCTTGTTCCATGTGGTGGGCGAGGTCTTCGAGCCTGGCTGGCCTGCTTGACCAGGTGGCGTGAGCGACGCAGCAACACGTTGCCCGCCTCGGTGAGCACAGCCTTGCGGCCGTCGATGCGCAGCAGCGGCACGCCCAGTTGTTCCTGCATGCGGGCCACGGTGTAGCTGACCGAGGACTGCGAACGGTGCAGTGCCTCGGCGGCCTGGGCAAACCCACCGTGGTCGACCACTGCTTGCAGGGTTCGCCACTGGTCAAGGGTTACACGCGGCGCTTTCATCTTTCGCTCCTGTTGTCCTAAGCTGCGCTCTTTCAAGGAGAGCGGCCCATGAAGAAATGTTGTGCGGCAATACTGATGTGCCTGCCCCTCGGGGCCATGGCCTATCCCATCGATGTGGAGAAGGAGCTGACCGGGGTCAAGCTCGACTACACCGCCTATGACACGGCCTACGACATTGGCGCCATTACCCTCAACAACTATGGGCAAGTACCGGCGGCGTGCAAGGTAACTTTCCGCAACGGCCCGGAAGCACCGCGGGTACGCCGGGTGAACGTTCCGGCCGGTAAAAGCGTCGATGTCACTGCCAAATTCAATCGGCAGATCATCAAGCTGCGGATCGCCTTGAACTGCAGTGCCGAATAAACTGATTAATCGATAGATTGAACCCACTTTTTACGCTTTTTTATCGATAGGTCAAGCCTTAATCTCTCCTCCATCGAATCGCACCCTTTTTGCCGATGGAGGCACCCCATGTCCCGCGTACTGATCATCGAAAGCAGCGCCCGCCAGCAGGATTCCGTTTCCCGTCAGCTGACCCGTGATTTCATCCAGCAATGGCAGGCCGCTCACCCGGCCGATCAGATCAGTGTGCGTGACCTGGCCGTAAACCCGGTGCCGCACCTGGACGCCGATCTGTTGGGTGGCTGGATGAAGCCCGAAGATCAGCGCAACGCCGCCGAACTGCAGGCCCTGGCCCGCTCCAACGAATTGACTGATGAATTGCTGGCTGCCGACGTGCTGGTGATGGCTGCGCCCATGTACAACTTCACCATCCCCAGCACCCTCAAGGCCTGGTTGGACCATGTGCTGCGCGCCGGCATCACCTTCAAATACACTCCTACCGGCCCGCAGGGCCTGCTGACCGGCAAGCGCGCCATCGTCCTGACTGCCCGCGGCGGTATCCACGCTGGCGCCAGCAGCGACCACCAGGAACCGTACCTGCGCCAGGTGATGGCTTTCATCGGTATTCACGATGTCGACTTCATCCATGCCGAAGGCCTGAACATGAGCGGCGAGTTCCACGAGAAGGGCGTCAACCAGGCCAAGGCCAAGTTGGCGGCGGTGGCCTGAGGTTTACTGAATTCCCAACCCTGACACCTGTTTTTGCTCCTTTGGGTGTACCTGCCCGGCCATTGGCCGGGCTTTTTTATTTTTTGTGCACATGCGGTCTGCTTTTGCGCTGTGTGGGAGCGGCCTCGCCGGGGCGCCGGACCGGTCGGAAAGGGCTGCAAAGCAGCCCCGGCAATATGTACTGCTGTGCAGAAATCCTGGGGGCGCTTCGCACCCCTTTCCGACCGGTCCGGCGCCCCGGCGAGGCCGCTCCCACAAAGACCGCGTGCGCCGTCACCCCTACATTCCTCATGGTTGAACTCATTTACCGCAACCCGCTAAGGTCGCGGCCTTGATTCATGAGAGGCAACCATGGGCTACCTGATAATCGTCGCGCTGATCCAGGCGTTTTCCTTCAGCCTGATCGGCGAGTACCTGGCCGGGCACGTCGACAGCTACTTCGCCGTGCTCGCACGGGTGCTGCTGGCGGGCCTGGTGTTCCTGCCATTGACCCGCTGGCGCCAGGTCGAACCGCGCTTCATGCGCTCGATGCTGTTGATCGGCGCGCTGCAATACGGCATCACCTACGTTTGCCTGTACCTGAGCTTCCGCGTACTCACCGTGCCGGAGGTGCTGCTGTTTACCATCCTCACGCCGCTGCACGTGACACTGATCGAAGACGCCATGAACCGGCGTTTCAACCCATGGGCGTTGCTGGCTGCGCTGGTAGCCGTAGCCGGTGCTGCGGTAATCCGCTTCGACAGCATCAGCGGTGAGTTCTTCATCGGCTTCCTGCTGCTGCAGCTGGCCAACTTCACCTATGCCGCCGGCCAGGTGCTGTACCGTCACCTGGTGGCACGCCACCCCAGTGACCTGCCGCACTACGCCCGCTTTGGCTACTTCTACCTGGGCGCTTTGCTGGTGGTGCTGCCGGCCTTCCTGCTGTTCGGCAATGCCCAGCATCTGCCGAGTACCGATGTGCAATGGCTGGTGCTGTTGTTCCTGGGCCTGTGCCCGACGGCGCTGGGCCTGTACTGGTGGAACAAGGGCGCCTGCCTGGTTTCTGGCGGTACGCTGGCGGTCATGAACAACCTGCATGTGCCGGTGGGGTTGCTGTTGAACCTGCTGATCTGGAACCAGCACGAGCCGCTAGGGCGGCTGTTCATCGGCGGCGGGATCATCCTGGCATCGGTGTGGCTGAGCCGGTTGGGCGCACGCGCGCAGGCGCCGCTGGCCAACAAGGCCTGACATGCACACCATTTTCGTCATCGTTGCGCCTATTTTCGCCCTGATCCTGGTCGGCTACCTGTGCCGCAAAACCAACAAGCTGGGCGACAAGGCCGCCGCCGAAATCAACAAGATGGTGGTCTGGCTGTGCTTGCCGGCGTTGCTGTTCAAGGTGACCGCAACTGCCACCTGGAGCGAGATCTGGCACCCCGGCTTCATCGTGGCCTTTGGTACGGGTGCCCTGGCCATGTTCGTGGTCACGCTGGCGTGGCGGCTGTACAGTGGCCATGGCCTGGTTGCGGCGAGCATCGACGGGCTCAGTGCAGGGTATGCCAACACCGGCTATATCGGTATTCCGCTGTGTTTGCTGCTGTTCGGCCAGGCGGGTTTGCAGCCGGCGCTGATCTCGTCGTTGATCGTGGTGTGCCTGGTGTTCGCCATTTCGCTGACCTTCATCGAGGTCGGGCTGCAGGAAGAGCGGCAGGTCGGCCGGGCGATGCTGGTGGTGAGCAAGGCGCTGGCGAAGAACCCGCTGGTGATTTCGCCGCTGGTGGGGGCGGGCTGGGCGATGAGCGGTTTGGGGTTGGCCGAGCCGGTGCTGCATTTTCTCGACATGCTGGCGCTGGCTACCACGCCGTGCGCGTTGATATCGCTGGGGGCCTTCCTGGCCGAAAAACGCCCGGGTGCACAGGCCAGCCCGTGGCCGTTGGTGGGGTTGAAGCTGGTAGGGCAACCGGCGCTGACCTGGGTGCTGGCGTACAAGGTGTTCAGCCTGCCGAGCATGTGGGCTGCATCGGCGGTATTGCTGGCGGCGCTGCCGACCGGTACTGGGCCGTTCATGCTGGCTGAGTATTACAACCGCGAGGCAGGGCTGATTTCGCGGACGATACTGTTGTCGACTGTGGCTTCGCTGGTGACCTTGACCGGGTTGTTGTACCTGCTGGGGTACGCGGGGTGATTCGGGGGCGCGTTGCGCCCCATTCGCAGCACAAGGCTGCTCCTACAGGGAACGCGTACCTCCTGTAGGAGCAGCCTTGTGCTGCGAATGGGCTGCCAAGCAGCCCCGGCAATCTCAAGCCTCGCTCATCTCTTCCAGCCGGCGCGGTACCGCTTCAAACGAGCGCCCCGCCAACCCCACCCGCATGTCATTGCCACTGGGCTGCTGATACAGGCTCAACCCAAACTCCGGCAGCACCGCCAGCAGGTAGTCGAAGATATCCCCCTGAATCCGCTCGTAGTCCGCCCACACCGTGGTGGTGGTGAAGCAGTAGATCTCCAGCGGCACACCTTCGGCCGTGGTCTGCATCTGCCGCACCATGCAGGTCATGTTCGGGTGCACATTGGGGTGGTTTTTCAGGTAGGCCAGGGCAAACGCACGGAAAGTGCCGATGTTGGTCAGCTTGCGGCGGTTGGCCGAAAGCTCTGCCACCGGCCCCAGGGCTTCGTTCCAGTTTTGCAGCTCCTGGCGCTTGCCGGCCAGGTAATCGCCCAGCAGTTGTACCTGGCTCAGGCGCTGCTCTTCTTCGCGGGTGAGGAAGCGCACGCCGGCTGCGTCGATGAACAGGCTGCGCTTGATCCGTCGGCCACCGGACTGCTGCATGCCGCGGTAGTTGCGGAACGACTCGCTCATCAGGCGCCAGGTGGGGATGGAGACAATGGTCTTGTCGAAATTCTGTACCTTCACGGTGTGCAGGGTGATGTCCACCACGTCGCCATCGGCACCCACCTGGGGCATTTCGATCCAGTCACCCACATGCAGCATGTCGTTGCTGGTGAGCTGTACGCTGGCGACGAACGACAGCAGGGTGTCTTTGTACACCAACAGCAGCACCGCCGACATGGCGCCCAGACCGGACAGCAACAACAGCGGCGAGCGGTCGATCAGGGTGGAGACGATGACAATCGACGCGAAAATCCACAACATCATCTTGGCCAGCTGCACGTAGCCCTTGATGGAGCGGGTGCGGGCGTGTTCGGTGCGGGCGTAAATGTCGAGCAGGGCGTCCAGCAGGCACGACAGTGCCATGGTCATGAACAGCAGGGTAAAGGCCAGGGCGACGTTGCCAAGGAAGTGCTGGGCAGTGTCGGACAGCTCTGGCACCAGCTTCAGGCCAAACTGCAGCACCAGTGAGGGTGTGGTTTGCGCCAGGCGGTGGAACACCTTGTTGTGGCGCAAGTCGTCCAGCCACTTAAGCGCCGGTTGGCGGGCCAGCAGGCGGGCGCCATGCAGCATCAGGAAGCGCGCCAGCCGGCCGACCACCAGGGAAATCAGCAGCAGCACCGCCAGGCCAATGGCGGCGTGCAGCATCGGATGTTGGTCGAGGGTGCCCCACAGGTCGAGGGAGTCACGCCAGATTCGTTGTATATCCATGGGCTTGGGTACAGTCTTGTTGCGAAACGAAGCCACATTAGAGCGCGGATGGCGACAAAGTTGCCAAAAGAAATTCGGCTAAGCCGGCAGAAAACGTTACCCTATGCAACTGAATTTCCCGCACTTGCCTGAGGTTACCTCCGTGTTCTCCCAATTCGCCCTGCATGAACGCCTGCTTAAAGCCGTGGCCGAGCTTAAATTTGTCGAGCCAACCCCGGTGCAGGCCGCGGCCATCCCCCTGGCCCTGCAAGGGCGCGACCTGCGTGTAACCGCGCAGACCGGCAGTGGCAAGACGGCGGCCTTCGTACTGCCGCTGCTCAACCGCCTGGTTGACCTGAAAGGCGGGCGCGTCGAGATCCGTGCGCTGATCCTGCTGCCGACCCGCGAGCTGGCCCAGCAAACCTTGAAGCAGGTGGAGCTGTTCTCGCAGTTCACTTACATCAAGGCGGGCCTGGTGACCGGCGGCGAAGACTTCAAGGAACAAGCCGCCATGCTGCGCAAGGTGCCGGACGTGCTGATCGGCACCCCGGGCCGCCTGCTTGAGCAACTCAACGCCGGCAACCTCGACCTGTCCCACGTGCAGGTGCTGATCCTCGACGAAGCCGACCGCATGCTGGACATGGGCTTTGCCGAAGACATGGAGCGCCTGTGCAAGGAGTGCGAGAACCGCGAGCAGACCTTGCTGTTCTCCGCCACCACCGGTGGCGCTGCCCTGCGCGATATCATCGGCAAAGTGCTGAAAGACCCTGAGCACCTGATGCTCAACAGCGTCTCGCAGTTGGCCGAAGGCACCCGCCAGCAGATCATCACTGCCGACCACGACCAGCACAAAGAGCAAATTGCGCAGTGGCTGCTGGCCAACGAAACCTTCGACAAGGCAATCATCTTCACCAACACCCGCGCCATGGCCGACCGCATCTACGGTCACCTGGTGGCCAAGGACGTGAAGGCTTTCGTGCTGCACGGCGAGAAGGACCAGAAGGACCGCAAACTGGCCATCGAGCGCTTCAAGCAAGGCAGCCCAAGGTACTGGTGGCCACCGATGTGGCGGCTCGCGGCCTGGACATCGATGGCCTGGATCTGGTGATCAACTTCGACATGCCTCGCAGCGGTGACGAGTACGTGCACCGCGTGGGCCGTACCGGGCGTGCCGGTGGCGAAGGCCTGGCGATCTCGCTGATCACCCACAACGACTGGAACCTGATGTCGAGCATCGAACGCTACCTCAAGCAGCAGTTCGAGCGCCGTGTGATCAAGGAAGTGAAAGGCACCTACAGCGGGCCGAAGAAGGTCAAGGCCTCGGGCAAGGCTGTTGGGGCCAAGAAGAAGAAGGTCGACAAGAAGGGCGGCGACAAGAAAGCTGCCGCCAAGCGCAAACCAACCGCCAAGCCGCGGGCCAATGCACCACTGGCCAGCGCTGATGGCCTGGCGCCGCTGAAAAAGCGCAAGCCTGCTGCTGAATAAGTAGCTATCTAGGCCTTATCGCCGGCAAGCCAGCCCCACAGGGTTACCGCAGTCGCTGAATTCAGCGCTATACCTGTGGGAGCTGGCTTGCCGGCGATAGGGTCCATTGCAGATAGCCCATCACTCAGCCTTCTTCTCCGCTGTTTTCAATTCCTTGATCCGCTGGTCTATCAGCTGACACTTGTCGGGCAAGTCCTTGCTCGCTGTCTCCAGATCCATCCCCTGAAGCTCGTCATTGATTTCCTTTGCCTTCTGGGGGTTCTGCTCGGTCAACTGGGTAACCAGCCCGGCCAGCTCTTCACGTTTCTGCGTGGCTTCTTCCGGTGTGCAGGCCCAGGCGGGCAGGGCGCAGGACAGAGCTATGGCGCAAGTGAGGGACAGTAGCGGTTTCATCCTTTCTACCTCCAGCGGTGGCTATGCGCGGTGGAGGGCAAAAGGCGCGGGCAAGTTCAGCAATTGCGACCGATGGCGATGACGGTCAGCCAGCGAGGTGGGGGCGCGCCGTCATGTCTATACCCAGTGCTTTCATCACGGTCAGAAAAGACTTCAGGGTCGGATTGCCATGCTCGCTGAAAGACCTGTAAAGCTGCTCTCGTGACAGCCCGGTCTCTTTCGCCAGTTCGCTCATGCCTTTTGCACGTGCCACCACACCTACGGCCTTGGCGACATAGCCGGCATCACCGGTCTCAAGGGCGTCAGTCATGAACAGCGCGATTGCCTCAGGGGTAGTGAGGTACTCGGCGGGATCGAATTCAGAGAAGGTCTCAGTCATTTTGTATCCTCCACGAACGCAGAATCTGGTGGGCTGTCTTGATGTCTCGCTGTTGGCTACTTTTTTCACCGCCGCAAAGCAGAATGACGAATGTGCTGCCCACCTGATGGAAGTAAACCCGGTAGCCAGGCCCATAGTGAATTCTGAGTTCACTAATGCCTTGGCCAACCGGTGATACGTCGCCAGGCAGACCCTCCATCAACCGGTTGATCCGAGAAATGATTCGGGCCCTGGCGTTAACGTCCCGGAGACCGGTCACCCAATGTCTGAAACTGCTGGATTCGATTTTCTTCATCGAGTGAATGTAGTTTATAAACTACAGGCGGTAAGGTAGCAAATGGTTTCTGCCTATTGCTGTATCCAGCGGCATCAGAACGTGACATTCCACCCAGGCAAGATTTGTCGGAACACTGTCCCTCACCGGCAGGTCCCAACCTGTGTACCCCATCCGTCCACAGCTGGAGCCCATCACCATGAGCATCACCTACGACTGGGACCTGATCGAACGCTTGCTGCACGAGGTGCAGAACGGCGCCGGTCACAGCTTTACGCCACGCCCCTATGCTGAACAGCACGCCGCGGCTCAGGCCGCCAAAGGTGAGCCGGTGGGAGACCTGGACCACCTGAAAACCCATGCCTGCGAGTACGAAAAGCTGCTGTTCGACCGTGGTTTCATCGAAAGCCGGCCTGAAGAAGAGGGCGGCAATGGCGAAAACTTCGTGCTGACCGAGCGTGGGTTACGCCTGATGAGCTTGATCGACAGCAGCATCCCGGGCTTCGAACACCCGCGCCAGGTGCTGGACGAACAGCCGGATGCGCTGGATGAAGCGACCTTCGAGCAGGTGTCTTCGAAGGCGCAAATCGCTTGAGGTCGTTTTGAGGCTGGCAAGAGCGGGCATGGAAACCCGATAATCGGTAGCTTCTGAATACTGCCGAGCCTATGCCCATGCCTGCGATCACCCCAGAGGCCCGCCTATGAGTGCGGTCCGCAAGAACCCTGACGCCTTTGCCTTTCAGGTGATGCTGGGGCTGTGCCTGATCTGGGGTTGCCAGCAGGTGCTGATCAAGACCGCTGCCGTCGACATCGCGCCAGTGATGCAGGCGGCGCTGCGCAATGGCATTGCTGCCGTGCTGGTGGCGCTGATGCTGTGCTGGCGTGGTGGCTGGGAACAGGTTGGCATCACCTGGCGTGCGGGGTTGCTCGCGGGCGGGCTGTTTGGCGTGGAGTTCCTGTTCATCGCCGAGGGCCTGAAGCTGACGTCGGCGGCGCATATGTCGGTGTTTCTTTATACCGCACCGGTGTTCACCGCGTTGGGCTTGCATTTCCGGCTACCCAGCGAGCGCCTGCGGCTGTTGCAGTGGCTGGGGATTCTGTTGGCCTTCGGCGGCATTGCCATGGCGTTTGCTGGCGGCATGTCGTTCGAGGAAATGGATGGCCGCATGCTGCTGGGCGATGCCTTTGGGGTGATCGCCGGGCTGGCCTGGGGCGCGACCACAGTCGTGGTGCGCTGTTCGCGGCTGTCGGAAGCACCGGCGACGTTGACCTTGTTCTATCAACTGGCAGTGGGTTTTGCCGGCCTGTTGCTGATTGCCTTGCTCAGCGGGCAGATCGGCGCTGTGTCGCTGACGCCATTGGCAATGGGCAGTGTGCTGTTCCAGGGGATTGTGGTGTCGTTCCTCAGTTACCTGACCTGGTTCTGGTTGCTGCGCAAATACCTGGCGTCCAACCTGGCGGTGTTTTCGTTCATTACCCCGCTGTTTGGGGTGACATTCGGGGTGCTGCTGCTGGATGAGCCGCTTAGTGTCAATTTCGTGATCGGCGCGCTGTTGGTGTTGCTGGGCGTGGTTCTGGTGAGTGCCGAGCCTTGGGTGAAGCAACAATTGCGCAAGCTTGTGGGTTGACGGTTGCCTGTACTGGCCCTATCGCCGGCAAGCCAGCTCCCACAGGAGTACCGCAGGCCTGGAAGCGGTAAGAATACCGGTGGGAGCTGGCTTGCCGGCGATAGGACCGGTGCAGGCAAAATCAGTTGATCAGGCTGCCCGGGTTGCTGCCTGGCAAGCTTGGATACTCCGCCCGCTGGTGACCACCAGCACGCCCGCCAGCCCCAGCCCCATCGCCGCCAGCACCAACGCCGGCTGTAGCCCGCCGCTGTAATGGCTGCTGACCGCCGCCAGCAAAGGCCCGCTCAACTGCCCTAGGGCAAAGCATGCGGTCAGCAGCCCGGCATTGCGCTGCGTAGCATGCGGTGCAAGCTCCCGCGAGCGCTGCATCACCAGTTGCATGCAGGCCAGGAACGGCCCGCCACACAGCACCACGCCCAATGTCAGCCCAATACCTCCGCCCATCAGGCAGGCCAGCACACCAAGCCCTTGCAACCAAAGGGTGGCGGTGAGCCAGGCCGAAGTCCGGCTGCCGCGGCGCAGGCTCACCAGCAGCACACCCAAGGCCGCCGCCAGGCCAAACGCCGGCCAGAACAGGTCGGCCATCCACTGGCCGCGGAATTGCTGGTTGGCCATCTGCGACAGGAAGGTAGCCGGCAGGATGTACCCCACGCCGTACAGCGCGTACACCAGCCCGAGGCGGCCAATGCCAATGCTGCGGGTTGGGCCCTGGTGCGCTGGCGCCGGGGTTGGAGGCGCTTGCAGTGCCCGTGGCAGCCAAGGCCGCACGGCCAACAGCATCACCAGCGCGGCCACGGCATAGATCAGCCACAGTGCTGCCGAGCCCAGCCCCAGCAAATGCGCCACCAGTGCCAACAGGCCGGTCACGGCGATTCCCAGGCCGGGCCCTGCAAACACCAGGGCACCCAGCCGTTGACGGTTGTGCGCGTTGGCCACCTGCTGGCTGAGGCTGGTGATCATCACCAGTACCCAGGCACTGGCCACCCCGGTGCCAAAGCGCAGCAGCAGGTGGCTCCAGAAGCCGTCGGCGGCCCATGACGCCAGGGTCAGCAGCACGCACAACCACAGCCCGCCATGCAGGCGCAGGCGCACCTGGCCGGGTGAACGCGCAAACATGGCATCCACCGCGCCCATGAAATAGCCCAGGTAGTTAGCCGCCGCGACCAGCCCGGCGACCGTCAGGTCGAACTGGCCTTCGGCGATCAGTTGCGGCAGTTGTGGGGTGAGGGCGAAGCGGCCGATGCCCATGGCCATCATCAGCGCCACGGCGCTGGCCAGCAGTTGAATGAGTGGCGACATGACAAGTCTCCTGCACGGATGTAAGCGATGACTGGCAGGTTAGGGCGGTTTACTCTTCAATAAAATTGAATAATGATGATCAAGTTGTTCTGTTTTGGAGAATGTCATGGAGTTCAGCCAGCTGCGCATCTTCCAGGCTGTGGCCGAGGAAGGTTCGGTTACCCGGGCCGCAGAGCGCCTGCATCGTGTGCCGTCGAACCTGTCGACGCGCCTGCGCCAACTGGAGGAACAGCTGGGCGTCGAGCTGTTCCTGCGCGAACGCCAGCGTTTGCAACTGTCACCCGCGGGCAAGGTGCTGCTGGATTACGCTCACCGTATGTCGGCTTTGCGTGACGAAGCGCTGGCGGCTGTGCGAGGTGGTCAGCCCGCGGGGGACTTCGTGCTGGGGACCATGTACAGCACGGCGGCGACCCATTTGCCGGCGTTGCTGGCGCGCTATCACCAGGCTTACCCGGCGGTTAACCTGCAAGTGCGCGCCGCCCCTAGTGGCGAGCTGCTGGAAGGCCTGCTGAGTCACCGCCTGGATGCCGCCCTGGTGGATGGGCCATTGAACCTGGCCGGGCTGGATGGCGTGCCGCTGTGCGACGAGCAGCTGGTGCTGATTACCAGCCCCGAGCACCCGGCCGTGCATAGCGCCAAGGATGTGGCAGGCAAGGCAGTGTTCACGTTCCGCCAGGGCTGTTCGTACCGCATGCGCCTGGAGGCGTGGTATGCCCACGCCCATACCCCCATGGGCCGGGTGATGGAGATCGAGTCGTACCAGAGCATGCTGGCCTGCGTAATCGCCGGCGCAGGCGTGGCGATGATGGCCCAGTCAATGCTCGACAGCCTGCCTGGGCGTAATCAGGTAAGGGTGCACCGGCTGCAGGCGCCGTTCGATCAGGCGGTCACCTGGCTGATGTGGCGTCAGGGTATGCGTGGGGCGAATTTGCAGGCGTGGGTCGACCTGCAACAAAGCGAAACGATTAACCAGTCGTCGGAATGCGCCGCCAGGGCTTGATCCGCGTCAAAATGGCCCTTATCTGTAACAGCATAGGCATGCGTAATACAGGACATCAGGCTATGATCTGTATGAAACATCCCAGGATTGATTCGCCGTGAGGCTGACCCGTCAAGGGGGCATTATGAATAAACCACTGTCCAACTGGCTCCACGACCTGGCGGTCGCCTTGGGGCTGATTCCACCACCCTTGCAGCCGGTGCCGATCCCGACTGATGAAGAGCAGCGCAAACGGCAACCGCGTCGTCGCTGACCCTAATGAAGAGCAAGACAAAGGCCGCAGCACCTGGGTGGGTGCAGCGGCCTTTTTGTATCTGGCAATTGGTTGTCATCTCTACCGGCCCTATCGCCGGCAAGCCAGCTCCCACAGGTACTGCACAAGCCTCAGGTCCTGTGCATTCTTTGTGGGAGCTGGCTTGCCGGCGATAGGGCCAGTTCAGGCAGCCGAGACCTATCAGGCCAGGTTCACAGCACCGACTGGTTTGCGCGACATCAGGCTAACCACCACAAAGCTCACCAAGCCAATCGCCAGGCTGTAGTAGATCGGCGTGTTGGCCTCCAGCCCGTCCTTGAACATGAACAGCAGCGCCGTGGCAAAGCCCAGCGACATGCTGGCAATCGCGCCGGCCGTGGTCGCACGTTTCCAGAAGATCGCCCCGATCAGCGGGATCAGCATGCCGCCAACCAGCAGGTTGTAGGCCAGGGTCAACGCGTTGATCACGTCGTTGACCATCAGCGCGATCCCCAGCACCACCAGGCCGGTGAGCAAGGTGAACAGGCGGCTCATGCCCAGGCTCGACTGTTTGCCGCCGCGCAGCTTGGGCAGCAGGTCTTCGGTAACGGTGGTCGAGGCGGCCAGCAGGCCGGCACTGGCGGTGGACATCATGGCTGCCAGGGCTGCGGCCATCAGCAGGCCACGGATGCCATCGGGCAAGGTGCTCTTGATCATCTCTGCAAAGGCGTTGTTCGGGTTGGCCAGGTCAGGCATCAGCACATGGGCCGCCATGCCGATGGCAGCGCAGGCCAGGCCGTACACCACACAGTAAACACCGGCAACGGTACCGGCACGCTGGCAGACCTTTTCGTCACGGGCGGTGAACACACGCTGCCAGATATCCTGGCCGATCAGGATGCCGAAGAAATAGATCAGGAAGTAGGTGATGATGGTGTCCCAGCCAATGGTGGTCAGCTGGAAGCTGGCCGCTGGCAATTTGGCCACCAGGGTGTCCCAGCCACCAGCCTTGTACAGGCACACCGGCAGCAGGATGAACATCAGGCCGACGGTCTTGATCACGAACTGGACGATGTCGGTCAGGGTCAGCGACCACATGCCGCCAATGGTGGAGTACAGCACCACCACACCGCCGCCGAGCAGCAGCGAAGCCCAGAACGGCAGGTCCAGCAGCACCTGCAATACGGTGGCCATGGCCAGTGTCGAGGTGACGCCGATCATCAGCGCGTAAGCCAGCATGATCACGGCGCTGGCCTGGCGTGCGGTCGGGTTGTAGCGTTGCTCAAGCACCTGGGTCACGGTGAAGATGCGCAAGCGCAGCAACGGTTTGGCCAGGAACAGGTTGATGGCGATGATGCCCAGGCCCAAGGCTGCGCACAGCCAGAAGCCAGAAATGCCGTGGACGTAGCCCAAACGCACGGTGCCGACGGTGGAAGCGCCACCAAGCACGGTAGTGGCCATGGTGCCCATGTACAACACCGGGCCGAGGTTGCGCCCGGCTACCAGGTAGTCTTCATGGGTTTTCGCGCGCCGCATGCCGTACCAGCCAAGCCCGAGCATGCCGGCGGTGTAGATCATTACAACAATGATGTCCAAGGCCATTGGGGTTCTCCCGATTATCTTTATTATGGCGAGATCGACCACGCGGGCGGTTCACGGCGCCCGGCGGTCTTGTCGTGTTGTTGGCGGGCCTCTGTGGCCCTCCCTCATGGCTCCTGCCGGGGTGTAGCGGTATTAACGACGCACGACGCCCGGTAGCACGCAGAGCATCTCGAACAGCAGGTTGGCACCGAGCAGCGAGGTGTTGCCGGTGGTGTCGTAAGGCGGGGAGACTTCGACGAGGTCACAGCCGATCAGGTCCAGGCCGTGGCAGCCGCGAATGATCTCCATCGCCTGGATGGTGGTCAAGCCGCCGATTTCCGGGGTGCCGGTGCCGGGCGCCCAGGCCGGGTCGATGCCGTCGATGTCGAACGACAGGTACACCGGGCCGCCGCCGACTTTTTCCCGTACTTCGGCCATCAGTGGTTCCAGCGATTTGTGCCAGCACTCTTCGGCCTGGACCACGCGGAAGCCCTGACGGCGGCTCCAGTTGAAGTCGTCGGCGGTGTAGCCCTGGGCGCGCAGGCCGATCTGTACCACGCGGTCGCAATCGAGCAGGCCTTCTTCCACGGCGCGGCGGAAGGTGGTGCCGTGGGCGATCTTCTCGCCGAACATGTGGTCGTTGACGTCGGCGTGGGCGTCGATGTGCACCAGGCCGATCTTGCCGTGCTTCTTGTGCAGCGCACGCAGGATCGGCAGGGTGATGGTGTGGTCGCCACCCAGGGTCATGGGGATGACGTTGTGCTCGACGATCTCGTCATACGCTTCTTCGATGATGCGCACGGCGTCCAGCAGGTTGAAGGTGTTGATTGCCACGTCACCGATGTCGGCTACCGACAGCGAGTCGAACGGGGCGGCACCGGTGGCCATGTTGTACGGGCGGATCATTACCGATTCGGCGCGGATCTGCCGCGGGCCGAAGCGGGTGCCGGAGCGCAGCGAGGTGCCGATGTCCAGGGGTACGCCGATGAAGGCGGCATCCAGGCCTTGGGCGCTTTGCAGGTGGGGGAGACGGAGCATGGTGGCGATGCCGCCGAAACGCGGCATTTCGTTGCCGCCCAGTGGTTGGTGGAGAGTCTTGTCCACGGTGGGCCTCATCAGTCGGTCGATTGTTTTGTTTGTTCGAACCTGTGCCGCCGCGCGCCTTTCAAGTGTGGTTTTGCCGGCGGGCAGGGACATTTCGGCCAAGTCTGCTCAAGGTAGTGCCGGGGAAGAATCGCTACCGACAAATACTTAGTTCAGGATTTTCTGAACTAAAGGCCGGCAGAGCGGTTAGACTGCGCGCAAATACCCTTGCGGAATCGTTGCACCATGGCCTCGACCTTGCCCGACCTGAAACTGCTGCGCATCTTCATCAGCGTGGTGCGCCACCAGGGTTTCGCCAACGCGCAGCGCGAGCTGAACCTGTCGACCTCGGCTATCAGCACCTACATGAGCCAGTTGGAGGGCGCGCTGGGTATCGTGCTGTGCCATCGCGGCCGTGGCGGCTTCAGCCTGACCAGCAAGGGTGAGCTGTTCCACCAGGAAACCCTGCGGCTTCTGGCCGAACTGGATGGCTTCGAGCAGTATGCTGCTGCCCTCAAGGGCGAGTTGCGTGGCACCCTCAACCTTGGGGTTATCGACTCCACGGTCGGTGACCGGGCCTTGCCGCTGGCCGAAGCTATCGGCGCCTACAGCCAGGAGCACCCGGCGGTGCACCTGCACCTGTCGGTGTCCAGCCCTTACGAGTTGCAACTGGGTGTGCAGGACAACCGCCTGGACCTGGCCATTGGCGCGTTTTCCTCGCGCATGAGCGGCCTGCTCTACCAGCCGTTGTACCGTGAACAGCACTGGTTGTACTGCAGCAGCCGCCACCCGTTGTACAACGAGCGGCGCATCCCCGAGCAGGTGGTGACGCAGCAGCGCATGGTCGGGCGCGGCTACTGGAGCCAGGCCGAGCTGGCCCGGCATGGCTTCAAGCACAGCGCGGCGACGGTTGAGAGCATGGAGGCGCAGTTGATTCTGATCCTTTCCGGCGCCTATATCGGCTACCTGCCCGAGCACTATGCCCAGGCCTGGGTCGACAAGGGCGACTTGCGCGTGCTGTCGCCGTCGACCTTTGGCTATCAGGCGCCGTTCTCGCTGATCATTCGCCGCGGGCGTAGCCGTGAACCCCTGATCCAGACCTTCCGCGACCTGCTGAAAAGCCAGCTGAACGTGGGCTGAGACGCGACACATTCATGCATTCCGTCGGGCGGCGTTAAATTCCGGCAAAAGCTGACCGCTAACCTGATAGCGCTCTGCTACATATCAACTTGCGCTGATGATTTTCCCCTTATTTCATCCTGCAAGGATCGCCCAGATGCGCATGAATTTGCCCGTCACTGAGCACGAAAGAACCTTCTCCAGCGATCAACGCCTGATTTCCACCACGGACCTCAACAGCCGCATCACTTACTG
Organism: Pseudomonas sp. MM223; assembly: GCA_947090765.1. Classification (NCBI taxonomy): domain Bacteria; kingdom Pseudomonadati; phylum Pseudomonadota; class Gammaproteobacteria; order Pseudomonadales; family Pseudomonadaceae; genus Pseudomonas; species Pseudomonas sp. MM223. The sequence continues at coordinate 5,033,508 of OX352322.1, read as the reverse complement.
CAACGAAGCCTTCGTGGCGATCAGCGGGTTCACCTACGACGAGTTGGTCGGTCAACCGCACAACCTGGTGCGCCACCCGGATATGCCGCCATCGGTGTTCGGGCATATGTGGGAAACGATCAAGCAGGGCAAACCCTGGATGGGAGTGGTCAAGAACCGGGCAAAGAACGGCGACTACTACTGGGTTAGCGCCTACGTCACGGCGATCTACGAGCAGGGCCGCATCAGTGGTTACGAGTCGGTGCGCTCGGTGCCCACGCGCGAGCAGATTCGCCGTGCCGAGGCGCTGTATGCACGCCTGCGGGCTGGCCGCTCAGCCGTGCCTTGGGTGGCGAGGTTGGGGCATGGGTTGGCCCACGGCTGGCCGCTGATCGGCGCAGGCCTGCTGTCGGCTGCCGGTTACTTGTGGCTGCCGGCCTATGCAGCGCTTGGGGTACTGATGGCCAGCCTGCTGTTGGCCTGGTACCTGGTCGAGCACCGGCAGAACCAGGCTATCCGCCGCACGTTGGCCGAGCACCCCAAGGCCTTCACCAGCCCGTTGGTGGCGCTCACCTACAGTGACAACCCGGGCCTGCAAGGCCAGCTTGACCTGGCCATCATCAGCGAGGAAGCGCGCTTGCAAACGGCCTTGACCCGCTTGGTGGATGCCGGGGTTGGGGTGAAGTCGCGGGCTGCGCAGTCGTCCGATCTGTCCGATGCCCAGGCGCAGATGCTAGACCGCCAGCGCAATGAGACCGACCAATCGGCCACGGCCATTGCGCAGATGGCGGCGACCATCCAGCAAGTCACCCACAATGTGCAAAGCACGGCGCATGCGGCCGGCGATGCCGACCAGCTTGCGCAGCATGGCAGCGAGCTGGCGTTGCAGAGCCTCAAGGCCATGGGCAGCATGAGTGATGCCGTCAATGACATCGGTCAGGCGGTCAATGCCCTGGCCGAGCAGACCCAGTCTATCGGTAGCGTGGTCGATGTGATTACCTCGATTGCCGAGCAGACCAACCTGCTGGCGCTCAACGCTGCCATCGAGGCGGCGCGCGCGGGTGAGCAGGGGCGGGGGTTTGCCGTGGTGGCCGATGAAGTGCGCTCGCTGGCCCAGCGTACCCGCGCATCCACCGATGAGATTCACCACATCATCGCCTCGTTGCGCGCGGGGGCAGAGCGGGCAGTGAGCACCGCCAACCGGGGTGAGCAGATCTCGCGGGACAGCGTGCACAGCGTAGAGGCAGTGCAGGCGGCGTTGAGCGGGATTGCCCAGGCGGTCAGCCGCATCACCGGCATGAGCCAGCAGATGGCGACGGCGTCGGAGCAGCAGAGCCATGTGGCCGAGGACATCAACCAGCAGATCGTGAGGATTGCCCAGTTGTGTGACCAGAGTGCCGGGCAGGCCAGGCAGGGGGCAGAAATCAGCCAGGACCTGGAGCGCATGGCGGAGTACCTGCACAGCCTGGCGGAGCGTTTCAACCGTTGAGATCGCCGGGGCCGCCTTGCGGCCCATTCCCAGCGCAAGGCTGCACCTCCAAAGGCATGCGCGTCCCTGTAGGAGCAGCCTTGTGCTGCGAATGGCCCGCAAAGCGGGCCCCGGTTCTGTGGCAAACTGTTCCCGCCAAGGAGAACCCCATGCCCAGACCCCGCTGCGAGCGCTGCCTGCGCCCGCTCGACCATTGCCTCTGCCCACTGATTCCAGCGCTCGACAGCCGCACCCGCGTCATCCTGCTGCAGCACCCCAGTGAAACTGCCCATGCCCTGAATACCGCGCGCCTTGCTGCCCTTGGCCTGAACAACGCCGAGCTGCGGGTAGGCGAGGTATTCGATGACTTGGGTGAACTGCTGGCAACACCTGGTTATCGGCCGGCCCTACTGTTCCCGGGCGATGGTGCTCAGGTGCTGACGGCCTATGGCAAGGTCGACCACACGCCGTTGTTGCTGATCGTGCCTGACGGTACCTGGCGCAAGGCGCGCAAGCTGCTGTACATGAACCCGTTACTGGAGGGGTTGCCGCGGGTGACGCTGGGCGCAGTCGCACCCTCGCGTTATCGGCTGCGCAAGGCGCCGGAAGTGGGCGCGCTGTCGACGATCGAGGCGGTGGTGGGGGCGTTGAATGCGTTGGAGCAACCGGCCTGCTTCGATGCGCTGCTGGCACCGTTCGAGGCGTTGATCGAGGGGCAAATCAAGGCGATGGGGGTGGAGACGTTTCAGCGTAACCATGGCACCGAGTGAGGGCCGGGGGCTGCTGTGCAGCCCATTCGCGGCACAAGGCCGCTCCTACAGGGGATCGCGTATGCCTGTAGGAGCAGCCTTGTGCTGCGAATGGGCCGCAAAGCGCCCCCAAAATCTCAAGCCGGATCAACGCATCTCAGGCAAACGCGCCTCGGTACGCACTTCCGTGGTAGCCAGCGCCTCTGGCGGCAGCGAAATACGCTGTTTGCTCAGCAGCTCGCCCATGGTCGCCAGCACGCGGTAGCGCGAAAACTCCTCGGTATAACGCACTTCGGTGTAGCGACGGTCGGCGTTGTACAGCTCGTTCTCACTGTCCAGCACGTCCAGCAGGGTACGCTGGCCAAGACCGAACTGGTCCTGGTAGGCGGCGCGCACGCGCTTGGTGGTCTCGGCGTATTCACGCGCAGTCGGCAGCTGCTTGCTGGCGTTGTTCATGGCGTTCCACGCCAGGCTCAGGTTTTCGGTCAGCTCGCGCAGGGCGTTGTTGCGAATGTCCAGGGCCTGGTTGATCTTGTGCGCGTCAGACTGCAGGCGGGCCTTGTCGCTGCCGCCGCGGAACAGGTTGTAGTTCATCTCTACGCCGGCCTGCCAGTCGTTGTTGCTGTGGCCTTTTTCGCCGCCGGTGTTGTTGTTGGCACCGGTTGCCAGAATGGCGTCGAAGCGAGGGTAGAAGGTCGACTTGCCGACTTCGTATTGCTGCTCGGCGGCGTTGACGTCAGCCTGGGCAGATTTGATGTAAGGGTTGTTCTGGCGCATGCTGTCACGCGCGCTGTCGAGGGTTTCAGGCACCTCGCCCTTGATGGTCGCCGGGCTTTCCAGCTCGTCCGGGGCACGGCCGATCACGCTGAAGAAGTTGGCCTCGGCATCGGCCAGGTCGACTTCGGCGGTGTCCAGGTTGTTTTCCGCCAGGGCACGACGTGCGCGGGACTGGTCAAGGTCGGCGGTGCTGCCGACGCCGCGCTCGTTACGCAGGCCGATCTGGTCGTTGACGCGCAGGTGGGCTTGCAGGTTGTTCTTGGCCAGGGTGACCAGCTCGCGGCGCTTGAGCACTTCCAGGTAGACCTCGGTCGCACGCAAGGCTACGTCCTGGGCAACTGCCTGGGTGTAGTAAGCGCGGGAGGTGGATACCGCTTCGGTGCGGCCCACTTCGTTCGAGGTGTTGAAACCGTCGAAAATCATCTGCCGCAGGCGCAGCTCGGACTGGGTGTAGTTGAGGGTTTCCTTGTTATGGTTACCCTCGGCACGGGTGGTAGCGTTGTCCGAACGCTGGCGGCCATAGCCAGCGACCAAATCCACGGAAGGGTAGTAGCCACCACGCGCAAACTTGACGTCTTCATCGGCGGACAGCTTGCTGTTGCGGTTGGAGCTGACCTGCGGGTGGTAGTCCACGGCGCTTTGGACGGCCTCGGTGATCGACATCGCCTGTACGTTGGCACTCGCCAGGGCCAACAGTAATGCACTGGTGATGGGGTTCAAAACGCGCATGGTACATCTCCCTGATCCTGGAATTGATCCTGCTGCTCGCCAAAAAAATGACGATAAAGTTATCGCGTATAGTGTTGCAGGTTTTTAACAACACAGCTAAGTACATTCAACGCGATAGATAAGAAGATTTATTCATATCAAATTGCCACGTAAGACACATATTGTCTAACAAGAGGGGCAAAAAATGTCGCCAGCGAGTGGGCAATAAGTCGTTAAGCCCAGTAAATACAAGGCTTCTGCGCGGTTCCAGAACCATTTCAAATAAAGAAAACAGAGGTTAGGCGAAAGTGATATTTGGCGACAAAAAAATGTCACTTTGGCTTATGCAGGGTTTTCTGCCTGACGATATACAGGGTTACCAGCACGGCGCTGGTCAACATGAATGCGCGTGCCCAGAACAGAGGCACCAGGTAGCACGATAGACCAATGCTGGCCCACATCAGGCCGATGGCGTAGACCTTGCCCTTGAGGGGGATGCCTTCACCACTGAGGTAGTCGCGGATCCATGGCCCGAGCTTCGGGTGATGGACCAGCCAGTGGTGGAAGCGCGGCGAGCTGCGGGCAAAGCAGGCTGCCGCCAATAGCAGGAAGGGGGTGGTGGGTAATACCGGGAGGAAAATCCCCAACACCCCCAGCGCAACGCTGAGCCAGCCGATGGCCAGCAGCAGGTAGCGCACAGGCGACTTAGTGGTGGCGTGGCTTGAGCAGCGCCGGTTTTTCGTCAGGGGCGTGCAGCAGCAGGAACAGTGCGCTCAGCGCCTCAGGGATCTGAACGATCATGTCGTCCTGCAGGTTGGCGTTGCTGGCGATGTCGGCAAACTCTGGTTGTTCGTCAAACAGGCCCGAACCGACCATGATCGGCAGCAGCATCTCGCTGACTTCTTCTTCGGCGTTCTCGAACCAGGCCTCTTCACGCAGGAATACGCCTTCCATGAAGCCGATGCACCAGCCGCGCAGGTCGGAATCGTCCGGTTCGTCGGTCAGGTCCAGGTCGCATGGCAGGTCGAATTCTTCGTCGCTGGCCAGCTGGCGGGCAATGTGCGCTTTCAACGCCACCAGGGTGGCTTCGATTTCGGTGCGCTGGGCCTCGCTGGCGTAGTGCGGCTCTTCGGCGAACAGGGCGTCGATCCATTCGCGCTCGGGCACGTCTTCGGCGTTGATCGACAGGGCGGTGAGGTAGCCGTGGGCGGCGACGTAGTCCAGCGCCTCTTCGTGCAGCTCGTCGGCGTCGAGGAAGGCTTGCAGGCGGGTCAGTTGCTCGGCGAAGGACATTACAGGGCTACCTTGGGGAATAAACGATACCGAATTCTAGCACCAAGCAAGCGCAGCGGGGTAAAGGGAACGTCTATCGCCGTGGTGCCCTGCGCAATGCGGTGCTGCGGTATACTCCGCGATTTTTCATCCAGGGGCAGATTTTATCGGCGCCTGGCAAAAACCGCTTACGCATTTGGCGTGTGCGGAGCGGGTTTTTCGTCCAGCCTGTATCCAGGATGGTACGGCGATTTGTGGAGTTGCACATGCTCGAACAGGCTCAGCGCGTTCTCAAGGATATCTTCGGCTACGACAGTTTCCGTGGGCGCCAGGCAGCGATCATCGAATGCGTGGCCAATGGCGGCGATGCCCTGGTACTGATGCCTACGGGCGGCGGCAAGTCGCTGTGTTTCCAGGTGCCGGGGCTGCTGCGCCCGGGCCTGACGGTGGTGGTCTCGCCACTGATTGCGCTGATGGACGACCAGGTCGCCACGCTGGACGAACTGGGTGTGTCGGCCGCCGCGCTGAACTCTACCCTGACAGCGGAGCAGCAACGTGAGCTGGCCGGGCGCCTGCGCCGTGGCGAAGTGAAGATGCTGTACCTGGCACCAGAGCGCCTGGTGCAGCCGCGCATGCTCGACTTCCTGCGCGACCTGGACATCTCGTTGTTTGCCATCGACGAGGCACACTGCGTGTCGCAATGGGGTCATGATTTCCGCCCCGAGTACCTGCAACTGGGGCAGTTGGCCGAGCTGTTCCCGCACGTACCGCGTATTGCGCTTACGGCCACCGCCGATATGCGAACCCGCGAAGAGATCGTCCAGCGCCTGCACCTGCAAGGTGCCGAGCGCTTCCTGTCGAGCTTCGATCGGCCAAACATCTTCTACCGCATCGTACCCAAGGAGGCGCCGCGCAAGCAGCTGATGGCCTTCCTTGGCGAGCGCCGCGGCAACGCCGGCATCGTCTACTGCCTGTCGCGCAAGAAGGTCGACGAAACCGCTGCCTTCCTGTGTGAGCAGGGCTTCCCGGCATTGCCGTACCACGCCGGCCTGGCCGCCGAGACCCGTTCGGCCAACCAGCACCGCTTTCTCAACGAGGAAGGGCTGATCATGGTCGCCACCATTGCCTTCGGCATGGGCATCGACAAGCCTAACGTGCGCTTCGTTGCCCACCTCGACCTGCCCAAGTCGCTTGAGGCCTATTACCAGGAAACCGGCCGTGCCGGCCGTGACGGCCTGCCATCCGATGCCTGGATGGCCTACGGCCTGCAAGACATGGTAATGCTCAAGCAGATGCTGCAGAACTCCGAAGGTGACGAGCGCCACAAGCGCATTGAGCAGCACAAGCTCGACGCCATGCTGGCGCTGTGCGAAGAAACCCGCTGCCGTCGCCAGTCGCTGCTGGCCTACTTCGACGAAACCCTCGAACAGCCGTGCGGGCACTGCGACAACTGTGTCGACAACATCCAGACCTGGGACGCCACCGAACCGGCCCGTCAGGCGCTGTCGGCGGTGTTCCGTACTGGCCAGCGCTATGGTGTCGGCCACCTGGTCGATGTGCTGTTGGGCAAGGACAACGAGAAGGTGCGCAATTTCGGCCACGAGAAGCTGTCTGTGTTTGGCGTCGGCAAGGGCCTGGCCGAGGTCGAGTGGCGTTCACTGTTCCGCCAGCTGGTGGCACGCGGCCTGGTCGACATCGACCTGGAAGGCTACGGCGGCCTACGCCTGTCCGACAGCTGCCGGCCACTGCTGCGCGGCGAGGTGACCTTGCAATTGCGTCGCGACCTGAAGCCGCAGACCACGGCCAAGAGCTCGTCGTCCAGCGGCGGCAGCCCGGCCAGCCAGTTGGTGCGTGCCGAAGAGCGCGAGCTGTGGGAAGCGTTGCGTACCCTGCGGCGCAAGCTGGCGGAGGAGCACAGTGTGCCGCCGTATGTCATCTTCCCCGACTCGACGCTGCTGGAAATGCTGCGCAGCCAGCCGGTCAGCCTCAGCGACATGGCCCAGGTCAGCGGTGTGGGCGCGCGCAAGCTGGAGCGTTATGGCCAGGCGTTCCTCGAAGTGCTGAACAGCAGCGGTGGCACCGAGGAGGCGCCGAAAGTGGTGCTCGACCTGCGCCACGAACTGGTCAGCCTGGCCCGTGCCGGCATGACCCCGGCGCAGATCGCCGGGCAGCTCAACTGCAGCGAGAAGAACGTGTACAGCCTGCTGGCCGAGGCGTTGGGCCGCCAGGAGCTGAGCCTCGACCAGGCCCTCGACCTGCCGGACGACCTGCTGATGGAAGTGCAGGATGCCTTCCTGGATGGCGAGGGCGAGCTGCCGCCGGTGTCGGCCATTGCGCCGCAGTTCGGGGCGCGGGTGCCAGAGGGTGTGCTGTATTGCGTGCGTGCGGCGCTGGCGGCCGAGTTCGAGATGTGACGGGCAACCGGATCGAGGGCAGAACCGCCATCTGCTGACCTTTGTCATGCTTTTTGACGATTATCGAACAATGAAGGGTGCGCGAGCCTTGCCTCGTGGGGCAGGGCATGGTTAGCTGCCTAATAATTAGATCTATTTAATGAGTTACTTATGCCCCTGACCGACAACCAACACCGCTTCGGCATGCAGCTGGCCCAGATGTCCCGGGGCTGGCGTGCCGAGCTGGACCGCCGCCTGGCCGGGCTCAACCTGTCCCAGGCGCGCTGGCTGGTGTTGCTGCACCTGGCGCGTTTCGAAGAAGCCCCCACCCAGCGTGAGCTGGCCCAGAGCGTGGGCGTCGAAGGCCCGACCCTGGCGCGTCTGCTCGACAGCCTGGAAGCACAAGGGCTGGTGCGGCGGCAGGCGGTAGTAGAAGACCGGCGGGCCAAGAAGATTGTGCTGTGCCCGCCTGCAAAGCCGCTGATCGACCAGATCGAAACCATCGCCAACCAGCTGCGGGTGGAGCTGTTTACCGGGGTGGACGAGGCCGAGTTGCAGGTGTGCATGCGCGTACATGCCACAATCCTGGCCAACCTCGAAAAGTCCTGAGATAACCCGATCGTTGTAGGAGCAGCCTTGTGCTGCGAAGAGGCCGGTATGACAGAAGATGTTCTGTGCCTGGGCTGGCTTCTTCGCAGCGCAAGGCTGCTCCTACAGGAACGGTGCACGCCTTAGAAGGTATGCCCAAGGTTCAGGTACACCGCCTGCTCATGCGCACTGTTTGTGCCATAGCTGAAGTTCAGCGGCCCCAGCGGCGTTTCCAGCCCCAGGAAGATGCTCGCCGCATTGATGTAACCGCTGTCGAACTCGTTGTCGTTGTTCCACGCGCGCCCACGTTCCAGTGACCCACCGATGTACAGCGGGAAATCCAGCGGTACGTAGGCCCGAGGCGTCAGCCGACGGTAGTAGACCATGCGCATCAGGCTGACGTTCTGCCCCGACACCGAGTCCTGGCGGAAGCCTGACAGCTGCCGCGCCCCACCCATCACGAAGCTCGATGTCACCACTTCGGTATCATCCAGCGTGCGCCCATAGCGCCCGCCCAGCACGAAGGTGTTCGGCCCGCTGCTGATGGCCTTGTCCAGGTTGAACAGCCATTGCCGGTAATCCTGGTCGGAGTCCAGCGACTTGTCGTACTTGCGCAAGGTCAGGCCAATGTCCTCGCCGCTGTGCGGGAAATACACGTTGTCGAGGGTATCGAACGAGTACTTCAGTTCGTAGAAGCCTTCGTTGAAGCTGACCTTGGGCAGGTCCTGGTCGCCAATGCGCACCTCGGCCTCGCCCCAGGCCTTGCCTACGCCCAGGCGTACTTCACCGTTGGTGCCAATTTGTCGCCCAAGGTTCAGGCCAAAGCCGTAGCGCTCCAGGCGGTATTCGGCGACGGGGTCGTTGTCCAGGGTGGCTTCGATATTCTGTGAGCTGAAGTCCAGGTAGGGCGCGATGAAGTAGCGCGAGCCCACGTCCAGCGGTTGATAGAACTCGCTGTACAGCTCTTGCTGGTCGCCGATCTGGCCACGGGTCAGCCACTCTGCACCCAGGCTGTTGATGCCGTTGACCCTGTAGCTGGCGCCCAGGTTGAAGGCGCTGTCGCCGCGCAGGTCGTCCGACAGGTTCAGCCCCAGGCGCAGGTAGTCGGTGCCGCCGCGTCGGCCGCGGGCGTTGATCACCAGGGTGTTGTCGTTGCCCTTGTGTACAACGCGGTACTGCACCCGGTCGAAGTAGTCCAGGCCGTACAACGTGCCCATGTCGGTTTGCAGGCGGTCCAGCTCCAGCGGGGCATCGATCGGCTGGCGAATATACGAGCGGATGACGTCGTCGCTGACCTTGGAGTCGTTTTCGATCCTGATCGCGGTGATTACCGGCGTGCGCTGGCGCGGCGAGCGGGCCACGGCCAGGCTGCTGTCGCCCTCTGAATGGCGCAGGGCGGCAAGGCGTGGATCGAGCAGCCGGGTGGCGCGGTAACCGGCGTCGATCATGTCCCGGGCACGGCCGAAGTCGGTCACGCCAAACGCGGTCAGCGACGGCTGGATGAGGATATCGTCGCGGTGCAGGCTGGCCAGTTGTTCTTCCGAATTGCGCCGGGTCATCAGGGTGATCGACTGGTTGAGCACATCCACCACCGTGGCCAGCTGCTTGCGGTCACGCAGCGGGGTGCCGATGTCGACCACGATGGCCAGGTCCACGCCCATTTCCCGCGCCACGTCGACCGGGATGTTGTCCACCATGCCGCCGTCCACCAGCAAACGGCCATCCAGTTCGACCGGCGCGAAAACGGCAGGGATCGACATGCTGGCGCGGATGACCTGGGGCAGGTGGCCACGGCGGAACACCACCTTTTCGCCACTGGCGATATCGGTGGCGACTGCGCGGAAGGGGATGGGCAGTTTGTCGAAGTCGCGGGTATCGGCAGTGTGCGCCAGTTTGCTTTCCAGCAGCAGTGCCAGGTTCTGGCCCTGGATCACCCCCAGCGGCAAGCCCAGGCTGCCGTCGTCGCGAAAGCTGAGTTTCTGCTTGACCAGGAAGTCGCGGTCATCCTGCTTGCGCCGGAACGGCACGTCCTTGCGCGGCGGGGCATCGGACAGCGCCTGTTGCCAGTCGAGGGTGGTGGCGAGTTTTTCCAGCTCTTCGACACTGTAGCCCGAGGCGTACAGGCCGCCGACCACTGCGCCCATGCTGGTGCCGGCGATGGCGTCGATGCGCACACCCTGTTCCTCCAGGGCCTTGAGCACACCAATGTGGGCCAGGCCACGGGCTGCGCCGCCCGACAACACCAGGCCGACCTTGGGCCTGGCAGGCTCCGCGGCGGCGGTTGTGAACGAGCAGAGGGCAAGCAGGAAACAGAACAGCAAACGGTGCATCGTGAGTCTCAAACCGTGGGCTAAAGACCGCTAGTATAAGCGGCCCCTCACCTGGAGATGCCTCACCATGGCCGACAACAAGCCCGAAATCGTCATCACTTATTGCACCCAGTGCCAATGGCTGCTGCGTGCAGCCTGGCTGGCCCAGGAACTGCTCAGCACTTTTGCCGATGACCTTGGCCGGGTGGCACTGGAGCCGGGTACCGGTGGCATCTTCCGCATCACCTGCAATGGCGTGCAGGTCTGGGAGCGCAAGGCCGACGCTGGCTTCCCCGAGGCCAAGGTGCTGAAGCAGCGGGTGCGCGACCAGATCGACCCGCAGCGTGACCTTGGCCACAACGACCGCTGATCAGGCGCCCTCGGCCAGTGGCCGCTGCTTGGGCGGTTGTTCGGTGGCCATGCGGCTGGACAGCACGATGGCGAAGATGATCAGCGCGCCGCCCAGCAGCATGCGCAGGGTAGGGGTTTCGGCGAACACCACCCAGGCCACGGCAATGCCGTAGACCGGTTCCATGCCGAACACTACGGCGGCGGTGCGTGCCTTGATCACGGCCAGGCTGGCGACAAACAGGCTGTGCGCAACGCCGGTGCAGAAGATGCCGAGCAACGCGATCCACAGCCAGTCCATGGTCGCCACGCTTGCCAGGCCTGGGGCTGCGAACGGCAGCAGGCACAGGCCCACCACCAGGTTTTGCCACAGCGCTGCCTGCACCGCAGGCAAGCGGCCGGAGCCGGCGCGGTTGGTGAGGGACAGCAGCGAGAACAGCAGCCCCGACAGCAGTGCCCAGAGCAGGCCACCAGTGGCCTCGCTGGCCAGGTCGAAGGCTGGCGTAACCAGTATCAGGCCGATGCTGACCAGCAGTACCAGCACCGCTTCGTTGCGGCGAATGCGCTCGCGGAACAGCAAGCCTTCGAGGATGACGGTGAAGGCCGGGAAACTGGCGAAGCCAAGGGTGGCGATGGCCACGCCGCCGATTTTGACGGCGATGAAGAAACTGACCCAGTGGCCGGCCAGCAGTACACCGCCGAGCAGCAGGCGGCGGATGTCCTGGCTGCTCAGGCGCTGCCAGCCCGGGCCGGTCAGGCTGGCGAACAGGGCCAGGGCAAGCACGGCGAAAGCGGCGCGGCCGAACACGATGATTGCCGGGCTGGCGCTGGCGGCCAGCTTGCCGAAGACGCCGGTCAGGCCAAAGAACAGCGCGCCAATGTGCAGGGCGCCGAGGGCGGTGCGGTGGTTCATGGTGGTCCTTGCTCAAGATCTCTACTGACAGTACTGGCCTCTTCGCAGCACAAGGCTGCTCCTACAGAATACGCACAGTCCCTGTAGGAGCAGCCTTGTGCTGCGAAGAGGCCCGTGCAGACAAAGTGTAAAACCACAGGCCAACGATTTCTGTCGCAAGATTGCTGTCAGTTGTCGCCAGGCTCTCGCCGCAGCGCCAATGGCGTACACCCGAACGCCCGCAACATTGCCGCGGAAAACGCACTCTGCGAGCTGTAACCCACCTGCGCGGCAATCTCACCCATCGGCAACGAGGTCTTTGTCACCAGCCGCCGCGCTTTGAGCAAGCGCCGCTGGCGAATGTAGTCCATCGGCGTCATCCCGCACTCCGCCATGAATCGCGCATGCAACCGGGCACTGGACAGCCCGGCCAGCCGCGCCAGGTCGGCCACCTGTAACGGGTAGGCAGCATGTTGCTCGATATGCGCATCGAATGCGGCATAGGGAAGGCGCTGGCTGGCGCGCACGCTGGCAGCCGCTGTTGGGTTCAGGCTGGCCAGCAGCAGCGCTGCGCCTTGGCGGGCAATCAACGGGTCGTCCATGGGGCTGGCCGCCAGCCAGTCCACCAACTGCTGCTGGCGGTCGTCCAGGCCCAGCGCGGCGGGGCGGTCGAGCAGGCGACGGCTGGCATCGGCATGCTCGCCCAACTGCTCGTGCAGCCACTGCTCCCCAGGCACATCAAGCACCAGGCAGTGGCTACCGCCATCGCTGGCGCAGGTGTGATGCGCGCCCGCCGGTACCACTACCAGCCCCTGGCGGTCGATCCCGGCACCTTGCCCCTGCACCTCGAACTCCAGGCGGCCGCGCAGGCCAAACACCAGTTGCGGGTGTTCGTGGCTGTGAGCGATCAGGCTGTCGCGGTAGTGGCGCAGCGAGAGGATCGGGCCGGCGGTCATGGTGTGTCCTCGCAGGGCAGGTGCGTATTGTGCCTCATTACCTGCAGGCCATCACTCGTAACCGTTTTGCCACGGCGCTGTCATGCGCGCCTGCCAGTCTCCAGCAAACTGCGCCGGAGCCTCTCCATGACCCATGCCGAACTCTCCCGTCCCTCGCGCAAGCAACGCGTGCGTACCCTGTGGATCTCCGATGTGCACCTGGGGACCCGCGACTGCCAGGCCGAACACCTGTCGCAGTTCCTCAAGGGCTACCAGGCCGACCGCGTGTACCTGGTAGGCGACATCATCGATGGCTGGAAACTGCGCGGCGGCATCTACTGGCCTCAAGCCCACACCAACGTGATCCGCCGCTTGCTGACCATGAGCAAGCGCGGTACCGAGGTGATCTACGTCACCGGTAACCATGACGAATTCCTGCGGCGTTACTCCAAGCTGATCCTGGGCAACATCCAGCTGGTGGATGAAGCCGAGCACCTGACCGCCGATGGCCGTCGCTTGCTGGTGATCCATGGCGACCAGTTCGATGTCATTACCCGTTACCACCGTTGGCTGGCGTTTCTTGGTGACCGTGCCTACGAGTTCACCCTGGTGCTCAACCGCTGGCTCAACCACTGGCGTGCGCGCTATGGCTATGGTTACTGGTCGCTGTCGGCGTACCTGAAGCACAAGGTCAAGGGCGCGGTGAATTTCATCAGCGACTTCGAGGATGCGATTGCCCACGAGTGCACCCGGCGTGGCTTTCATGGGGTGGTGTGTGGGCACATCCACCATGCCGAGATCCGCAAGGTGGGCGAGGTGGAGTACCTCAATTGCGGGGATTGGGTGGAGTCGTGCACGGCACTGATTGAGCATTGGGATGGCAGCATCGAGCTGTATCGGCTGGCGGATGCGCAGGCGCGGGAGGCGCAGGCAGTGGCGGCTATGCGAGAGCCGGCATAGGGGCTGCTTTGCAGCCCATCGCGGCACAAGGCCGCTCCTGCAACGACCGCGTGAGTCCAGAATTTACGCGGGCCTTGTAGGAGCGGCCTTGTGCCGCGATGGGCCGCAAAGCGGCCCCAAAAAATCTACAGCCTGATCTTGCCCAGCAGGATATCCCGGAACATCACGAAGTCCCCGGCCAGGCTGTACAGCGGGTAGGTGAAGGTGGCCGGCCGGTTTTTTTCGAAAAAGAAGTGCCCGACCCAGGCAAAGCCATAGCCAAACAGCGGCACGGCCAGCAAAAGCAACCATTTGCCACTGCCGATGGTATAGGCCAGCAGGGCAATCACCAGGCTGGTGCCCACAAAGTGCAGTCGGCGGCAGGTGGGGTTGCTGTGCTCCCCCAGGTAGTAGGGGTAGAACTCGGCAAAACTGCGATACTGCGCTGTGCGGTTCATGGCAGTGCTCCGGGATTAATACTTCTGGACAAGATGCACGGCGTGGAGCCTGAATCGAGTCTAGAGTGACTGACGGGGCCTACCAGTGACAATAGGCGCCAAATGAGTATCCTTGGGGTTCACCGCAGGAGCGGTCGGTAAAAAGAAGCCTGTCATGAGCGAAAGAACCACGTCAGCCAGCTGGGCATCAGGGATTGTGAAGGCACTCGAACTGGAAGGGCTGGACTGCCAGGCCATGTTCAAGCAGCTGGGGCTGGACTTTGCTGCCCTCGACGACCCCGATGCGCGTTTCCCGCAAGATTCCATGACCCGGCTCTGGCAGCTGGCAGTTGAGCTGTCGGGCAACGAAGCCATCGGCCTGAACATGGCGCGGGTGGTACGCCCTGCGTCGTTCCATGTGGTGGGCTATGCATTGATGTCCAGCCGCACCCTGGCCGAGGGCTTCGAGCGCCTGGTGCGTTACCAGCGCATCATCGCCGAAAGCTCCGATCTCAGCTTCGTCCTTGGCGCCGAAGGCTACTCACTGATCCTGACGGTGCATGGCGACCACCTGCCGCCGACCCGGCACAGTGCCGAAGCATCGCTGGCCTGTGCGCTGGCGCTGTGCAAATGGCTCAGCGGTCGGCCGGTGCAGCCGCGGCGGGTGCTGGTGCAGGGGCCGCAGCCAAAGAATGTCGAGCCGTACAAGGTGGCGTTCCATTCACCCCTGGTGTTCGGTGCACCGTACGATGCGCTGGTGTTCGAGCGGGCCGACATGGAGGCGCCGCTGCCGACTGCCAACGAAGCCATGGCGGTGCTGCACGATCGTTTTGCCGGGGAGTACCTGGCACGCTTTTCCGAAAGCCGTGTTACCCACCGCGTGCGCCAGGTGTTGTGCCGCATCCTGCCGCAGGGCGAGCCCAAGCGCGAAACCCTGGCCCAGGCGCTGCACCTGTCGCAGCGCACCTTGCAGCGGCGGCTGCAGGAGGAGGGCACCAGTTTCCAGACGTTGCTCGATGACACCCGTCGCGAGCTGGCCGAGCAGTACCTGGCCCAGCCGGGCATGACACTGCTGGAAACCGCCTACTTGCTGGGCTTTGCCGACCCCAGCAATTTCTACCGGGCGTTCCGCCGCTGGTTCGATGTTACCCCAAGCGAGTACCGCGCCCGCCTCGGCGCGGACGCCGAAGTGGTCAGTGACGCCAGAACGCCGGCATACACAGCACCAGCACCGTAATGATCTCCAGGCGGCCAAGCAGCATGCCGGCCGCCAGGATCCACTTGGCGGCGTCCGGCAGCGTGGCATAGTTGCCCGACGGGCCGATCACTTCACCCAGGCCCGGGCCTACACCTGAAACCGTGCCGGCAGCGCCGGTCAATGCAGTCATCCAGTCCACGCCCAGCAATGACAGCAGCAGGGCCATGACGCAGATGGTGATGGCGAAGAAGAACGAGAACGTCAGAATCGAACGCACGATGTCTTCGTCGAGGCGGTGGCCGTTGTATTTCTGCTTGATCACCGCGCGTGGGTGGATCAGTTGGTTGAGGCTGGCCTTGAGCAGGATGTAAGCCACCTGGAAGCGGAAAATCTTGATCCCGCCTGCCGTCGAGCCAGAGCAGCCGCCGACGAAGCCCAGGTAGAAGAACAGCATCAGCGAGAAGTTGCCCCACAGGCTGTAGTCGCCCAGGGCAAAGCCGGTGGTGGTGACTACCGAGGTCACGTTCAACGCCACGTGACGCAGGGCGTCGAGCCAGTGCAGGTTGGTGCTGTACCAGTACCAGGTACCGAGCACCAGCCAGGTAACGACCAGCATGCCTAGCAAACCCTGCACCTGCTGGTCCCGGATAAGTGCCTTGCGGTTGCCGCGCAGGGTCGCTACGTAAAGGGTGAACGGCAGGCTGCCCATGATCATGACCACCACCGCGACCCAGTGCACGGCCGGGATATCCCATTTTGCCAGCGACTGGTCGGAGGTGGAGAAGCCGCCGGTGGATATGGCCGACATGGCGTGGTTGATCGCGTCGAACGGGCTCATGCCTGCCCACCAGAAGGCCAGCGAGCCGAGGATCGAGAAGCCGACGTACACCCCGACGATCGACTTGGCGACCATGTGCGAGCGCGGCATGACCTTTTCCGAGCGGTCGGACGATTCGGTCTGGAACAGGCGCATGCCACCGATGCGCAGCAATGGCAGGATCGCCACCGCCATGGCGATGAAGCCGATGCCGCCGAGCCAGTGCAACATCGAGCGCCACATGAGGATACCCGGTGACATGCTATCGAGCCCGCTGAGTACGGTAGCGCCGGTAGCGGTGATGCCCGACATGCTCTCGAAGAAGGCGTCGGTGTAGCTGATGTGCTGGGTCAGCAGGAACGGCAGGGCGGCAAACACGCACACCACCAGCCAGCTGCTGACCGTTAGCAGGTACATGTCACGCGGGCGCAGGTGCACATGCTCGGGGCGGCCCGGTATCACCAGGGCCAGGCCGGCGATGAAGGTGATCAGGCTCGACCAGAGGAAGGACGGCATGTCACCGGTGCGCTCGAAGATCACCAGGGTCGCCATGGGTACGGCCATGCCGACGGCGAGGGTAATCAGGAAGATGCCGATGATGAAACCAATGATCCTTAAGGTCGGCAACGCCATGTGATCTGCTCTGACTCGAAACGGAAGGGCGCCATTCTACCTATGGGTCTGGTGATGTAAACGCTAGAATGGCCGCACATTCAACTGCCAGGAGGGTAGCCGATGGAGGCTCTCGACGCATTGCTCAACCGTGTTTCCGTGCCACGCCTGACCGACCCGGCACCCAATGCCGCCCAGCGCGAGGCGCTGTTCCAGGCTGCCTTGCGCGCCCCGGATCATGGCCAGCTGCGGCCATGGCGCTTCCTGACCATCGAGGGCCAGGGCCGTGAGAAGCTGGGCGAGCTGTTCGCCGAGGCCGTGCAGAACAAGGGTGATGCCAGCCAGGCAGCGCTGGACAAGGCCCGCGCCATGCCGCTGCGGGCACCGTTGCTGATCGTGGTCGTCGCCAAGCTGCAGGACCATTTCAAGGTGCCCAAGTCCGAGCAGCGCCTGGCGGCGGGTTGTGCGGCGCACGGCATTCTGATTGCCGCGCATGCGCAAGGCATCGGGGCGGTGTGGCGCACCGGGGACATGGCGTTTGATGACCATGTGCACAAGGGGCTGGGGTTGGCCGAGAACGAAGAGCTTATCGGCTACCTGTATGTCGGCACGCCGCTGACCGAGCCGCGTACGGCGCCGATTCTGGAAACTGCTGATTTCGTCCGAGCCTGGGGCGAGTAACGGCCGAGCATGCTTGGGCTGCTGCGCAGCCCTTTCGCGGCACAAGGCCGCTCCTACAGGTATTGCACAGCCTTTTCTAGCGGTGCTGTTCTTGTAGGAGCGGCCTTGCGCCGCGAAAGGCCGCAAGGCGGCCCTGGCAATCTCAAATTGTGCTTTCTTCCGAGGGCAACTCCAGCCTGGCCACGAATCCGCCTTGTGGATGATTGTCCAAAACCAGGCTCCCGCCATGGCGCTCCGCCGCCTTGCGCGCAATCGCCAGCCCAAGCCCATGCCCCGGCGCATCCTGCCCTGGCGCACGGAAGAACGGTTCCCCCAGTTGCGCCAGGTGTTCCGCTGCCGCCCCTGGCCCATGGTCGCGCACGCTGATCACAATGCGGTCCTGCTCACGCACGGCGCTGACTTCGACCGGCTGGCCAAGTGGGTTGAAGCGCAAGGCGTTGCGCAGCAGGTTGTCCACGGCACGCTCGATCAGCGTCGGCCAACCTTGCAGGGTCAACCCCGGCTGCGCCTCCAGGCGTACGTCCTGGTCCGGCGCGCTGAGCAGGGCGTCCTTGCGTACGCTGCCGAGCAGGGCATTGAGGTCGACCGGCTCGGCATGAGCCTGCTCGGCATCGACCCGGGCCAAGGCAAGGATTTCGCTGATCAAGTCTTCCAGC